>NZ_CP108996.1:3380962-3688322 GCF_036226565.1 Kribbella sp. NBC_00709
ATCGCGCGCAGGGTGAGATTGCCGAGGCCCTCCTCCTCCAGGAGTTCGACCCCGGCTTGGACGAGCCTCGCGGGCAATGACACGTAGACATTGTCTCCTGCTTGGGTTGGCCTGCGGGCTTGGGTACGATCGCGGCGTGACTGCCGGGTCGGCTGCTTCCAGCCATTCACGAGTTGGGGTCCCGGCTGCGTTCTGAACGCCGCGCGGGCCCCACCGGGCGTTTCTCTCCCCGTCTGCATTTCCTTTCACGACACGAGAGAAGCGAATCCTGAACGATTTCACCGCACAGCTCATCGACGAGTTCCGGAGCAACGCCGGCCAGGTCGGCGGACCCTTCGAGAACTCCAGGTTGTTGCTCCTGACAACAACTGGCGCGCGCTCCGGGCAGCCGCGCACCGCGATCCTCGGGTACTACCCGGATCGCGACCGGGTGCTCGTCGTCGGCTCGGCCGGCGGCAGTCCCAAGCACCCGGCCTGGTACCACAACCTGCTCGCGCAGCCCGAGGTCACCGTCGACCTCGGTCTGTTCAGCTATCCGGCCACGGCAGTCGTACTGCGTGGCGCCGAGCGCGACGAGGTCTTCGCGCGACTCGTCGAGGCCGATCCGGGGTGGGGCGACTACCAGGCCCGCACTACCCGGACCATTCCGGTGGTAGCCCTCGTCCAGCGCCCGGGGCCCCCACCGGGCGCCGAGCGCGGGTCCTTTGCCGAGGCGTTGAAGACCATCCACTCGGCGTTTCGGCGAGAGCTTTCCCTGATCCGGGCCGAGGTTGCCAAGTCCGGCACGCTGGGCGCTCAGCTTCAGATCAACTGCCTGACCGTCTGCCAGGGCCTGCACTATCACCACACCGGCGAGTCGACCGGTCTGTTCCCGGCGCTGCTCCAGCAGCACCCCGAGCTGGCCGAGGTCATCGCCGTACTGGAGGTCGAGCACGACAAGATCGCCGTACTGCTGGAGGAGCTGGAGCAGTTGGCCGCGACTCCGGCGGCGGAGGTCCTGCCCCAGGTCGACGAGCTGATCGCTCAGCTCAACGCGCACCTGGATCGCGAAGAGGCGGAGCTGCTGCCGTACCTCTGAGCCTTGCGCGGGGACCGTGGCCGGGATCATGATCCGGCCAGCATGGGAGAAACCGCGCACGACGACCTCCTGATGGCCGGCCGGGCTGCGCTGACGCGCGGAGCCTGGTCGGCCGCTCGCGCCCAGTTCGAGCGAGCTCTGGAGACCGCGACGACACCCGCGGCCCTCGAAGGGCTGAGCTGGGCGACGTGGTGGCTCGAGGACGTGCCTGCCTGTCTGGATGCGCGGGAGCAGGCGTTCCGGCTCTACCGGCAGGCCGGGGACGAGCGGGCCGCGGCCAGGATGGCGTTGTGGCTCGGCGACGACCACAACGAATTTCACGGTGCCGGTGCGGTCGCCGAGGGCTGGTTCAACCGGGCCGCTCGCCTGCTCGACGACCTGGAGCCCTGCGCGGAACTCGGATGGCTCCGGGTGTTCGAGGCGCATGTCGCCCTCGGTCGGCATGACACCGGTCGCGCGCGCGAGCTCGCCGTACAGGCTCAGGAACTCGGTCGCCGGCATCAGGCCGTCGATCTGGAGATGTTCAGTCTGGCCACCGAAGGGCTTGCGCTGGTGGAGGACGGTGCGGTCGAGCGGGGCATGCGCTGCCTGGACGAGGCGACGGCGGCTGCCCTCGGCGGGGAGTACGAGAATCTCGCGCCGGCGGCGTGGACATGTTGCCGGTTGATCTCCGCGTGCGAAGAGATCCGGGACTACGAGCGCGGGGCGCAGTGGTGCCAGCAGGTCGAGGAGTTCAGCCGGCGGATGGAAGCGCGGTTCGTCACCGGGGTCTGCCGGGCGCATTACGCGGCGATCCTCGGTTGGCACGGCGACTGGATCGGGGCCGAGCGGGAGTTGATCGAGGCCCACGAGGACCTCACTGCCAAGCGCCCGTACTGGCGGGCCGAGGCCGTCGTACGCCTTGGCGAGCTGCGTCGGCGGCAGGGCGAGGTTGAGCAGGCGGAGGCCTTGTTCAACGAGGTTCCGTGGCATCCGCTGGCCAAGCGCGGGCTGGCTGAGCTCAGCCTCGACCGGGGCGATCCGGCGGCGGCGCGCGACGTACTGGAACGGATGCTGCGGCGGATCCCGCCTGGTTCGGTCAGCCGTGCTTGGCCGCTGGAGCTTCTGGTTCGAGCCGACGCGGCGTTGGGTGAGCACGGGTCGACTGCGGTCCATCTCGCCGAGTTCTGCTCGATCGCCGATTCGCTGCGGACGCGGCCGATGCGGGCGGCGGCGCGGTTCGCTCAGGGCATCCACGCGGCGGCTCGTGGCGAGCACGAAGAGGCCTGCGAGGACTTCGAGGATGCTGCTGATCTGTACGACGGAATCGCTCCGTTCGAGGCGGGGCATTGCCGGTTGGAACTCGCCCGCAGCCTGCTGTCGCTCGGCCGGACCGAGGCCGCCCGCCGCGAGGCTCGTGCGGGGCTCGCGGCGATCCCCGTCCCACGGCAGGACCAACGATCGTTGCTCGGCGAGCTGGGGTTGGCCGATCGAACCGCAGTCCTGAGCGCGCGTCAGCTCGACGTACTGCGGTTGATCGCCGAGGGACTGGGGGACCGGGAGATCGCTGGGCAACTGGTGATCAGCGAACACACCGTGCATCGGCACGTGGCCAACATCTTCACGCGGCTCGACTGTTCGACTCGCGCGGCGGCCGTCTCGCGGGCGACGGGGCTGGGTTTGCTCTAGCGGATGGCCTGTTCGGGTGACGCGGCCGAGGCAGCTTGGGGTCGATGGTGGTGCCATGCAGAGGTTCGCGCAGTACAAGGAGTCGGTCCGGACCACGTGGGCCACCGGGGACTACGACGCGATGATGCGTGCGGAAGGGTTGTACGAGGTCGGGCAGCGGCTGGTGGACGCGTTGGCTGTTCGGGCCGGTGAGGACGTCCTGGACGTGGCCTGTGGGACGGGGAACGCGACCATTCCCGCCGCCCGGATCGGTGCTCACGTCACCGGGCTTGATCTCACGCCGGCCATGCTGGCGAAGGCCCGCGAGCGCGGGGCCGGGCTCGGGATCGACTGGGTCGAAGGTGATGCCGAGGACCTGCCCTTCCCGGACGCGAGCTTCGGCGTGGTGCTCTCGAGCTTCGGCTGCATGTTCGCGCCGCGCCACGAGGTCGTCGCCGCTGAGATCGCTCGCGTACTACGGCCGGGCGGCCGGCTCGGGGTGTGTGCGTGGACGCCGGAGGGGACGATCGGGGAGTTCTTCCGCGCGGTGGGTGCTTATGGTCCGCCTGCCCCGGAGTACGTCGATCCGCCGCTGGCCTGGGGTTCCGAGGAGACTGTGCGGTCGTTGTTCCCGGGGATCGAGTTGTCGTTCAGTCGTGAGGTCTGCGTGATCCACCATCCTTCGGTCGTCGAGGCGGTGAAGTGTTACGGCACGCAGTTCGGCCCGGTCATGCTCGCTCGGGAGGCGCTGGGCGATCGGTGGCCGGCTCTGCGCGATGACCTGATCGACCTGTTCGAGCGGAACAACACTTCTGGATCTGCACGCCTCCTGCTGCCGGCCGAGTACCTGATGATCCGGGGTCAGCGCCGCGCCAGTAATGCATAGGCGTTGGGGAGGCGGCCGGACCACGCGGCGGCGTTCGTGTCGTCCTGCGGTCGCCAGAACGGTTCGGCGTACTCCTCGAGGGCCTCGAGGTGCAGGCCGGCCTCGGTGATCGCGGTGACGATCTGGCCGAGGTTCCACTGCCATTCACGGGCGCCGTTGCCGGGGAACGTGTCGTTGACGTGCGATTCGGCGAAGTAGCTGCGGTCCGGCCGGATCCGCGGTTCGTCCTCGTCCCAGGTCCACAACGGGACAGCCGGGTGGGCTTCGTACACGAACAGGCGGCCGCCGGGCCGCAGTACCCGCGCGATGTCCCGCGCCCACGCGTCGAGGTCGCGCATCCAGATCAGCGCACCCTTGCCGGTGTAGACGAGGTCCGCACATCCATCCTTCACCGGTACGCCGGGCACCTCGGCCACCAGGTAATGACAGGCCATGCCCAGCTCCCGAGCACGCCGTTGCGCCGCACCCGCAGCCACCGAGCTGTAGTCGATCCCGATGACGCTCCGCGCGCCGGCTTTGATGAGCCCGATGTCGTCCAACCCATGCCCACTTTGCAGATGCACGACAACCGGCTGCCCGGCCAGCACCGGCTGAAGCAACTCCCGCTCCCGCTCGAACAGCAGCCCGTCGCCTCGAGCCTCCTCGAGCAGCTCGTCGTACTCCCGAACATGCTTCACCGAAGCCTGCTCCCAAACCACCCGGTTGTTCGCCACCACCTGATCCATCCCCCAAGTCAGCCCGACCCGAGCCCATCAAGCAAACCGATATCGACCGTCCTATTCGTTGTGCAGGACCTTGGCGATGGTGGTGTGGGCGGCTGTGCGGGCGGGGAGGTAGGCGCCGGCTGCCGCGATGAGGATGCCGGCGAGGATCAGCAGGGCCAGCAGGGACCAGGGGTAGACGTCGAGCATGAAGGGCGGGATCTCGACCTGGGCGCCGTTGGCCATCGCGGGGACGACCAGGCGGTGGGCGAGGATGCCCAGCGGGATACCGAGCAGGCCGCCGATCGCGCCGAGGGCAGCCATCGAGGTGACGACCATGACGGTGACCTGGGCGGGGGTCATGCCGATCGACTTGAGCATGCCGAGGTCGCGGCGTCGTTCGCGGGTGTTGAGGATGACGGTGTTGAAGACGCCCAGCGCGGCGACCGTCCCCAGCATCAGCGTCAGCAGTACGACGGTCGCCAGCACGATCGCCACGAACGTGCCGGCCTCCTGTCCCTCTGTCTCGATCAGACCCGGATCGCCCTTCTGCACCGCCTGTACGAACGCGTCCAGGTCCGTACCAGGCTTGACGTTGATCTCGTACAGCGACGCCCGCAGCGTCGGCGCCACCAGTGCCAGCGTCTGCCAGTTCGACAGCACCTCGTCGCCCGAGTTGTACATCGCCTTCCCGACGATCTGTGCCCGGACCGTCTTGCCCTGCGACTGCAGCGTGATGGTGTCGCCGACAGCCAGCCCACGCTGCCGCAGGAACCGCTCCGAAACGACCACCTGCCCCGGACCGTCGAACCACCGCCCGTCGAGCATCCGATAGCCCAGCTGCTGGAAGTCCCCGCGATAGAAGGACACATGCAGGTCCGTACTGGTCCCAGCCAGCCGCATCGGAAGGTTCGCGCTCGCTGTCACCGACACTGCGCCCGGAATCGACCGCACCAACGCCTCGTCCGCCGCATCGCTCAGCTTGGGCGCTGGTGGCGCATCCGGATCGGTCGACGGCGGCCCGCCATCCGTTGGGCGAGCGAACAGCGACAGGTCCACGGCGTCCACTCGACTCGCTGCAGTCTGGTACTCCGTCAGCGACTTCCCTAGCCCCACCGCCAGCGTCACGCTGGTCACCCCGAGTACGACGGCCGCCAGCGTCAACGCCGTACGCGCGGGCCGAGCGAACGGAAGCCCGAGCCCAAGAGAAATCGACCGCGGCAACCGGGTACCACTGAGCCAACGCTGTGCCCGCAGCCCGCGCCCGGCTCGCGGTGCACTACCTGCGCTGATTGCCTGAGCCGCCGACAGACTCCGCGCTCGTAGCGCAGGCAACAGAGCAGACAGCGCCACCAGCACCGGTACGCCGATCACGACCGCCACGTCCACCCAGATCGGCACGGTGACGCCATCGGCGCCGTAGTTCTCGAAAGCCCTTGTCAGCAAGGACTCTGCGAGCACATTGCCCAGCACAGTCCCGCCTGCACACCCGACGATCGCCGGGATGGAGATCATCGTCAGGTAGACCGCCATCACCTGTGTCGGCGTGAAGCCCAGAGACTTGAGTACGCCGATGTGCTTGAAGCCGGCGACCACAGCACCACTGACCACGTTGGCCACGATCAGTACCGCCACCGCCAGCCCCAGCCAGCCGAAGACCATCAAGAACGGGACAAACGTGTTCGGCTCACCAGTGGCGAGTGCACGGAGCCCGAGGTAAGACTGAGTGCCCACCAACGCGCCAGAGGGCAGTCCGGACGTCACTGCGGACTGACCAGCAGACACCTGCTCGTTGGTCGCGGCCTGAGCGAAGCGGTAGAGCATCTGCGTGGCTGTCGGCTTCAACGACGTCATCTGCGCCGGTGCGACCCACGCGTCCGCCGATTGGCTGACGCTGTACGCGAATCCGACGATCGTCAGCGTCTGACCCGCCAGGCTGACAGTCGATCCGAGCGCCGCCGCCCCGCGCCCCTCGGACGCGGTGGGATTGCGGTTCATCACGATCTCACCTGGCTTGTCCGCCCAGCGCCCCTTCCACACGTTGACGCGGTCGACCGCTCCACCTGGGTCCGCGCGCCCAACCGTCACCAGAGACTGCGGTTCGCCGAACATCCCGCCGCCACCGCCGAGGTCGAGCGTCGCCATCGCGAACGGCCCGGCCGACGCCTCGGCAGCCGAGGCCGCCTTGGTCAGCTGACTGTCGCTGACCTTGCTCGGGTCGTACGACGCCACCAGGTGTGCACCGCTCTGTCGCGAGTACGCGTGGTCGAAAGGAGCGCTGGAAGCGGCCAGCAACCCCAGTGCGACCACGATCATCGTGGTGGACAGCAGTACGACGACACCGATCACCACGGTCTGCACACGGCGGCGTCGTACCGCTGCTCGCGACACCGGCCACACGGCGCTCACGACGTACGCTCCAGACTGCGCTCGCCGGCGATCTGCCCGTCGACGAAGTCGATGACTCGACTGGCGCACCGTGTCGCGAGCTGCTGGTCATGGGTCACCAGGAGCAGCGTCTGACCGATCTGGTTCAGGTCCAGCAGGAGGTCCATCACCTGCTCGCCGGCGCGGGTGTCCAGCGCGCCAGTGGGTTCGTCGGCGAGCAGAATCGCCGGACGGTTCATCAGTGCGCGAGCGACCGCGACACGCTGCCGTTCACCGCCACTCAGCTGCGCCGGGTACGTGTTGCGCCGCCCGCCGATGCCCAGCTCCTCGAAGAGCTCGAGTGCGCGCTTCCGTGCGTGCGGCGCCGACGTACCGGTGAGCTGGGCGGCCAGTGCGACGTTGTCGAGGGCAGACAGGTCGTCCAGCAGGTTGAAGAACTGGAAGATCATGCCGATCCGGCGGCGCCGGAACAACGCCAGTCCCTTCTCATTCAGCGAACCCAGGTCGTCGCCGTGCACCACGACGCTTCCTGACGTCGGCCGGTCGAGTCCGGCCACCATGCTGAGCAATGTCGACTTGCCGCTGCCGGACGGTCCCATCACCGCGACCGCCTCACCGGCGTGGATCTCCAGCGATACTCCGTCGAGTGCGACCGATTCGCCGTACTCCTTGCGCACGGCGGTGAGTCGTACGACCGCCTGTTCGTTGCCTGCGTCCTCCGTCATGCTGCTCACGCTAGGGCCGGTCAGGCGCCGCTGACGTCAGCCTGCCGAGGTAATCTCCGTCGGCTGTCATCCTGCGGATGTACGGCGTGCGCCGAGCGGATGATGCGCTTTCTCGAACAGCTTTGGGACAGTGGATGTCGTGATCACCCTATGGCTGCTTGCCGCGGCACTGGCCGTGCTGGCCGGTCTGCTCGCGTTCGCGCTCGTCCGGGCCCGGCGGGCCCATACTCGAGCGCTCGAGGAGCGTGGGTGGTTGCTGGAGCGCGAACGGGAGACTGCCGCCCGCAACGCGGTCGACGCGGAGCGGGCGCGGATAGCCCACGACCTGCACGACATCGTGAGCCACAACGTCAGCGTCATGGTCATCCAGGCCGGTGCGGCGCGACAGGTCCTCGCAGCCGAGCCGGAACAGGCGGAGGCCGCTCTACTCGCAGTAGAGGCCGCAGGCCGCGACACCATGGCCGAGCTGCGCCATCTGCTCGGTCTGCTCGCGCCCAAGGCCTCAGGTGAGGACGACGAACCCCTGTCGCCACAGCCGAGTCTGAGCCGCCTCAGTGAGCTGATCGACCGGATCGCCTTTGCTGGATTACCTGTGGAGGTGCGGGTGTCCGGTGACCCCCGACCACTCCCCACCGGCGTCGACGTCACGGCGTACCGCATCATCCAGGAGGCCCTGACGAACGCGCTGAAGCACGGCGACGGCGTCAAGGCCGAGGTGACAGTCCGCTACGCACCGCACGCCCTCCGGGTCGAGATCCTCAACACCGGCCCCAGCATCCTGACCGGCGGCCGCCCGCCCGCTCCCGGCGGCGACGGACGAGGTCTGCTCGGCCTGAAGCAGCGGGTCGCCGTATACGGCGGTGACCTGGATGCCCGGCGTCGTCTGGGTGGCGGGTTCCGCGTTCGCGCCAAGGTCCCCCTGGAGCGCCCATGACAACCCGCGTGGTGATCGCAGACGACCAGGCTCTGGTGCGAACCGGGTTCCAGATGATCCTCAAGGCCCGCGGCATCGAGGTCGTCGGTGAGGCCGCGGACGGTGCCGAGGCAGTGGACGCCGTACGACGCCTGCGCCCGGACGTCGTCCTGATGGACATCCGGATGCCGATCATGGACGGCCTGGAGGCGACGCGCCGGATCCTCGCCGGCCCGACCGACTGCCGCGTGCTGATCCTGACGACCTTCGACCTCGACCGCTACGTGTACGCCGCCCTCGCTGCCGGCGCCAGCGGCTTCCTGCTCAAGGACGTCACCCCCGAGCACCTGGCGGCCGCCGTACGCCTCGTCACGACCGGCGATGCCCTCCTGGCCCCGTCCATCACCCGCCGCCTGGTCGAACGCTTCGCCACGCCGGCCGCGCCCCAACCCGCCATCCACCGCGACCTGACCAGCCTCACCCCCCGCGAACTGGAGGTGCTGACTCTGATGGGCCATGGCCTGTCCAACGCTGAACTCGCGACCGAACTCGCCCTGAGCGAGGCAACCGTGAAAACCCACGTTGCCCGCATCTTCGCCAAACTGACCCTCCGCGACCGAGCCCAAGCCGTGGTCCTCGCCTACGAAACCGGCCTCATCTCCCCAGGCAACCGCGATGAATAGCGAGCCCGCGCGCGTATCCCAATAACACAGATGATGATGTCGAGATCGTGGGGCTGGTTGCGTCGTAGGTATGTAAGTGGCCGCGATGAGCTAGGAGAACCACGATCATGATTCAGCTGGACAACGTCGGCATTGTTGTTGAAGACATGGATGCTGCCGTCGCCTTCTTCGTTGAGCTCGGTTTGGCGGTGGAGGGGAAGGCGCAGGTCGAGGGCCCGTGGGCTGACCAGTGCGTCGGACTTGACGGCGTTCGGTGCGACATCGTGATGATGCGGACCCCGGACGGGCACGGTCGGCTCGAGTTGTCGCAGTACCTGACGCCGGCGGCTGCGCCCGCAGTACCGCAGAACGCGCCGCACAACATCATCGGCACGCATCGCGTCATGTACCGCGTCGAGGACCTCGACGACATGCTGGCCCGCCTGCGCACCCACGGCGCCGAGCTGGTCGGCGAGGTGGCGCAGTACGAGGACAGCATCCGGATCTGCTACGTCCGCGCCCTCGGAGGAATCCTCGTCGGCCTGACCGAATATCTCAGCTGACAAATGTCCCGGCGGGATGTCGAGAAACCTTCCCCGGCTCCGTCCCCGGCGTGAACACGGCCAGAATGGGCCGTACGTGTAAGGAGAACATGATGGCGAAGTACCTGCTACTCAAGCACTACCAGGGCGGCCCGACCCCGGTCGTGGATTCCGGACCGATGGACCAGTGGACGCCGGAGGAAGTCAACGCACACGTGCAGTTCATGAGCGACTTCGGCGCTCGGCTCGAGGAGACGGGCGAGTTCGTCGACATGCAGGCACTGACGCCCGAGGGCGCGTTCGTGCGGTACGGCGGCGAGGGGCAGCCACCCGTGACAGACGGGCCGTTCGCCGAGACGAAGGACCTGATCGCCGGGTGGTACGTCATCGACGTGGAGTCGTGGGACCGCGCCGTACAGCTGGCAGGAGAGCTGTCCGCGGCACCCGGGCCCGGTGGCAAGCCGCTCCACGAATGGCTGGAGGTGCGGCCGTTCTGGGGCGCGCCGCCCACGGTCACCGAGTGAACGAGCAACTGCTGCGGGACCTCGTACCCGCGGTGATCGGCGTACTCGTCCGGCGCGGCGCCGACTTCGCGCCGGCCGAGGACGCCGTGCAGGACTCGCTGGTCGAGGCCGTGCGGGTCTGGCCGGACGATCTGCCGCGGGATCCCAAGGGCTGGCTGGTCACCGTTGCCTGGCGCAAGTTCCTCGACGCCACCCGCGCCGACACGTCCCGGCAGCGGCGCGAGGTGCGCGTAGAGGGTGAGCCTGTGCCCGGACCGGTCGAGGCAGTCGACGACACGCTCCAGCTGTACTTCCTGTGCGCTCATCCCTCGCTGACGCCGGCGTCATCCGTCGCGCTCACGCTGCGTGCGGTCGGCGGCCTGACCACTCGGCAGATCGCGCAGGCGTACCTCGTTCCGGAGTCGACCATGGCGCAGCGGATCAGCCGCGCGAAGCGGACCGTCTCGGGCGTCCGCTTCAACCAGCCCGGAGACGTGGCGACGGTGGTGCGCGTGCTCTACCTGGTCTTCAACGAGGGGTACTCCGGCGACGTTGACCTCGCCGCCGAGGCGATCCGGCTCACCCGGCAGCTGGCTGCCAAGACCAGCCACGAGGAGGTCGCCGGCCTGCTCGCGCTCATGCTGCTCCACCACGCCCGGCGCTCGGCGCGGACCCGCGCCGACGGCCGCCTCATACCGCTCGCCGAGCAGGACCGCACCCTGTGGGACACCCGCCTGATCGCCGAGGGCGTCGACATCCTCCAGACCGCCCTCGCCCGCGACCGCCTGGGTGAGTTCCAGGCCCAGGCCGCCATCGCCGCCCTCCACGCCGACGCCCAGACGGCCGAGGAGACCGACTGGGTGCAGATCGTCGAGTGGTACGACGAACTGGTGCGCCTCACCGACAGCGCCATCGCCCGCCTCAACCGCGCCGTCGCAGTCGCCGAAGCCGACGGCCCTCGCGCCGGCCTGGCCGCCCTCGCAGACCTGGACCCCGCCCTACCCCGCCACACAGCCGCCCTGGCCTACCTGCACGAGCGCGCCGGAGACCCCGCCACCGCAGCCAAGCTCTACGCCGAAGCCGCCCAAAAGGCCTCCAACTTCCCCGAACGCGACCACCTGACCCGCCAGGCCGCCCGTCTCAACACCCAGCTCCACACCTGAACCGCCAGAAGGCCGGTCGCAACAGCGACCGGCCTGCTGACATAAGAGTGGCGGAGGATACGAGATTCGAACTCGTGAGGGGTTGCCCCCAACACGCTTTCCAAGCGTGCGCCCTAGGCCTCTAGGCGAATCCTCCAAGCGGAGAGGATACCGAAGGGGATGGGGGAATCCGAAATCGGACTGCTCATCTAGGGTCGACTGCGTGGACGAACTGGTGCTGCGGCCGATCGGGCCGGGTGATGTGGACGCGCTGCAGGAGCTGATCGAGTCTGATCCTGGGTATACCGAGCGCATCACCGGATACCCGCCTGGGCCTTCCGATGCGCAGAGTCTGCTGCTGATGCGGCCGGAGGATCTCCCGGAGGAGTCGAAGGTTGTCCTGGGCGCGTTCGTAGCGGACCGGTTGGTTGCGGTCGTTGACCTGCTCAGGGGCTTTCCGAACGACCAGACTGCCTTCATCGGTCTGCTTGAGGTCCACTCGAAGCACCAGGGGCTCGGCTACGGCAGGACGACGTACAGCCTGGTCGAGCAGTACGTCGGGACCACGTGGCCCGAGGTACGGACGCTGCGTCTCGCCGTGGTGGACACCAACGCAGACGTCGCGACTGGGTTCTGGCGACGGCAGGGGTTCGAGCCGACCGGTGAGGAGCGCCCGTACCGGTACGACAAGCTCGAGTCGGTCGCCCGCCTCTACGAGAAGCCGCTACCCGAGCAGAGTGGGAGCTAGCGCTCGCCACTGTTCTATTGGCTGCGGACCGGTCTCACCGGTGATCACATTGACGGCGACGTGGTCTGCGCCGGCGTCCAGGTGCTCGGTCAGCTTGGCCTTGATGTCGGCTGGACTGCCCCATGAGGCCAGTGCGTCGACCATGTGGTCGGGCAGCTCGGCCTGGTCGGCCTTGCCGAACCCCTGCCGCTCGAACGACGCGATGTACCCCGGGATGCGGGTGAAGAAGCTGATCGTGTCCCGAGCGATCCTCCGCGCTCGGTCCGCGTCTGTTTCGAGTACCACGAGGTGGCTGACGGCCAGGAGCTTGTCGGGGCCCAGGACCTTCCGCGCGTCGGCGGAGTACGCCGCACTGGTCAAGAACGGGTACGCACCGGCGGTCCGCTCTCCGGCCAGCCGCATCATCTTCGGACCGAGCGCAGCGAGCACCCGACGCCCCACAGGTACGTCCAGCTGGTCCAGATACGAGTTGAGCGTCGCCAACGGCTTAGGCCCGTGCGCCCCACCCAGACCGGCGGTGAATCGCGCCGGCGCAGTCGCCTCGAGCGCGGCGTACGTCGTACTCACGTCGGCCGCGCTGTACTTCGTCACCGCCAGAATCCCGCTGACGAACTTGATCGCCGCCGTCGCTTCGACCAGATCGGTGATCGTCTGCAGCCCGGGCAGCGGACCGCCCGACAACCAGATCACCGGGTACCCGAGCTCCTCGGCCGCCTGTGCCGCGGCGATCGACTGCGCACTGCTGTCAAGCCCGGTCGTGATCCCGAACGAGCCGAATTGATGATCCGTCACTCATCCAGAGTGAACCCGCACCGGGGCCGCCGACCACCCTGTTCGCTCAGAGCGTGTGCCGTGGAGTCCGATTCCCGGTTGGCCAGAGGCATCCCGTACACTCGTGCCTGGTTCCCCGCGTGGCGGTATCTCGCCCAAACCCCCCAGGGCCGGAAGGCAGCAAGGGTAAGTGAGCTCTTCCGGGTGCGCGGGGAATCCTCATGTCCAGGGCCTGGCGTGGCGAGGAGTCCGATGAATCCCGAGAGCCGATACCTGCAGGAACTGATCATCGCCGAGCTCGGTGTGCCCGCGGCGTTCGACGTGGACACCGAGATCGAGCAGCGGGTGGAGTTCCTGGCCGACCGGCTCCGGCAGACCGGCGCCGCGGGGTACGTGCTCGCGATCAGCGGCGGAGTCGACTCAGCTGTCGGTGGACGCCTCGCTCAGCTCGCGGTCGAGCGGATCAGGGCCGAGGGCGGTCAGGCGACGTTCGTCGCGATGCGGCTGCCGTACGGCGTGCAGGCCGACGAGGCGGACGCGCAGCGCGCACTGCAGTTCATCAAGCCGGACGAGACGCTGGATGTGAACATCAAGCCGGCCACCGACGCCATGGTCGAGTCGGTCCGGCACGCCGGGCTCGGTGACCGCGAGGACTTCCACGTCGGCAACATCAAGGCACGCCAGCGCATGGTCTCGCAGTACGTCGTGGCTGGTGCGCGCGGCGCACTGGTCATCGGCACGGACCACGCGGCGGAGGCGGTGATGGGCTTCTTCACCAAGTACGGCGATGGCGCCTGCGACCTGACGCCTCTGTCCGGGTTGAACAAGCGCCGCGTCCGCGCGGTGGGCGAGCGGCTCGGCGCTGCGCCGGAGACCACCGGCAAGGTGCCGACCGCCGATCTGGAGACGAACAACCCGGGCGTACCCGACGAGGCCGTGCTGGGCGTGACGTACGACGAGATCGACGACTTCCTCGAAGGCCTCGACGTGGACGAGAAGGCGGCGAGCACGATCATCGCAACCCACCGCCGCACCGCCCACAAGCGCGCAGTGCCCCTCGCCTTCAGCTGAGCAGGAACTTCGTCACCAGCTGGGCGTAGAGCTCCGGCTGCTCGGCATGCATGAAGTGGCCGACGCCGGTCGCGTGGTAATAGGTGCCGTCCGGTACGTCGGAGCGGAAGAGCTCGATCTCCTCGGTACTGGTGGCCGGGTCGTACTCGCCCTTGATCAGCATGGCTGGCTGCGTGAGCTGTGCGAAGTACGGCAAGACCGGTTCGCCGAAGCTGGCCGAGCTGGTGATCTGTTCGTGGAAGTGGCCCGAGCGCGCGTGATACTCGTCGGAGAGCTCAGTGTCCGCCGGGAGCTGGAGGCCCCGGGAGTCTGGTCCCGTGTAGATCTCCATCCTGCGGTCGCCGAGCTGGGCGATCACTGCCATCCGCTCGTCCCACATGGCCTTCGTCGCCGGTCCGGTGTGGGGTGGAGCTTCCGCACCTGGGAGCAGTGGAAGGGCAGCGCGAAGCAGACTGTCGCTGGCCAGCACCATGTCCCAGCCGGGGTTCTCGAAGACAACCTTCGTCACAACGTCCGGCTGCGCAGCGGAGTACCGCAGGGCCAGCCGGCCGCCGTAGGAGTGACCGAGGATCGACCACTGCTCGATGCCGAGGTGCTCGCGAAGCGCCTCGAAGTCGGCGATCAGGTCCCGCTCGCTCACCGGTCCGGTCAGCGGGTCGGAGCGCTGCACGCCGCGCTGGTCAACGCCGATCAGCCGGAAGCTCCGGCCGAGCCGATCGCCCTGGAACGCCAGGAAGTCGTACGAGCCCGCGCCGGGGCCGCCATGGATGAAGAGGAGCGGCGGTGCGTCCACGGGCCCGCGCTGATCGACGTACAGCCTGGTGTCACGGATCTCCACGAGCATGGCACGGAGCGTACGACGAGACAGGGTGTCCCAGAGCGTCAGGCGGCGTGGCTGAACTGGCGGACGCGGTTGGCGAGGCGGGCCAGGCGGATGGTGGCGATGTTCCGGTACGCCGGGCGGAGGACTGTCGCCAGTGGGCCGGACTGCTCGAATGTGTGGGTGACTCGGCTGTCCGGTGAGATGGTCCAGATCCCGACCTCGCGGAACCCGGGAACCTGCCAGCTGATCTCGATGCGGTCCGGCTCGACCGCCGTGTACTGCAGCTCGCCGGCGAACCCTGGCCGGACCCGCAGCGCGTAGGAGGCGCCGAGGTCTGCCTCGTCCGGTCCGTCGATCGCCAGGAACGCCTCGTTCCACTCCGGGAGCGCGAGGGCGTCGAGGAGGACGTGGCGGATCGCGGCGGGGCCGGCGTTGATGGTCTCGGTGGCCTGTTCCATGGCTAGTTCTCCTGAGTGGCGAGTTCGGGATCCCGGCGGCGGGCCAGGGCCGCGCCGGCCGGAAAGGCGCCGGCGAGCGTGCGGAGCGTGGTGATGGTCTCGTCGAGGGCCTGGCCGGCGACGAGGTCGTGCATGGTGCGGTGCAGCCGGTTTTCCGCGGTGACGATGCGGCGGTGCAGCGCCCGGCCCTGTGCGGTCAGGCTGAGCGCCAGGTAACGCCGGTCGACCTTGTCGATGCCGCGCTTCACCAGTCCTTGCGCGACCAGGCGGTCGACGAGGCGGCTCGGGCTGTTGCCGGTCTCGCAGACCAGCAGTCCGCCGAGCGCGTTCAGCGTGAGCGGGCCGTGGTCCCGCAGAACTCGCAGAACCTCTGCCTGGGAAGGCGTGATGCCCAGCGGGCGCAGCTCGTTCGCGAGCAGCCGATTGCCCTCGCGCTGGATCGCCAGCACGAGGTAGCGAAGCTCCTCGACAACCTTCATGGCCGATATGTTACACGACACGTGTGTCATGTCATCTATTTGCCGCGAGTCTTTCGGCAGCTCCTCGGCAGCTGTTGCCTGGGGCGACGGGTTCCGGAAAAGTGCCGGAGAAAGTCCGGCTGAGGTCATGGTCAAGGCGACACCACGACTGGCACAGTGTGTGCATGAAGGGTCTGATGCAGAACTACCAGCTGTCGCTCGACACGATCTTCCGCCGGGCCGAGCAGTTCTACCCGGACAAGACCGTCTACACGGGCGGTCCGGCGCCGACCAAGCTGACGTACGCCGAGTGGGCGGACCGGACCAGACGTTTGGGCGGTGTCCTGGACACCCTCGGGGTCACCTCGGACGGCCGCGTCGGCACGTTCGCGTGGAATTCAGGGCGCCACCTCGAGCTGTACTTCGCCGCGCCCTGCACCGGCCGGGTGCTGCACACGCTCAACATCAGACTCTTCCCGGACCAGATCGTCTACATCGCGAACCACGCCGAGGACGAGGTCGTGTTCGTCGACCGGTCGCTGCTGGGGTTGTTCCTGCCACTGCTCGAGCGGCTCCCGCAGCTGAGGCACGTCGTCGTGATGGACGACCTGCCGCCCGGGGCGCCCGGTGTCGAGGTCCCGGACGACCCACGGTTCCACGACTACGAGGAGCTGCTGGCCGCGGCCGAGCCGGTCGAGTTCCACGTCGAGGACGAGAACCAGGCCGCCGCGATGTGCTACACGAGCGGGACGACGGGGAATCCGAAGGGAGTCGTCTATTCGCATCGGTCCACCTGGCTGCACTCGATCGGCGTGCTGACGAACGCCGGGATCGGGCTGACCGAGACGGACACGGTGATGCCGGTCGTGCCCATGTTCCATGCGAACGCCTGGGGTCTGGCGCACGCGGCGCCGATGGCCGGCGCGTCGATGGTGTTCCCGGGGCCGGACATGAGCCCGGCGGGGATTCTCAAGCTGCTCCAGGAGCAGGAGGTCACGCTGTCGGCCGGGGTGCCGACGATCTGGCAGGGACTGCTGCCGTTGCTCGACGGCGTCGAGTTGCCCAAGCTGCGGCGGATCCCGTGCGGCGGTTCCGCCGTGCCGGAGGCGTTGTCGGAGGCGTTCCGGCTGAAGCTCGGCCGGCCGATCCTGCAGGCGTGGGGAATGACGGAGACGAGCCCGGTCGCGACCGCATCCCACGTTCCCGCACGAAACAAGGACCTTCCCGAGGAAGAGCAGGCGCACCTGCGGGCCCGCGCCGGTCTGCCGCTGCCCGGTGTCGAGGTCCGCATCGTCGAGCCAGGGTCGATCGAGGCGCTGCCGTGGGACGACGAGGCCACCGGTGAGCTGCAGGTCCGCGGCCCCTGGATCGCCGCGGAGTACTACCGTCCCGACGATGGCGCCCAGCTGAACACCGAGGACGGTTGGATGAAGACGGGCGACGTTGCCGCGATCGACCAGTACGGGTCGGTCCGGATCGTCGACCGGACGAAGGACCTGGTGAAGTCCGGTGGCGAGTGGATCAGTTCGGTCGAGCTGGAGAATCTGCTGATGGCCCATCCCGCGGTGCGGGAAGCCGCGGTCATCGGCGTGCCACATCCCAAGTGGGACGAGCGGCCGCTGGCGTGCATCGTCGTCCAGGAAGGCGCGACCGTGACCGGCGAAGACATCCTCGAATACCTGCGCCCGCTGGTGGCGAAGTGGTGGGTCCCGGATGCGGTCGAGTTCATCGAGGAGGTGCCGAAGACTTCGGTCGGCAAGTTCTCCAAGAAGGACCTCCGCACCCGGTTCGCCAACTACCACCTGCAGTGAGCCGCCACCGGATCTAGATTGGTTGCCGTGGGCATGCGAGGTGTATGCCTCCGGCAACCATCAGGAGCTTCCATGGATTCCAGCTCGAGCGGAGCGATCGGCGACCCCGACGACAACAACGCGAACCCGGTCGGCGACGCCGTTGTGGACGGCGTTCGCAAGGTTCTCAACAAGCTCGGCACTGCCGGCCAGAAGACGGCCGAGCACCTGCCGAAGAAGGAAGGGACCGACGAGGAGTGACTCGGGCTGTCATCAGGTGAAGTCAACGTCAAAGTGCTTGCGGAGGTGCTTGAGGGTTGCTTCGACGAACTCGGTCGGCCAGGGATTCCCGGTCAGCCTGGCCAGGGCGGTCCCGCGCGCGATGAACTGGCGGCAGACGTACTGATTGGCCGCGATGATGTCGGTGGGATCGGTGCCGGCTGAGGGGATGGCTTCGAGCACCGCGCGTTGCTCGTCGGAGAGTAGGGCGTTGAGGCGTTTGGCTCCGCTGGTACGTCGTACGCCGCGTTCGGCCAGCATGAGCGCGATGAGCTGATCGCGGACGGCGCCGATGCCTTGGTTGCCGACGATCCGCTCGTCGCGGCGGAGGACTGTGACCAGGTTGCCAAGGAAATAGAAGTAGAGGTTGACGTTGGTCGCGGGCCAGTACGGCTCACCGGCCTGACCGCCCTTCGGAGCGATATCGCCGTCCGGAAACAGCGTCCCGTCCCGATCGAACAGCACCCGCACCCCGTCGTACTGAAGCCGGTCGAACGACGCCAGTGGGTGCATGAACAGATCCACATGCAGCCAGTCCTCAGTGATCCCCAGCCCGCCGATCAACCCCGGCACGACATCCGTCAGCACAGTCGCCCCGGCCAGCTCCCGCAGTACGTCGGTCCAGTGCTCCTCGAACCAGGCGATGCTCTCGTCCGTCACGACAAGATGCACGTCAACATCGCTGAACCGGTCCGCCGCTCCAGTCGCGTAGCTCCCGATCAGATAGACCCCGAGCACCCGCTCGTCCGCAGGCAACACCTCCTGAGCCCGCGCAATAACACCCTGCTGCCGCTCATCCCCAGTCATCACTCCACGCTAGATCGTGTCTGGCCGACGAGCTGGCAGTTGCGTTGCCCGGTGTACGTCCAACGATCCGGGCAGCGTCGACGACTACATCCGGCCGCCGGAGCAGCTGGGCGCGCCCGCGGCGGGCTATTTCGATGACAACTTCGACCTGGCTGCACTGATCGCCGGCCTCCTGATCCCGCTCGGGCCGGACGGCGATCGCAACTGTCGGGCCGCGGACGGCACGACCAGCAAAGCGCCGTACGACGCGGTGCTGCTCGTCGATGGAGTGTTCCTGCTGCAAGCCGCACTGCGCCCCTACTGGGATGTTGGCCTCTACCTGCACATCAACGAGGACGAGATGCTGCGGCGCGGCGTGCTCCGCGACCGCGAGCGATACGGCGGGGAGGGCGCCGCGCGCGGACTGTTCGCGACGCAGTTCGTCCCCGGATGGCGCACGTACCAGGCTGTGCATGATCCGGCCGCGGCCGCCACCATCGTCATCGACCATCACGACCCAGCTCACCCCGCGATCAGGCCCAGCCGCACCTGATTCCCGGTCACTGCGGTTGTGCGATTGTGATCGCCGGACGCGACGTGGTCGGCCGGACTGCGCGGGCGAAGGAAATGTCCGCCGGCAGCGCTAGGGTTGCGGGCGTGGAAGCACCCCTTGCGTTGTATCGCCGGTATCGCCCGGAAACGTTCGCGGAGGTGATCGGGCAGGAACATGTCACGGCGCCGCTGCGCAACGCGTTGAGCAACAACCGGGTCAATCACGCCTACCTGTTCTCCGGGCCGCGCGGGTGTGGAAAGACCACGAGTGCGCGGATCCTCGCTCGCGCGATCAACTGTGAGAAGGGCCCGATCGCGGAGCCCTGCGGGGTGTGCAAGTCGTGCACCGACCTGGCGCGTGGTGGACCCGGCAGCATCGACGTGATCGAGATCGACGCGGCGTCGCACGGTGGTGTGGACGACGCCCGCGATCTGCGCGAGCGGGCGTTCTTCGCGCCGGTCGAGAGCCGCTACAAGATCTACATCATCGACGAGGCGCACATGGTGACCACGCAGGGCTTCAACGCCCTGCTGAAGCTGGTCGAGGAGCCGCCGCCGCACCTCAAGTTCATCTTCGCGACCACCGAGCCCGACAAGGTGATCGGGACGATCCGGTCGCGGACGCACCACTACCCGTTCCGCCTGGTGCCGCCGAAGGTGCTGGCCGATTACATGGCGACTCTGTGCGTGGCGGAGGGCGTGGCGATCGAGTCGGCCGCGCTGCCTCTGGTGGTGCGCGCCGGCGCGGGTTCGGTGCGTGACTCGCTGAGCGTGCTGGACCAGCTGATCGGTGGTGCCGGGCCGGAAGGGGTGACGTACGAACTGGCGGTCGCGCTGCTCGGGTTCACTCCGGATTCGTTGCTCGACGCGTGTGTGGACGGGATCGCGGCGCATGACAGCGCGGCGGTGTTCGAGACGATCGAGAAGGTCATCGAGACCGGTCAGGACCCGAAGCGGTTCGCCGAGGACCTGCTGCGGCGCCTGCGTGATCTCGTCGTGCTGTCCGCCGTACCGAATGCTGTCGCGTCCGGTCTGATCGAGGCGGCGGAAGACCAGGGTGAGCGGCTGCAGACGCAGGCCGCCGGGATCGGTCCGGCGGAGCTGACGCGCGCGGCGGACATCGTTGCCGCCGGCCTGTTGGAGATGCGTGGCGCCACCGCTCCGCGGCTTCAGCTCGAACTGATCTGTGCCAAGGTGCTCCTCCCGGGCGCCGACGATTCCACCAACGGCATCCAAGCCCGCCTCGACCGCATGGAACGCCGCCTCGCCATCGGCGCCCCCGCCGGCACGACGGACGCCGCGCAAGCCCCCGCCGTCGGTACTGCGACCTCCGCGCAACCGCCCGCCGCCGGTACTGCGCCCGTGGGACAGCCGCCCGCCTCCGGCGCCAGTACTCCGGGCGCTGCCGCGCCGGGTGGAGTCGCGTCGGGTGGCGGCTCGGACGACTCCGGCGTACCCGGGGCAGAGGCCGCATCAAGCAGAGCGGCCGCACGAGCTGCCGCAACGGGCGGGGGCACCCCCCAGGAGGTGTCGGCGGACAGCCCAGCCGACGATGCTCCGGCCGGCCCGGCCGATCGAGCTGCAGGTGGAGCAGGTACTGGCTCTGCAGCGCCGACGCCTGCCACCACGCATTCAGCCGGACCGGCGGGCTCAGGGGCGGCGGCCGGCGCGAGCGATTCTTCGGCTGCACGTGGCGCGGGTTCTGGTGTGGGTTCGGCCGGTGGCGGGCGTACCGGAGCTTGGGGTGATGGGGCTGACGCTTCGTCCGACAGTCCAGTTCCCAGCGACGTAGCTGCTGGTGGTGGAGGTGCCGGCGCGGGCGCAGTTGCTGCTCCGGCTGGTGCTGGTGGGCCGGTTGGGCTGGCGGATATTCGGCGGTTGTGGCCTGAGATTTTGGAGGCTGTGAAGAGCAAGCGGCGGTTTGCCTGGATCATGCTGAGCCAGAACGCGCAGGTCATCGCGATCGATGATCAGACCTTGACGCTCGGGTTGGTGAACGCGGGGGCGCGGGAGAGTTTTGCGCGGTCCGGGAGTGATGACATTCTCCGGCAGGCGATGGTCGACACGATCGGCGTCGACCGCCGCGTCGAAGCCGTCGTTGACCCGTCCAGCGATCCAGGCGCCGGTGGTTCCGGTGGTCGACCGGGCGGCAGCGCGCCAGGCGGATCCGGCGGAGGTGCGGCAGGCGGGTCGGGCGGCGGTGCGCCTGGAGGTCATGGCGGTGGTGCTCCGCGGGATGCCGGTGGTGCTCCTGCAGGCGGGACCGCGGGAGGTGCGCCGGGAGGTTATGGCGGAGATGCGACGGGCGGTGGACGTGGGCCGGAGGCTCCCGGGATGGGTGGCTCTGGAGCGAGCGGCTCGCAGACAGGCGGTCCAGGCGCGGCGGGTCCAGGCATCGGTGGGCCGGATGCGAACGGATCTGACGTAGGTGGTGGCCCAGCCGTCGCCGGGTCGGCTGCGTCTGGTCTGCATGGCCCTGGGGCTGGTGAGGTCGGCGCGGGTGGGCCAGCCGATCGTGTGACCGCTGGAGGCGGTGCCGACGGAGCTGCGGCGGCTGGTGCTGCCGTTGGCGGGTCGGCTCCTGGTGCTTCTGCGCCGGGTGGCTCGGACGGCGGTGTGGCTGGGGAGTTCGGCGAGCCGGGGCAGGGAGGCGGTGCTGGTGCGGTCGGCGGCGCTGCGCTCGGTGGTGGCGCCGATGGCCGCGGTTCGGCGAGCGGCCTAGGAGCCTCTGCCGGTGGGTCAGGCGGGCCGGGGGCGGGTCGGGAGTGGGCGGACGGGGCGGGGAGTGTTGCGCTGCAGGAGCCGCCCGACTCGGAGTACGACGTACCTCCGGGGGTGGATCCGTGGGAGGGCGGGCGCGGTGGTGGCGCCGGCCAGGCGGCACCGGTAGAGCGGCGCGAGCAGGCGGCACCGGTCGATCGGCGGGAGCAGGCGGCTAGTAAGCGGCGGGCGGCGGAGGCTGCGGTGGCGGCTGAGCAGGCTCGGGCTGCGGCGCGGGCACCTGCTGTGCCTGAGGTGCCGTTGACGCCTGAGGAGGAGGCTGCCTCGATCGGCGAGGACGACGTGGTGCTGGATGACGATCCGCGGACACACACCGACCTGTTGAGGGAGACCCTCGGGGCGCAGATCATCACCGAAGAGCCCAACTGAGTTCAGCTGAAAATCACTCACACAGCCCTGTCCACAGCCGCGACCTCACCGTTGCGGCGGGTGTCCACACGATCCACAAACCTGTGGGAAAACCTGTCCACAAGCCTGTGGACAACCTTGGGGAGACTGGTCGGTTTCTGGGGGTGACTGGGCTTGTCCGGAGGACCGGCTAGTGTTGAGGCTCCGGCTGTCGGCAGCGTGTCGCGGCCGGGTCAGGCAGCTCGGGCTCGGGAGAGCGGTTCGGACGAGGAGATCGCAGTGTTCGACGGTGGCGGTGCTGGGGGCTTCGACATGTCCAACCTGCTCGCGCAGGCACAGGCGATGCAGAACCAGCTGATGGAGGCGCAGGCCGACCTGGAGGGTCAGGAGATCGAGGGCTCGGCCGGTGGCGGTCTGGTGACCGCCCTGGTGTCCGGCACGGGCGAGCTGCTCAGCCTGAACATCAAGAAGGAAGCCGTCGACCCGGACGACACCGAGACGCTGGCCGACCTGATCGTCGCCGCAGTGCGCGACGCCTCTGAGAATGCGAAGCAGGCTGCCGCCGCGGCGATGGGTCCGCTGGCCGGTGGGCTGGGCGGCGCGTTCGGTGGCGAGGGTGGTTTCCCGGGCTTCGGCGGCGGAGCACCGGCTGGGCAGTCGGCGCCGGCGGGTTTCGGCCTGCCCAGCGTGCCGCCGGCGGTCGAGTCCGGCGATGACGGCAGCAGTGAGCCGGGTGACGAGGGTCGTGGCGCTCAGGCCAGCGCGGACGACGAGAATCCTGGCGGCGTCGGATTCGTGAACCCGGGCAGCGGGACCGGCACGCCCGGTCAGAACCCGGTCTGACGTGTACGAGGGGGCCGTTCAGGATCTCATCGACGAGCTGGGGCGGTTGCCCGGAGTGGGACCGAAGTCCGCGCAGCGTATCGCGTTCCACCTGCTCGCGGCCGACGAGACCGACGTACGGCGGCTTGCGCACGTGCTCGTGCAGGTCAAGGAGAGGGTCAAGTTCTGCGAGATCTGCGGCAACGTCGCGGAGGAAGTGCAGTGCCGGATCTGCCGCGACCCGCGCCGGGACCTGAGCCTGATCTGTGTGGTCGAAGAGGCCAAGGACGTGGTCGCGATCGAGCGCACCCGCGAGTTCCGTGGCCGGTACCACGTGCTCGGCGGGGCGATCTCGCCGATCGAGGGGATCGGGCCCGACGAGCTCCGGATCAAAGAACTGCTCCAGCGACTGGCCGGCGGTGAGGTGATGGAGATCATCCTGGCCACCGATCCGAACCTGGAGGGTGAGGCGACGGCCACCTACCTGAGCCGCTTGCTGCGGCCCATGGGGTTGCGCGTCACCCGTTTGGCTAGTGGACTTCCTGTAGGCGGTGACCTCGAGTACGCCGACGAGGTCACACTCGGACGTGCGTTTGAAGGGCGACGATCGATCGATGACTGAACCAACAGATATTGCGGAACGTGCTTTGGCCACCGACAACGAGGACCTGACCGAGTTCGCGGAACAGATCGCCGACCAGGTCCGGAGCTTCCTGATCTCGGTGCGCGACATCGCCGCGCAGCCGGACGAGGACGGGATCGACGAGGGCCTCGCCTCACTGCCGTACCTGCTGCTCGAGGTGAGCCAGCTGCTGCTCGCCGGCGGCCGGCTCGGTGCGTTCGAGGACTTCGTCCCGGAGGAGCGGTTCGAGAGCGACGCCGGCCCGGATCCGGACCTGGACGCGATGCGGGACCGTCTCGCGGTGCTGTTCGAAGGCCTCGACGAGTACGCCGAGGTGTTCGACCCGTACGCCGCTCCGCCGGAGATCACCGTGAACCGGCTCTCCGACGACCTGACCGCGATCGCGACCGACCTCGTGCACGGCCTCGCGCACTACGAGGACGGCCGGGTCCTCGAGGCGCTGTGGTGGTGGCAGTTCTCGTACGTCTCCACGTGGGGCGCCGCGGCGAGCGCCGTACTGCGGGCCATTCAGTCGCTGATCGCGCACGACCGGCTGGAGCCGGCTCACGACGCGGAGACCGAGGCGACCGACCGTGAGCTGGTCGAGGTCGCGGAGGAAGCCGTCCAGCGCCGCTGAAGTTATCCACAGCTTCCTCCTGACCGCCCCACGCGAGGGTCCTCAGCCCATACGGTGAGGACTCGGTCACGGTCAGGAGGTTCGAGGTGCAGCAAGAACAACAACAAGTGGACGTCGGTGTGACGTTCAGGACCGGCCGCGTGCGTCCGCTGGTGGTCGCGGTGATCGCCACGCTGCTGACCGTCGCGCTGGTGCCATGGCAGCCGGACTTCGGCGAGTATCCGGTGACTGAGGCGATCCTGGCGGTCCTGGCCGCAACTTGTCTCTTTTTCGCAGTCCGGAGCTGGCGCGCGGTCTTGCGCGGACCTATCGGGCTACGGATGACCCCGGCCGAGCTGACCGTCACGCGGCGCGGCCGCGAGGTGAACATCCCGTGGCTCGAGGTCGCCGACATCCGCATCGACGGCGGGCCGAAGCGATCGTGGGTCGTTGCGCACCTCACGCCCGCGATCGACCCTGCGGACGTGCCCGTGTCCCGGCGCCGGGATGGTTCCTACCTGCTGTTCCCGGTGGCGCATGGTCGGTCGGGCAAGCGGCGCGCGAAGAGTCGGCGGCAGCTTCGGGACGCGATCCAGCTGAACGGGCTCCGCTACCTCGATGTCGTTTGAGGACGCGTCGTGGGACGTGAACGTCCGGGTCAGGTTGAATGGCGCGGGTGTCTGTTCATGAGGTGATTCAGCGGCTGCCGGATATCGACGTCGTTCGACGGGTCAGCCGGGCGCTGGCGGTGCTTGATCTGGTGCTCAACGAGGACGAACACACCAGGTACTACGAGTTCGACGCACGCTGGTCCGAGACCGAAGAAGCAGCGTTGATGCGTGACGGATCCGGCGACGAGTACTCGATCGTGTTCTCGCCCGGTGGCGCGTTCGCATACGGGTTCGACCATGAGTCGCCGATGTCGCCGTACGTGAACGACCACAAGCCGTGGCCCGGATTGCTCGATGGTGTGCCGGAGGTGTTCCACGCTGCGCGGGACGAGAAGGCCTTCAGTGACGAGGGCGTGCCGCGGGCGACCGTATGTTTCTGGCGTACGACGGACGACTCGGCCTGGCGCTCTGGGCCAGTGGAGAACGCCGACCGCGACGGGGCCGACTGGCTGTTCGAGCTCGTCGCCGATGGGCGACCGGAGGCGTACCTGACGTTCGCCGAGGACTACTACGAAATGGCGCTCGACCTCGAGCCGATCCGGCACGTGTACGCGCTGATGCCGCTGACGGAGTACGTCGTGACCTCGCTGAATCGGCAGCGCCGATTGAGCGATCTCGCGGACGGGATCGCCGAGATCGGTTACCCGCGGTCCTGAAGCGCGTTAGCGTGACGCCCGATGACAACGCATCCACAGGATCCGGCGGTGGTCGGGTCGTTCGCGATCCAGGGCCGGCTCGGCCGTGGCGCGATGGGTGCGGTCTATCTCGCGCGGTCGCCGGGCGGCCGGCTGGTCGCTGTGAAGGTGGTGCGCGACGAACTCGCCGGTGACTCGGCCTTCCGGGCCCGGTTCGCCCGCGAGATCGACGCCGCGCGGAAGGTGAGTGGCGCGTTCACGGCGGCGGTCGTCGACGCCGATCCGGATGCGGATCGGCCGTGGCTGGCGACGGAGTACCTGCCGGGACCGACGCTGCAGAAGGCGATCGAAACATCCGGGCCGTTGGCGCCGGCCGGGGTGCAGGCGCTTGCGAGTGGGTTGGCCGAGGCGCTGATGGCGATCCACGCGAGCGGGGTCGTCCATCGCGATCTCAAGCCGTCGAACATCGTGCTGACCGGCAACGGTCCGCGGGTGATCGATTTCGGCATCGCGCGGGCGCTGGAGGAGGCGAGTCTGACGGCGACCGGGATGGTGATCGGTACGCCGGGGTACCTGTCGCCGGAGCAGATCACCGGGACGGGGATCGGGCCGGGCAGTGATCTGTTCGCGCTCGGTGCGGTGCTGGTGTTCGCGGCGTCGGGGCGGGGGCCGTTCGCGACCGGGAGCCCGGCGTCGATGCTGCACCGGATCGTCAACGAGCAACCGCGCATCCCGCCGCTGCCGGGTCCGCTGCACGACGTCGTACGCCGGTGCCTCGCCCGCGATCCCGCCCAGCGCCCGACACCGATGGAAATCCTGCACCTGCTCGGATCGCCCGCCCCCACAGCCCTCCTGAACCCGCCCACGATCCCGCTGCCACCGCCAGCCCCGACAAGAGTCCTGCCGCACCCACAAACCCAACGTCATCCACAAACCCAAGGCCGCCCGCGAACCCAAGCCAGCCCACAGCCCCAGCTCGTCGGTGCGAGTTTCGCGACCAGCCGGGCGCGTCCGGCGGTCTTCGCGGCGATCACCACGTTCGTCGGTCTCGGATTCATCCCGTCCGACCCCCGTGTCCAAGCCCACCCCGCCCTCGCGACCCTCTACGGCCTGATCTCCCTCACCGCCTTCTACTTCGCGATCCGCCACTGGATCCTGGTACTCAGGCCAAAAGTCGTCCTTCGCCTGTCTCCACAGGGATTGACGGTCATCCGCGCGTACCGCGAAGCCACCATCCCCTGGTACGGCGTCAGCCGGCTCCACGTCGGCGGGGACAGCAAACGCCCCTGGCTGATCGCCTGGCTCGAACCGCCGTACCAGAACCAGCTCCCGGTGTCCCACCGCCGCCACCACGGCGGTCTGCGCATCTACCCGATCGCCCACGGCGCAACCCACACCCACCGCCGGACCCAGGTCAACGAACTCCGCGCCGCCCTCAACTGGTACGCGGGCCATCTCCACGACAATTCCTACTGATGAACATCCGAGCAGCCACCGCCGCGGACAGCGCCGCGATCAGCCAGCTCCTCACCGAGTCGTGGGGCAGCCACATCGCGGTCGCTCACGGAGTTGCGTACGACGCCACGACGCTGCCCGCCATCGTCGCCGAGGAGGACGTCCGGCTTGTCGGACTGCTGACCTACAACCTGAAGGATCAGGAGCTGGAGGTCGTCACGATCGACGCCCCCACGCAGCACCGTGGCGTCGGTACTGCGCTTCTCGACGCCGCGACCGAGGTCGCCCGCGCAGCCGGCGCCCACCGGCTCTGGCTGATCACCACCAACGACAACCTCGACGCCCTGCGCTTCTACCAGCGCCGCGGCCTGCGCATCGTCGACGTCAGACCCGGCGCCGTCGACGAGTCCCGCAAGCTCAAACCGTCCATCCCAAGCACTGGCGCGTACGGCATCCCCCTCCACGACGAGCTGGTCCTCGAGCTTCTAATCGGGCAGCATCGGCATCTCTAGCCCTTGCCGCTTGCCGAGCAGGATGCCGCGGGTGATCGCGTCGGTGCCGAACTTGTCCTTGACCTGATCGAGGGCGGAGTCGAGCTCGTTGTTCGCCGCCTTGTCGAACGGCAGGGCCAGCTGCAGGGCGGCCTCGTTCTCCAGGTTGCCGACGGAGATGCCGATCATGGTCAGGCCCTGGGCGGCGATCAGCGGGTTGGCGGTGCGGAGCAGAGCGCGGGCGGTGATCAGGATCGCCCGCGTCTGATCTGTTGCCTGGGGCAACGTGTGTGATCGGGTGGCGCGGGTGAAGTCGTCGAAGCGCAAGCGCAACGTGACCGTCCGGCCGGAGCGTCCGGCGCTCCGCAGCCGCCGAGTGACCCGGTCCACCAGGCCGGCCAGCACAGCGTCGAGGGTCGCCGGCGACTTCGGTGAACGGCCCAGTGCCCGTTGCGAACCGATCGACCGGCGCCGTCGCCCGACCTCGATCGGTCGTGGATCGCGGTTGTGCGCCAAGGCATGCAGGTGCCGCCCGGACGCCCGCCCGAGCATCGCGATCAACGCGGCCTCGGGCAGGATCGCGACGTCGCCGACCTTGGTGAGCCCGCGGCTGCGCAACTTCTCCGCGGTCACCTCGCCGACGCCCCACAGCCGCGAAACATCCAACGGATGCAGGAACTCCAGCTCCCGGTCCGGCGCGACCTCGAGCAGCCCATCGGGCTTCGCGACCCCGCTCGCCACCTTCGCCAGGAACTTCGTCCGCGCGATCCCGACCGTGATCGGCAGCCCGACGCGCGACAGCACCTCGGCCCGCAGCCGTCGCGCGATCTCCAGCGGAGTACCGCGGATCTTCCGCAATCCGGCCACGTCGAGGAACGCCTCGTCGATCGACAGTCCCTCGACCAGCGGCGTCGTGTCCTCGAACACCTTGAACACTGCCTTGCTGGCCTCGGAGTACGCCGACATCCGCGGCTCGACGATGATCGCGCCGGGGCAGCGGCGCAACGCCTGTCCACCGTTCATCGCCGTGCGCACGCCGTACGCCTTGGCCTCGTAGCTGCAGGCGAGCACCACGCCGGCGCCGACGATCACCGGGCGGCCGCGCAGGCGCGGGTCGTCCCGCTGCTCGACCGACGCGTAGAACGCGTCGAGATCGGCATGCAGGATGGTCGCATCACCCAAGGACACGAACACATGTTCGCATATACCACCGACAAAACGAGATAGGGAGAATTCCCGAAGCGGTGACCGACGATGTCAGGAAAGAATGCAGCTTATGGACCTGTCGGCGTACCGCGATCTCTGGAAGACCCATGGCGTGGTGGCGCTGCTGGCCTCGGCGCTGGTCGCGCGGATGCCGGTGCTGGCGACGATGGTCCCGTTGGCGTTCCTGGCGAAGGACGCCGCAGGCAACTTCGGCTGGGCCGGTGTGGTCGCGGGCGCCTACTCGGTCGGTACTGCGGTCGCCAGCGTGGTCTGGTCGCGCATGGCCGACCGTAAGGGTGCGCGGAAGGTCGTGATCGGCACCGGGATGGCCTGGGGGCTGTGGATGGCAGTGCTCGCCCTGATGCCCTACAGCTGGTACCGGCTGCTCCCGATCGCCGCTGTGCTGGCCGGTGTGTTCGTCTCGCCGGTCACCTCGGCACTCCGCGCCAACTGGCCGCGAATTGTGCACGGTTCCCGTCTACGGGCGGTCTACTCGCTGGATGCCACTGCGCAGGAGCTCCTGTTCGTCTTCGGCCCGATGCTCGGCGCGGTGATGGTCAGCTTCGCCAGTCCGCGCGCCGGCCTGCTGGCGTGTGCAGTCACGGCGGCGGCCGCGATCTGGTGGTTCGGCATGAACCAGCGGACCGACGTACCCCACGACGAGTCGGCCGGACCGCGTCCTACTGCCTGGCAGCTGATCTTCCATTCGCACCGTACGCCGATCCTGCTGGCCTGGGCGTGTCTGGTGATGGGGTTCGCGTCGATGTCGCTCGGCATGGTCGCCGTCGCCGACGAGCACGGCAACCGGCTGATCGCGGGCATCCTCGAGACGGTAGCGGCGGTGGGGAGTGTGACCGGTGGTGTCATCAACGGTGCGCTGCCCGGCGGCCGTACGTCGGCAGTGTGGCGGCGGATGCTGGTGTTCGCCGTGCTGGTCGCCCTCTGCATCTTCGCTGTGTCGTCCGTCGTCGCACTGGCGGTGGCGATGTTCGCGACCGGCTGCATGATCGCGCCGACGGTTGCCGCCCTGTACGAGCGTGTCGGGGCGCTGACGCCAACAGCCGCGCACACCGAGATCTTCGGCTGGACGCAGAGCGGCGGGATGGTCGGGTCCGCGATCGGCTCTGCCGTCGCCGGTGCGGTGGTCGAAGCGTTCGGCGTTCGCTACGCGTGGGTCCTGACGGCCGGCCTCGCCGTACTGGCGACCCTGTCCCTGCTCCGCGTACCGCCCCATCGGCCGGCGGACACCAGCGCCGTCGAGGGTACGGCGGTCGCGGCGTAGCGCACGCGATAGTTCGCCTCGAGTACGCCGCCATCGCGGGCGCACATCGAGATCAGTCCCAGCGAACGGCGATCCAGCAACATGCCACGGCCCGCGGCCACCGGGTGGATGAGCAGCGAGACCTCGTCGATCAGTCGCCACCGCAACAACGAGCGGACCAGCGACAGGCTGCCGATGACGTGGAGGTCGTCGCCTGGCACTGCCTTCAGTGCGGCGAGGACCCGGCGGGTGTCACCTTGCAGCATCTCCGTGCCGGGGCGGGCGACCACCGGACGGGATCCGATCACGAGGTTCCGGGTGCGCTCGAGTCCCTCGAGCGAACCGGCGTACCGGTCGAACGTCTTGCGGCCGAGCAGCACGGTGCCGGCTCCGGCGACCAATTCTGCGAGGGCGGGCCGGGGGTCGGGCAGCCACTGTTCCGGCCGTTCGACGATGCCGTCTTCGGACATGCACAGCCTGGCGACGATGTTCCGCATACCTAGCCAGATGCAGGCGACAGGCCGAAGGTTGTCAGTCCTTTCGGCGGCCGCGGTGCAGCTCGGTCTCGAGGGCGTCGAGCCGGTTGATCCAGAACTTGCGGTACCGGTCCAGCCAGGTGTCGATCTCGCGCAGCGGGCCGGGGTCCACGGCGTACAGCCGCCGGGTGCCGTCGACGGTCACCGTGGCGAACCCGTTGTCGCGCAGAACCCGCAGATGCTGCGACACGGCCGGCTGGCTGATGCCGAACTCGGCGCCGATCGTGCCGGCAATACTGCCGGCCGGCAGCTCGCCGTCGGCGAGCAGCTCAAGGATCCGGCGCCGGACCGGATCGCCGAGGATGTCGAACGCGTGCACCCGGCAAGTATTTCAGCGAAGACTTATATGAACAAGTCGCCGGACGGTTTCCGGTTGGCGCCGACCCGGACCGGGGAACCTTCCCGTGCGGGCGGCGATCTGCCGGACGGGTCCGCCCGGGTCCTGGTCAGGCGGTAGGCAACGGTCAGGTCACGGCTAGACTGACGGACGAGACTACGCCTGGTGCAACGCCGCACGGCGTACCGCAACCAGTGGTTTGAGGAGAAACACTGTGGGACGCGTCGTACACAAGTACGGCGGTTCTTCGGTCGCCGACGCCGATTGCATCAAGCGCGTGGCCCAACGGATCGTCGCGACAAAGAAGGCCGGGAACGACGTCGTGGTGGTCATCTCCGCCATGGGCGACACCACCGACGAACTGATGGACCTGGCCCAGCAGGTCTCTCCGCTGCCCCCGCCGCGCGAGCTGGACATGCTGCTCACCTCGGGTGAGCGGATCTCCGCCGCGCTGCTGGCGATGGCGATCGCCAACCTGGGATACGAAGCCCGCAGCTTCACCGGCTCGCAGGCCGGCGTGATCACGACGTCCGCGCACGGCAACGCGCGCATCATCGACATCACGCCGGGGCGGATCGAGGAAGCCCTGGGTGAGGGCCACATCGCGATCGTGGCCGGTTTTCAGGGCGTCGCCCAGGACACCAAGGACGTCACCACGATGGGCCGCGGCGCGTCCGATACCACCGCGGTGGCGCTGGCCGCCGCCCTCGAGGCGGACTACTGCGAGATCTACACCGACGTGGACGGCATCTTCACCGCGGACCCGCGGATCGTGCCGGCCGCCAAGCACATCCCGAAGATCTCCTACGAGGAGATGCTCGAGATGGCCGCCTGCGGCGCCAAGGTGCTCCACCTGCGTTGCGTCGAGTACGCGCGGCGCTACAACGTCCCCGTCCATGTGCGTTCCTCCTTCTCGCAGAAGGAAGGCACCTGGGTCGTCGATGCGAAGGAACTGGATGAGATGGAACAGGCGATAATCTCCGGCGTGGTCCAGGACCGCAACGAGGCCAAGATCACGGTCGTCGGCGTACCGGACAAGCCCGGTGAGGCGGCCCGGATCTTCGAGACGGTCGCCGGTGCCGAGACCAACATCGACATGATCGTGCAGAACGTCTCGGCGGTCGCCACCAACCGCACCGACATCTCCTTCACGCTGCCCCGCGTCGACGGCGCCCGGGCGATGTCCGCCCTGGCCCGGATGAAGGACGAGGTGGGCTACGAGCAGTTGCTGTACGACGACCAGATCGGCAAGGTCTCGGTCGTCGGCGTCGGAATGCGCTCGCACCCGGGCGTTTCGGCGAAGTTCTTCTCCGCGCTGGCCGACGCCGGCGTGAACATCGAGATGATCTCCACCTCGGAGATCCGGATCTCGGTGGTCGTGGACGAGAACCTGGTGGATGCTGCCGTGACCGCGGCGCACACCGCATTCGATCTGGACGACGAGCACACCCAGGCTGTCGTGTACGGAGGAACTGGACGGTGACCCCTGTGAGCGCTGTGGAGAACACGATCGATGACCGGGCGGGCCTGCCATCGCTGGCAGTGGTCGGCGCGACCGGGGCCGTCGGGTCGGTGATGCTGACCCTGCTCTCGACCCGGGAGAACGTCTGGGGAGAGATCCGGCTGATCGCGTCCGAGCGCTCCGCGGGCAAACGGTTGAAGGTCCGCGGCGAGGAGGTCGAGGTCGTCGCGATCACCGAGGACGCCTTCGACGGCATCGACGTGGCGATGTTCGACGTACCGGACGAGGTGTCGGCGCACTGGGCGCCGATCGCGGCCGCCAAGGGTGCTGTCGTGGTGGACAACTCGGGCGCGTTCCGGATGGACCCGGACGTCCCGCTGGTGGTCCCGGAGGTGAATGCCGAAGCGGCCCGGAACCGGCCGAAGGGCATCATCTCCAACCCGAACTGCACGACGCTGTCGATGATCGTGGCGATGGGCGCGCTGCACCACCGCTACGAGCTCGAGCAGCTCGTCGTCGCGTCGTACCAGGCCGCGTCCGGTGCCGGGCAGGCCGGTATCGACGCGCTCTACGACCAGCTCACCAAGGTGTCCGGCAACCGAGAGCTCGGCAGCTCGCCGGGTGACGTACGCCGCGTGGTCGGCAACGATCTCGGCCCGTTCCCGGCTCCGCTCGCGCTGAACGTGGTGCCGTGGGCCGGCTCGCTGAAGGACGACGGCTGGTCCTCGGAGGAGCTGAAGGTCCGCAACGAGTCCCGCAAGATCCTCGGCCTGCCGAACCTGAAGGTTTCCGCGACCTGCGTGCGGGTCCCGGTCGTCACCACGCACTCGCTGTCGGTGCACGCGCGGTTCGTGCAGGAGGTCGACGCCGACGGCGCCCGGGAGGTACTGCGGGACGCTCCGGGCGTGCTGCTGTTCGACAACCCGGCCGAGGGCGAGTTCCCGACGCCCGCGGATGTCGTCGGCACCGACCCGACCTGGGTCGGCCGGATCCGCAAGTCCCTCGACGACCCGAACGAGCTGGAGCTGTTCGTCTGCGGCGACAACCTGCGCAAGGGCGCCGCCCTGAACACCGCCCAGATCGCCGAGGTCGTCGCCAAGGAGTTCACCCCGGCAAAGGCCTGACGACAGGTTAAAAGGCCCGCACAGCCAGCTGTGCGGGCCTTTTGCGTGTCCTACAGCCAGTTTTCCCGGGCCGCGTGCAGGGCGAGCTGGAAGCGGGTGCTGGCGCCGGTGCGGTTCATCAGGCGTTCCAGGTAGCGGAAGAACGTGCGGCGGCTGATGCCGAGCGTGCGGGCGATGGTGTCGTCCGCGGCGCCGGTCGCCAGCAGCGCGAGCAGGCGGCGCTCGATCGGCTCCAGGCGGTCGTCCTCGGCGCCGACGGATGCGTGCAGCGGCAACGCGTTGCGCCAGCAGAGCTCGAACATCCCGATCAGCGCCGACAGCAGACTGCTCGGCCGGATGATCAGCAGCGACCGGTTCACATCGGTGTCGCGCACCGACATGGACACGTACGCGATCGAGCCGTCGATGATGGTCAGCTTCGCCGGCACGTCGGGCAGCACCCGGGCCTGCTCACCGGCCTCCACGCACGGCAGGATGTTCTCGGTCAGGTACCCCGGCACCTCGACCGACTCCGGCGAGTACACGACGCGGTAGGCGACGCCGCGCTTGAGGTGGTCGATCTCCTCCTGGTTCGGGCCGCCGATGTAGTACGGCGGTGAGTCGATCGCCAGGATCTCGCGCTGCGCACCACCCTTGATCTGGTGGATCCGCTCGATGATCGCGCCACCGGTCACGACCTCGATCAGGTGCGTGGTCGACTCGTTGTGCACGGTCCGGCGGAATTCGTCGTACGCGTTCAGGACCTCGATCCGGGCCTGCTTCAGCTCGGACTCCCGGCGCAGCGTCATCGCCTCGAGGCCCGCGTCCGGGGGCACCGGCAGATAGCGGGAGTGGTCCGAGCCGGACCGCCGGGCCAGGCCGGCCTGCACGAGACCGCCCAGAATGGAGTCGATCGGGCGTTCCCGGTCAGGGATCGCGTCATCCAGTTCGGTGATCGACGACGGGCCGGTCCGCAGCAGGTGCTGGTAGACCTCGATCTCGTCGTCGTTGAGCCCGAGCACCTTCAAATGGTCGGCACGCTCCGTGTCGGTTGCGCTCACTACGCTCCCCTCCCTTCCCAGTGCTGTCACCGTCCGCTACCGTCCCTCCAGCGTAGAGGGGGCGGTCCAGTGCCGTCGGCACTTTCCGTGTCGACGTGTATGCACGCAGCGATATTTGTTGTCCTGTCAGCATTCTTGTGCCGTGTCACCATCTGGCCACCATTTCCGCGCAGTTGTGAGCGAGAATTGAGGTCCAGCAGCCCGGCGACGGACCACCTGAGCGCCGCCGGGCTGCTGTTCCAATTCTGGCCCGAGTTGGCTGTCTCGTCAGCGGTGCCTGTTTCGGTTGGGTCTCGATCCCGGCGCATCGGTGCCCTCGCACTTCCGTGCCATCACCGGCTGTGCTGAAGGGTGTACAAACTGTGGCATCTCCAATCGTGAGGCCGATGAGGAGGAGAGCCCGATGCGACCGGTTCCGCCGTGTGCCGCCGCCGCCCGTGTCGGTGCTGCCGTCCCCAGCGCGCTGGCATCTTTGCAGGGATTCCACGTAGCGCTGTCCTCCACCGGCCTCCGGTCCGTCCCCACACCTGCTGCGCGCACCTGCCGGCGTCCGCAGCACCTCTGGGGACGGATTAGAGGGTTTGGCTCCCGCCAAACCCCAGGTGCGATGACCGCCGCCCTGGTCATCGTGCCGGCTGGTCCGGTACGGGTTGCGTCCGCTTCCGCCCATCGTGGATGCGCCGCCGGATCGATGGTGGAACCCCGGGAGGTGCAGACCGGTGCTCCGTGGATGGTGAGGCTGTCCATGGGGAGCGCGGATGTGATGTTGCGTGTCACGTCCGCCGCCCGGCTCGCTCCGGCCACGAAGCATCTCCTGGGGTCCCGCTCATAACATCTGTCTCCCGTGATCACAGCAGTCACGGGACCGGTGTGGCAGGTCACGTCAACTTCGCCTGGGTGCGTAGCGTCCTACCCCATGAATTGACCGCGATTTGACTTAGCCGCAAGGCGTTTTGGTCGTCGCTGGCTGTCAAATGTATATTCCGGATAACGATCGGCGAAGGACGACTCAAGTGTTGCTGCAGCAATGGCGTACGGGGTTTCGTAGCCGTCTGTGCGTCGTTGCTCACTAAGGAGGACCGCTGTGTCGTCGGCGTTGAAGCCGATCCGCTACTCTGCTTCCCGGTCTGCGTGGCCCGCCGTCGTACCGGGCGGCAACCGCCGAACCCAGGTGATCGGCCATCGTGGACCCAACTTCCGGCAGAGAGAGGCGTCGCCTGAATGAACGCGACTAGCGTCGACGAGGAGTTCAACCCGTCGGTGCATGTGTACGAACCGCACAAGGTCGGCCTGCCGGCGCTGCGTCCTTACTTCAAGGCACTGTGGCAGCGCCGGGAGTTCGCGGCCGAGATGTCCCGGACGAACATCCGGGCGGCCAACACCAACACCTTCTTCGGACAGGTGTGGCTGGTTCTGAACCCGCTGCTGCTGGCCCTGGTGTACTACCTGCTGACCGACATCATCGCCGGCGGGGGCGCGAAGGTCGGTGCCGCGGAGCGGTTCGCCCACATGTGCGCCGGCCTGTTCGCCTTCTACTACTTCTCCGGTGCGATGACGGCCGGCGCGGCCAGCGTGGTCGGCGGTGGCAAGCTGCTGATGAACCAGTCGTTCCCGCGGATGCTGCTGCCGCTGTCCGCGGTTCGGACAGCGTTCTTCCGCTTCCTGCCGACGCTGGTGGTGTACCTCGGGATCCACGTGGTCATGCGTCAGAAGCTGCACTGGCAGATGTTGCTCGCGCCGGCGTTCCTGATCATGCTGACGTTCTTCGCCGCCGGCATGGGCATGATCTTCGCCGCGCTGCAGGTGTACTTCCGCGACACCACCAGCTTCCTGCCGTACTTCGTCCGGATCTGGCTCTACATGTCGCCGGTGCTGTGGTTCGCCGAGCAGGCGCCGCCGAAGTTCAAGGGCTTCATCCAGTACAACCCGCTCTACCCGCTCCTGGGCGGCTGGGCCGACCTGCTGGTCAAGGGTGCGATTCCGAAGTGGCAGATGTGGGCCGGCGGTGGGTTCTGGGCGATTCTCGCCTTCGTGGTCGGTTCGTTGTTCTTCATGTCGAGGGAGCGTGAGTTCGTTGTCCGTCTCTGAGACCGAGAAGAAGCCGATGCAGAAGAGCACGTCGAACGTTCCGGCCGTCAAGGTGCAGGACGTGTCCATCACCTACCGGACCACGTTCGAGCGGGTGCCGACCTTCAAGAGCGCACTGGTCCGGTTCGGCCGCGGCGAGCGCGCGGTCCGCGAGGTCAAGGCCGTCCAGAACGTCTCGTTCGACGTCAACCACGGCACCACCATCGGCATCATCGGCGCGAACGGCGCCGGCAAGTCGACGCTGATGCGTGCGGTCGCCGGCATCCTGCCGCCGACCTCGGGCCGGATCGAGGTGCACGGCCGGGTCTCCACGCTGCTGTCGCTGGGTGTCGGCTTCAACGCCGCCCTCTCCGGCAAGGAGAACGTGATCCTCGGTGGTCTCGCGGCGGGCCTGAGCCGCAAGGTGATCGAGGAGCGGTACGAGGAGATCTCCGAGTTCGCCGAGCTCGGTGACTTCATGGAGATGCCGATGCGGACGTACTCGTCCGGCATGTTCAGCCGGCTGGCGTTCTCCGTCGCGGTGCACATGGACCCGGACATCCTGCTGATCGACGAGGCGCTGTCCGCCGGTGACGCGTCGTTCAAGAGCAAGGCCGCGGCCAAGATGGGCGAACTGGTCACGAACAGCCGGACCATGTTCCTGGTCAGCCACGCGATGAGCAGTGTCCGCGAGATGTGCAACGACTGCATCTGGTTGCACAAGGGCAAGCTGATGATGCGTGGCGAGCCCGACGAGGTCATCCAGGCCTACACCAAGTTCCTGCAGGTCGGCGAAGCGGAATCCGTCTCACTCGAGGACCTCTGACCAATGTCACGCAGCACGGCGCCGGACGTGGGGATCATCACGACCGGTCACGACGTGGCCGACGCGCGTCTGCACAAGATCACCGCGGCCCTGCAGCAGCGCGACCTCACGGTCGAGCTCTGGGGCCTCGGTGAGGCTGCCGGCGGGCCCGCGGGTGCGATCGTGCACGCCGGGCCGCGCGGCACGATGGTGCAGCGGCTGGCCCGGACCGCCGTGCTGCCGTGGCGGACCAACGCGAAGGTGGTGATGACGGTCGATCCGGACATGATCCCGATCGCCCGTCTCGTCACCGGGCTGCGGCGGCGCAAGCTGGTCGTCGACGTCCACGAGGACTACGAACGGTTGCTGGCCGACCGCGCCTGGGCCAAAGGCCTGGCCGGGCTGCCCGCCCGGTTGATCGTCCGCGCCGGGTCGAAGCTGGCCGCGGGCGCCGACCTCACCGTGGTCGCCGACTCACACCTGGCGCCGCACCAGGCGAAACACCGCCTCGTGGTGCAGAACCTTCCAGACCACGGCTTCCTGGCACCGGCTCCGGCCACCGGCGCACCGCGCGCGGTGTACGTCGGTGACCTCCGGGCCAGCCGTGGACTCTTCGACATGGTCGAGACCGTCGCTGCGGCGCCGGACTGGTCTCTCGACCTGGTCGGCCCGGTCGCACCGTCGGACCGGGACCGGCTCGAGGCCCGGATCACCGAGCCCGAGTTGGCCGGCCGGGTCCGGCTGCACGGGCGCCAGCCACCTGCGGACGCCTGGCGGATCGCACAGGGTGCCTGGGCGAGCCTGGCCATGCTGCAGCCGACGCCGGCGTTCGTGGAAGCGATGCCGTCCAAGATCTACGAGTACCTCGCCAGCGGTCTTCCCGTGCTGTCCACCCGGCTGCCCCGGCAGACCCGGGTGATCGAGGAGTCCGGTGGCGGAGTCCTGGTGGACTCGGTGGCGGAGGCCGCCGAGACCTTGCGGCGCTGGTCCGCGGACCCCGGTGAGCTGGAGAAGTTGCACGACCACGCGCTGCAGTGGGCGGCGGAGCACCTGCCGACCAACACGCCGTACGACGACCTGGCCGACGCGATTCTCAATCTCTTAAGAGGCCGCCCAACTCTTCCGAAAGGCAGGGCATGACCGACCGCCCTCACCTGTTGTACGTCGCCTGGGGCTTCCCGCCCTGCCGGGGCGGCGGTGTCTACCGGGCACTGGCTACGGCCAACCGGTTCGCCGCGCTCGGCTGGAAGGTGACCGTGCTGACGGCCGACCGCGACACGTTCTTCCGGTTCACCGGTGCGGACCTGACTCTCGAGGAGCGGGTCGACCCCTCCGTCGAGGTGGTCCGGGTTCCGTTCGAGTGGCCGATCCTGGAAGCGGACCTGCGCAAGTGGTCCAAGCGCCGGGCGCAGAACCCGAAGCTGTGGAGCAAGTGGCGCACCAAGCAGGACCAGATCCCGTTCCCGGAGACCGGGTACGGGCCCTGGCGCTCGGTGATCGAGAAGGCCGCCGAGCAGATCCACAAGACCAGCAAGGTCGACCTGACGGTCGCCACCGCGAACCCGCATGTCGCGTTCACCGCGGCGTACCACCTGCACAAGAAGTTCCAGGTGCCGTACGTGATGGACTACCGCGACGCCTGGCTGCTGGACGTGTTCACCGGCGACCGGCTGCACGAGCCGAACAGCCGCGCGGCCAAGTGGGAGAAGAAGCTGGTCGAGTCCGCTCGCGAGGTCTGGTTCGTGAACGACCCGATCAAGGAGTGGCACGAGAAGCTCTATCCGGCGCACGCGGCGAAGATGCACACGGTCGCGAACGGTTTCGATCCTGACCTGGTGCCGGACACCGACGACCGGGGCGCGGTCACCGACCGGCCGCTGGTCTTCGGGTACGTCGGGACGGTGTCGCCGAAGGTGCCGCTGGCCGAGTTCGTCGAGGGCTGGAAGCTCGCCAAGGAGCAGTCCGAGGAGCTGGCCGGCGCGAAGGCGAAGATCCACGGCTACCTCGGGTACTACGCGCAGCCGCGGGCGGACATGCTCGCCACGATCAACAGCGCGTCGGAGGCCGGGGTCAGCTACGAGGGTCCGGTCGGCAAGGCCGAGATCGCCAAGGCGTACGACGAGTTCGACGCCCAGTTGCTGATGCTGGGCAAGGGGCGGTACGTGACCAGCGGCAAGGTGTTCGAGTACCTCGCGACCGGGTTGCCGGTCGTGTCGGTGCACGACCCGGAGAACGCGGCGTCCGACGTACTGCGGGGTCATCCGCTGTGGTTTCCGGTGGCGGACGTGACGCCGGAGTCGATCGCGGCAGCGCTGGTCGAGGCGGCGCACGCGGCCCGCACGGCGGACGAAGGGATCCGGGCGAAGGCGCGCGAGTTCGGCGCGTCGTACCGGCGGGATCTGCAGCTGGATCCGCGGATCGAGTCGCTGGCTGCGTCGGTGAAGGGGGTAGCGGCATGAACACCGTCGTACTGCTGTCGACGCGGCGGCTTCCGCCGACGTACTTCGACCAGGTCCGCGAGGATCTCGGCGACCAGAACATCACCATCGACGTGGTCGGCTGGGTAGCCCCGTCCGCGTGGGTGGCCGACAAGGTCAACACCTTCACCCTCATCGGCCCCGGCCGCATGCCGGCCCAACCGGCCCCCGAGCCGGAGCCGGTCGCAGAGTCCACCGACGAAGCCCCGGACGCCGTCATCGCCCCCGAGGCCGTGGCCGACCCGGAGTCAGTCGTCGCCGACGAGGCCAAGGTCGCCCCGGCCGCCGCACAGGTCGCCGCCGCCGAGCCTCAGCCCAAGCCTGCTCCGAAGCCGCGGCCTACCGGGGCCAAGCGGGTTGTGAAGGCGGTGGAGTGGCGGGCTCGCCGGGCTCGTAAGGTCGCCGGGCGGATGTTGCCTAAGGCAATTAAGACGTCGGCGCCGGTGAAGTTCCTGCGCGGGCAGCGGGCGACGAGTGATCTCGGTAAGACGTACTGGGAGCGGGTGCTGACCCGCCGCGACGTGATGGCGACCATCGACAAGGCCGACGTGGTCGTGGCGCTGGATGCCGGTGCCATCTGGGCCGGCTGGAACCTGGGCCAGCGGAAGGCGAGCACCCCGGTGGTGCTCGGTCTGCCGGCCGCCCGCCGGGAGTTCGACCAGCTGAGGGCACCAGCAGGTAATGGGTGACACGATGACGGTGACGCGTTCGATCCGCGAGCACCTGCCGGCGCCATTGGCCCGGACCGCGGGAGCGGTCCGGCGGCGCCTGCGCGGCTTGCGGTACTCGTACGCGCAGCTGCCGGCGTTCCCGCCGGTCGCGACGACGCCGGTGCGGATGCTGGTCGGACCGACCAACTCCGCCGGTCAGGGCCACGCCTGGGCACAGGCCGCCAAGACCGTCGAAGGCGTCGACGCCGTCTCGTTCGCCCTGCACCGCAAGGGGCAGTTCCAGTTCGCCGTCGACTACGGCGTACCGCTGGCGTGGTTCGGCCAGCCGCGCTGGCAGCGCGCCCAGCAGCAGTACGTCCTGTCGAACTACACGCACGTGATGGCCGAATCGCTGCGTCCGCTCTTCGGCGCCCGCGGTTACTCGGACGCGTCCGCCGACATCGAGGCGATGCTCGGGAAGGGCCTCAAGGTCGGGCTGTTGTTCCACGGCTCCGACATCCGCCTGCCGAGCCGGCACGCGAAGCGCGAGCGCTGGTCGCCGTTCACTCCAGGTGACGAGCTGACCGAGCGGCTCGAGACCCAGGCCCGCCGGCACGCCGAGCTGGTCGCGTCGCTCAAGCTTCCCGTCTTCGTCTCCACGGTCGACCTGCTGGACGACGTACCGGACGCGCAGTGGCTGCCGGTCGCGATCGACCCGGCGCCCTGGCAGCAGGCGGCCCGGCCGTTGTTCAGCCACGGCAAGCCGGTCGTCGCCCACGTCCCGTCGAACGCGAAACTCAAGGGCACCGAGGAGATCGACGCCGTTCTGACCGCCCTGCACGACAGCGGGCAGATCGAGTACCGGCGGATCACCGGCGTACCGCACAGCGGCATGCCGGCCGTGATCGGTGACGCCGACATCGTTGTCGACCAGCTCCGGATCGGCCTGTACGGCGTGGCGGCCGCGGAGGCGCTGGCGGCCGGGCGGATCGTCGTTTCGTACGTCGGTGACGCCGTGCGCCAGCGGGTGCGTAGTCTGGCCGAGCGAGAGGTGCCGATCGTGGAGGCGGATCCCGACACCCTGGGTGATGTCGTCACCGGTCTGATCGCCGATCGTGACGCCGCCGCCGAGCGGGCGGCAGCCGGCCCCGGTTTCGTGGCGGAGCTGCACGACGGACGCCGCTCGGCCGAAGTACTCAAGACCTGGCTCATTTCGAAGGAGACCCTGTGACGTCCCGCATCGCGCCATCCGCCGACGTCGACGACAGCGCCCGGATCGGCGACGGATCGTCGGTCTGGCACCTGGCCCAGATCCGCGAGAACGCGGTGCTCGGCAAGAACTGCATCGTCGGCCGCGGCGCCTACGTCGGGACCGGGGTCCGGATGGGCGACAACTGCAAGATCCAGAACTACGCGCTGGTGTACGAGCCCGCGTCCCTCGAGGACGGCGTGTTCATCGGGCCGGCCGTCGTACTCACCAACGACTACTTCCCGCGCGCGGTGAACCCGGACGGGTCACCGAAGAGCGGGCACGACTGGGAACCGGTCGGGGTGACGATGAAGGAAGGCTGCTCGCTCGGTGCGCGCAGCGTCTGCGTGGCTCCGGTCACCATCGGCCGCTGGGCGACTGTCGCCGCCGGCGCGGTGGTGACCAAGGACGTGCCAGACTTCGCGCTGGTCGCCGGGGTTCCGGCTCGTCGGCTCAAGTGGGTCGGCAAGGCCGGAGTTCCGCTGCTCGACGTCGGGAACGGCGAGTGGAAGTGCCCGAACACGGGCGAGATGTACATCGAAACCGACGGGCGGCTGCGGCCGGCCGAAGAAAACCTGGAGGAGAACTGATGGTGCAGCCGATTCCGGCCGCGAAGCCGATCATCGGGAAGGAGGAGCGCGAGGCCGTCGACCGTGTCATGCAGTCCGGCATGCTGGCCCAGGGCCCCGAGGTAGCGGCGTTCGAGCAGGAGTTCGGCGCAGCGCTGGTCTCCGGCCGTGCGTGCGTCGCGACGAACTCGGGCACGTCGGGTCTCCACCTCGGCCTGCTGGCCGCGGGCGTCGGACCGGGTGACGAAGTCATCGTCCCGTCGTTCACCTTCGCCGCGACCGCGAACAGCGTCGCGCTGACCGGTGCCACCCCGGTGTTCGTCGACATCGAGCCGACGTACTTCTGCCTGGACCCGAAGGCGGTCGAGGCAGCGATCACCGAGAAGACCAAGGCCGTCATGCCGGTGCACCTGTTCGGCCACCCGGCCAACATGACCGCGCTGCAGGCCATCGCCGACAAGCACGGCATCCAGATCTACGAGGACGCCGCGCAGGCCCACGGCGCCACCTGGAACGGCGCGCCCGTCGGCTCCTTCGGCGAGTTCGCGATGTTCAGCCTGTACCCGACCAAGAACATGACGTCGGGTGAGGGCGGCATGAACTCGGTCGCGAACGCCGACCTCGAGCGCCGGATGCGGCTGTTCCGCAACCAGGGCATGCTCAAGCAGTACGAGAACGAGGTCGTCGGCCTGAACAACCGGATGACCGACCTGCACGCCGCCATCGGCCGGGTGCAGCTGACCAAGGTCGGCGGCTGGACCAAGCAGCGGCAGGAGAACGCGGCCTTCCTGGACGCGAACCTCGCCGGTGTCGGCGTCCCGGCGGTCGCCGCCGAGGCCAGCCACGTGTACCACCAGTACACGATCCGGGTGACCGAGGACCGCGACGGCTTCGCCAACGCGCTGCGGACCGAGTACGGCGTCGGCTGCGGCGTGTACTACCCGATCCCGAACCACCGGCTCCCGTCGTTCCAGCGTGAGCTGGACCTGCCGGAGACCGAGAAGGCCGCGGCCGAGGTGCTCTCGCTGCCGGTCCACCCCTCGCTGTCCGAGGATGACCTGAACCGGATCGTGGCCGCGGTGAACACCGTGGCGAAGGCGGGTGCGTGACGATGGCGAACCTCCGTGCGGGCCTGATCGGCCTGGGCATGATGGGGCGGCACCACGCTCGGGTGCTGGCCTCCCTCGAGGGCGTCGACCTGGTCGCGGTGGCCGACCCGGGCGGTGACAAGTTCAACGTGGCCGGCGGCCGTCCGGTGCACGAGAACATCGAGCAGCTGATCGCCGAGAAGCTCGACTACTGCATGGTCGCGGTGCCGACGCAGTACCACGCCGAGATCGCCAAGGCGCTGGCCGAGGCCGGCGTGCACGCGATGATCGAGAAGCCGCTGGCCGGCTCCTCGTCCGAGGCGACCGAGATCGCGAAGGCGTTCGAGGCGGCCGGCCTGGTCGGTGCGGTCGGTCACATCGAGCGGTACAACCCGGCGCTGCAGGCGCTGCGGGTGCGCCTGGAGGCCGGCGAGCTGGGTGACATCTACCAGATCACCACCCGCCGCCAGGGCCCGTTCCCGGCCCGGATCGCCGACGTCGGCGTGGTGCTCGACCTGGCCACCCACGACATCGACCTGACCGCTTGGGTGACGCAGTCGCCGTTCGTGACGGTGGCCGCGCAGAGCGCCCACAAGTCCGGCCGGCAGTACGAGGACCTGATCGCGGTGACCGGCAAGCTGGCCGACGGCACCGTGACCAGCCACCTGGTCAACTGGCTGTCGCCGATGAAGGAGCGTCTCACCGTCGTCACGGGTGAGAAGGGCGCGTTCATCGCCGACACCCTGCTCGCGGACCTGTCCTTCCACGCCAACGGCACGGTTGCCACCGCCTGGGACGACGTCGCGCACTTCCGCGGTGTCAGCGAGGGCGACATGATCCGGTACGCGATCAGCAAGCCGGAGCCGCTGAAGACCGAGCACGAGGCCTTCCGGGACGCCGTCCTGGGCAAGGAGGCCGACATCGTCACGCTGCAGCAGGGTCTGCGGACCGTTGCGGTGGCCGAGGCCGTGATCCAGTCGGCCGCCGAGGACCGCACGATCAAGATCGCCGGGGAGTCCGCGCAGTCATGAAGGTTCTGAGTGTTGTCGGGGCTCGCCCACAGTTCGTGAAGCTGGCGCCGGTCGCGGAGGCCTTTGCCGCGACCGAGCACCAGCACGTGATCGTGCACACCGGGCAGCACTACGACAAGAACATGTCCGACGTGTTCTTCGCCGACCTGCGCATCCCGGACCCGGACGTCCACCTGGGCGTCGGGTCCGGCAGCCACGGCGTCCAGACCGGCGCGATGCTGGCCGCGATGGACGCCGTACTGGACGAGCACAAGCCGGACTGGGTGCTGGTGTACGGCGACACGAACTCGACGCTCGCCGGCACGCTGTCCGCGGTCAAGATGCACCTGCCGGTCGCGCACCTCGAGGCCGGCCTGCGCTCCTTCAACCGGCTGATGCCGGAGGAGCACAACCGGGTGCTCACCGACCACGCCGCCGACCTTCTGCTCGCGCCGACCCAGGTAGCGATGGACCACCTGGCGAACGAGGGTCTGAAGGACAGGTCGCGGCTGGTCGGCGACGTGATGACGGATGTCTGCTTCCGGGTCCGCGACGCGGTCCAGGACAAGCCGCTGGACCTTCCGTTCAAGCGCGGTGAGTACGTCGTCTCGACCATCCACCGGGCCGAGAACACCGACGACCCGGCGCGGCTGGCCGGGATCGTCGAGGGTCTCGCGTCGGCCGGCGTGCCGGTGCTGCTGCTGGCCCACCCGCGGCTGGTCGCGAAGTGCGCGGAGCACGGCATCAAGCTGGAGCGTCCGGACGGTTCGCTGCACGTCCGGGAGCCGCTGGCGTACCCGGAGATGGTCGCCGCCGTGCTCGGTTCGGCCGGCGTGGTGACGGACTCCGGCGGTCTCCAGAAGGAGGCCTTCCTGCTCGGCCGGGTGTGCACCACGCTGCGCACCGAGACCGAGTGGGTCGAGACGCTGGAGGGCGGATGGAACGCGTTGACATCCGACGTGAGTAAGCTGCCCGAGTTGGCCGCACGGCCGGCTCCCACGGGGGAACGCCCGATGCCCTACGGCGACGGTCACGCTGCTGAGCGTGTCGTTGCCACTCTCGCGGAGTAACTACATGACGAAGGCCGCCGAAGAGAACAAGACGCCGCCGACCCAGGAAGCCCAGGGGTCGGTGGACGCGTCGACTCCGCCTCCCGGTGCGCCGGTCAGTGCCTTCCCCGGGGAGTCCGGCACACCGCCGCCCGCCTCCAGCGGACGGTTGCCACGAGTCGAGTCGCTCACCGGCCTGCGCTGGTGGGCGGCCTTCTTCGTGTTCTGCCACCACATGACCCAGCTGGCGCCGCTGCCGATCTACGACTTCCTGAAGTACGGCACCTCGGGCGTCACGTTCTTCTTCGTGCTGTCCGGTTTCGTGCTCACCTGGTCTGCCCAGAAGGGCACGAAGATCCGGACGTTCTACCGGCGCCGGTTCGCCCGGATCTTCCCGCTGTACTTCCTCACGCTGGTCGCGGCGTTCTTCGTCTTCTACCGCGTCGACCCGCCGGCCGGGATGTCGTGGATCAAGCCGATCTCGGTGTCCGTGCTCGTGCTGTCGGCGTTCCTGCTGCACGGCTGGTCGAACAACCCGACCATCCTGTACGGCGGAAACCCGGCCGGCTGGACGCTGTCGGTGGAGGCGTTCTTCTACGCGTACTTCCCGTTCGTCTGGCGGGCCACACAGCGGCTGAAGACGATCGGCGGCCTGGTCCTGTGTGTCGTGGTGATCGTGGTCGGCGGAGCGTACCGGTTGGCGTTGTTCCACTATCCGCACGACGTGCCGATCCTGCCGCAACCGGTGCTGCACTCGATCGCGTTCCTGTTCGGCATCGGTCTGGCGATCGCGCTGCGGTCCGGCTGGAAGCCGCGGATCCCGGTGTGGTTCGCGTTCGCGGTCACGATCGGCGGCCTGCTCCTGCTGTGGTACTCCGGTGCACACCCGGCCAAGGTCCCCGGCGCGATCACCATGGGCCTGTGCCAGAAGGAACTCCTGACGTTCCTGTACGGCTTCCTGATCCTCGCGGTCGCGGCCCGCGACATCCGCGGCGGGCGGTCACTGCTGCGCAGCAAGCCGATGGTCGCGCTCGGCCAGTGGTCGTACGCGTTCTACCTGGTGCACGCCACCATCATGTACGCGATCAAGGAGCAGCACGGCGTGGCCGGCCCGATCGGCTGGTCCAACCTGACGTGGTACGCCGGTGTCCTCGTCCTCTCGATCTTTGCCTCGTGGCTGCTCTACAAGTTCGTCGAGCACCCGCTGGAACGGAAGCTCCGGGGCCCCCGATGAAGAATCACTACCTAGTGGAGAACCTGTGCGTGTCAGTGTTGTTGCCTTAGGCAAGATCGGATTGCCGTTGGCGGTCCAGTTCGCGGCCAAGGGCCATCAGGTCGTCGGCGTCGACATCAACGAGAAGTTCGTCGAGTTGGTGAACGCCGGCCAGGAGCCGTTCCCGGGTGAGGCGCACCTGCAGGAACTGCTCGCCGAGACCGTGGCCGACGGCCGCCTGCGGGCGACCACGGACTACGCGGACGCGATCCCGAACAGCGATGCGGTCGTCGTGGTCGTGCCGCTGTTCGTGGACGAGAAGACCGGTGAGCCCGAGTTCGGCTGGATGGAGAACGCGACCCGTTCGCTGGCCGAGCACCTCACTCCCGGCACCCTGGTCAGCTACGAGACCACGCTGCCGGTCGGCACCACCCGCAGCCGGTGGAAGCCGATGATCGAGGAGATCTCCGGCCTGACCGAGGGCACCGACTTCCACCTGGTGTTCTCGCCGGAGCGGGTGCTCACCGGCCGGGTCTTCGCGGACCTGCGCAAGTACCCGAAGCTGGTCGGCGGTCTGTCCGAGGAGGGCGCGAAGCGCGCCATCGCCTTCTACGAGGCGGTGCTGGACTTCGACGAGCGTCCCGACCTGCCACGCGCGAACGGCGTCTGGGACCTCGGCTCGGCCGAGGCGTCCGAGCTGGCGAAGCTGGCCGAGACCACCTACCGCGACGTGAACATCGGCCTGGCGAACCAGTTCGCCCGGTTCGCCGGCCAGAACGGCATCGACGTACACGCCGTGATCGAGGCGTCGAACTCGCAGCCGTACAGCCACATCCACCGGCCCGGTATCGCGGTCGGCGGCCACTGCATCCCGGTGTATCCGCGGCTGTACCTGTGGACCGACCCGGAGGCAACCGTTGTCCGGGCCGCCCGCGAGGCGAACGCCGGCATGCCGGACTACACCATCGGCCTGCTCGAGGGCGCCTTCGGCGACCTGAAGGGCGCGAAGGTGGTCGTGCTCGGCGCGGCGTACCGCGGTGGCGTGAAGGAGACGGCGTTCTCCGGGGTCTTCCCGGCCGTGGCGGCGCTGAAGGCGCGCGGCGCGGAGGTCTCCGTGCACGACCCGCTGTACACCGACGAGGAGCTCCAGGGTCTCGGCTTCACGCCGTACACGCTGGGTACGCCGGTGGACGCGGCCGTGCTGCAGGCGGACCACGCGGACTACGCGCAGCTGAGCCCGGCCGACCTGCCGGGTGTGCAGGTGCTCGTCGACGGTCGTGACCGCACCGACCCGGCTCGCTGGGCCGGCGTGCGGCGGATTGTGATCGGAAGGTCGGTCAGCCAGTGACAACTGCCGACCTGCGGGTCGTGATGATGGTCGCGAACGACGTCACCAACGACAGTAGGGTCCGCAAAGAGGCCGCAGCACTGGCCGAGACCGGAGCAGAGGTAACTGTGCTCGGGGTCTCGGCCAGCGGCCTGCCGTCGAGGGAGATGCTCGACGGTGCGCTGATCGTCCGGGTGGCGGTGCCCTTCGCACTGCGTGAGGAGCGGAAACGAAGCCGCACGGCACGCCGCGACTGGCGACCGCCGTTGGTGGGGTACAAGCACCGCACGACCTACGTGTCGCGGAGCCAGCGGATCCAGGCCGAGCTCAAGGAGCTCAAGGCCGATTCCGGGCACGCGATCGCGCGGGCCAAGGCGGGGCAGGGAAATCCGCTCAAGTTCAAGGCCGGCGTCGGCACCCGGCTGCTCCGCCGGGCGCGCTGGAAGGCCGCCGAGCGGGCCACCTGGGTCCGCAAGGGTGTGGGCAACAAGGCCGATACGCCGTTCAAGTTCAGCTGGCGGGTGTACGACGGTGTGCTGCACCGGATGCCCTGGCCGGCGCCGTGGCGCAAGCTGCACCCGGAAGCGCTGGACCTGGAGATCGCGTTCGGCGACCTGATCGACCGCCTCGAGCCGGACGTGGTGCACGCGCACGACATGCACGTGATCGGTGTCGCGACCCGCGCCGCCGGCCGGGCGAAGCTGCGGGGCCGCACGCTGAAGGTCGTGTACGACGCGCACGAGTACGTCGCCGGCCTGTCGCAGTACGGCGCGCGCACCCGGCGTTCGATCGCGGCCTGGGCCAACCACGAGCGCGAGTACATCGGCGACGCGGATCGGGTGATCACCGTCAGCCCTGCGATCGCGTCCCGGTTGCGAAGCGAGCACAAGCTCAAGCACGAGCCGACCGTCGTGATGAACACGCCGAACCCTGCTGACGTGTCGGTCGAGGTGTCCGACATTCGCAGCCAGATCGGTCTTGCTTCGGATGTGCCGCTGCTGGTCTACAGCGGTGGCGTGACCCGGGCGCGTGGCATCCACACCGCCGTACAGGCGCTGGTGGACCTGCCCGACGTTCATCTGGCCGTTGTCTGCGTGCCTGGTGTGGCAACGGACGCCGTGCGTGAGCTGCAGGCGCAGGCGGTGCAGCTGGAGGTGCAGGACCGCCTGCACTGCCTGGACCCGGTGAAGCCGGACGAGGTGGTCGCGTTCCTGCGGACCGCCGACGTCGGGCTGATCCCGATCCTGCGCTACCCGAGCCACGAGATGGCACTGCCGAACAAACTGTTCGAGTACGCCTTCGCGGGCCTGCCTGTGGTGGTCAGCGACATGCCGAGCATGAAGGAGTTCGTCGACCGGACCCGGATCGGCGAGGTCTTCACAGCGGCGAACGCGCACGACCTCGCGACCAAGGTCCGCACGGTGCTCGGTGACCTGGACAACTACCGCGAGCGGGTCGTCGACCCGACGTACCAGCAGGAAGTTTCCTGGTCCGGGCAGGCGGCCAAGCTGCGGGCGGTGTACGCCGAGCTGACCGGGCGCGAGCTCGAGGTGATCCGGCCGGGCGGGCGGATCAAGAAGACCGGGAGGCACCTGCTGCTCGGTCCGGTCAACAGCGCCGGCCAGGCGTGGTTGTGGGCGACCGCACTCGAGCGCGAGGTCCCGGACATCAAGGCGGAGTCCTTGACCACGGGCAGCGGCGCGTTCGACTTCCGGGTGCACCGGACGGGCACCTACCGGCAGTACCGGTCCGACCTGCGCTGGCAGCTGGAGCTGACGGCGTACGCGTTGCGTGAGGTCACCCACGTGCTGTTCGAGGCGGGCCGGCCGATGTTCGGCCAGCAGCGCGGGCAGATGTGGACGACCGACGTACCGATGCTGGACCAGGCCGGGATCCGGCACGGTCTGGTGTTCCACGGGTCGGAGATCCGCGACCCGGAGCAGCACCGGGCGCAGTACCGCTACTCGCCGTTCCGCAACCCCGACGACGAGCTGACCCAGCGCCTGCAGGCCGCGAACAACCTGATGCGCCGGCACCTCGACGGCTACAACGGCCCGATCTTCGTCACCACGCCGGACCTGCTCGAGTTCGTCGAGAACGGGATCTGGCTGCCGCTGGCCGTCGACGCGGAGGGATTCACGTCGACCCAGCCGGTGCTCGAGCGGGAGGTGCCGGTGGTGCTGCACGCACCGTCGGCGTCTGCCTTGAAGGGATCGGCGTACGTCGACCCGGTACTGACGGACCTGGATGCACGAGGCCTGATCAAGTACAACCGGGTCCAGGGCGTGCCGCACGCGGAGCTCGCCGAGATGGTGAAGAGCGCCGACATCGTGGTCGACCAGCTGCTGCTCGGCTCGTACGGCGTGTTCGCCTGCGAGGCGATGGCGGCCGGCCGGGTCACCGTCGGGCACATCGCCGACCCGGTGCGCGATCTGCTGCCGACCGACCTGCCGATCGCCGAGGCGACGCCGGACGACCTGTCGGAGGTGATCGAGCGGCTCGTCGCCGAGCGCGACACGGCCCGCAAGATCGCCGACGCCGGACCGTCGTTCGTGCGGGACCTGCACGACGGGCGGAAGTCGGTCGAGGTACTGCTGCCGTTCCTGAACAACGAGCTCAACTTCGACAACGAGCTCGGCGACGAGACCGGGGCCGGCGGCGAGTAAGTGCGGATTCTGATGATCGCGCAGTCCCCGATCGCCGGGGACTCGCGCATCCTGCGGGAGGCCACGGCGCTGGCCGCGGCCGGTCACACGCTGCACGTGATCGGCCGCGACGTCCCCGATGGGTTCGAGGTGGGCCCGGGGATCACGGTGGAGTCGGTCTCCCGCTCCTCCGGTCTGCGGAGCGGGAACGGCGGTCTGGCCGTCGGGCACGGGCGGAGCGGACCGAAGGTGCTGGTTCAGCGGTTCGGCCGGTGGCTGCTGCTGCCGGAGCACCGCAACCGCACCGAGAAGCATTGGCGTACTGCGGCGGCCCCTCGAGTGGCCGCTGCCGGACCGTTCGACGTCGTGCATGCGCATGACTTCAACACACTGGAGCTCGCGGCGGAGTACGCCGGGAAGTGGTCGGCGTCGCTGGTCTACGACAGTCACGAGCTGTGGTTCGATCGTGCGCTCCCGGGTCGGCCGACGCCGTTGTGGCGGGCGCGCGGGCGGCGGTACGAGGTCTCGCTGGCCTCGAAGGCGCGAGTCGTCATCACCGTGTCGGACGGGATCGCGGAGCGGTTGCGGTCGCGGGGCCTTGCGGATGTCCGCGTCGTACGCAACACGTTCCCGCGCGCGGACGACGTACCGCCGGCTCCCGATCGGCCGGAGGGGTTGCTGTACGCCGGACGCGTCGGCGCCGGACGTGATCTGCCGACCGTGGTTGCCGCGGCTCGGCAGCTCGTACCGTTCCGGACGGTGCTGATGGGGTCGGTGGATCCCAACTATCGCTTGGATCTGGGCCCGGTGGAGACCGTCGCCGAACGCTCGATCGACGAGGTCGACGACACGCTGCGGTCCTACGGGATCTCGCTGGTGACGTTGACGAACACCTGCGAGAACCACCGCCTCGCGCTCCCCAACAAGCTCTTCCACGCCGTCCGCGCCGGCGTGCCGGTCGTGGCAGCCGACCTCCCAGAACTGCGCGCGGTCGTCACCCAGTACAAACTCGGCGGCCTCTACGAGCCCGGCAACGCGCAGTCCCTGACCGCCGCAGTCCGCACGGTGATCGAGAACTACAGCACCTACACCGACGGCGTCCGCGCAGCAGCCGCGGAACTCAACTGGGAACACGACGCAGCCACCCTGGTCGCTGCCTACGCGGAACTGTCATAACTTTCGGCGTTCTCCACGCATCAAGGTGACTGAGGGGGCGCCATGAAGCGACGGATTACGGCTTTGGCCGGAGGGGCTGCGCTTGCGGCCGCTGCGTTAGTGCCGACGAACGCACAAGCAGCCGGGGACAGCGCAACAGCTGTCTGCAACGTGCCGCTGGGATCGGTGACGGCGACCGGTGGGCAGCGGAACTTCACTGTGACCGCGAACCTCCCGCCGACGATCGAGCAGGGAAAGACTCTCGCTGTCTATCAGCCCGGGCAGGTCCGGCTCAGCGCCCGGCAGACGTCCGAGCCAGGACCGGGAGGCGACGACCGCTACGGGTATGTCGTCATCGGCGACGCGCTGTACTCCAGCGGCTACCGCACCACGATGACCGGTGACCTCGACCCTGAGAACCCACCAGGGCTCGGCCGGATCGGCGGCGGCTGGACCAATTTCACCGCGATCGAGCTCGCCGACTACGCAAGCCAACCGCTCGGCAACATTCACCACACCGTGCTCTACGGACTGCGCAACGACGGCGTCCTGTTCCGCTGGAACCAGGTGAGCCGCGGACTGCGGGCCAACGGCTCGTACCCGGGTTTCGCGTCGGTCAAATCGATGGCGCTGATCGCGAAGACACCGACGTACGACACCTTCCTGGCCAACACCCGGGGCGGCGCGCTGTACACGATCCGGATTCCGTTGACCTCGCCGATGAAGCCGATCGTGACACCGGTCCGAACGCGCACCTGGCAGGGTTTCGAGACGCTGTCCGCGATGGCGTGCGGCAAGAACGGCACGCTGCTGCTGGGCATCGACAAGGACTCCAAGACCGCCAACCTGTACGCCGTCGGCCACGCGAACGGCACTGCGACGGTGATCCAGTCCCGCGGGCTGGTGCCTGGCACCTTCGACGACCCGGCCTATTTCCGCTGGGTCCCGATCTCGATCTTCGACATCGCCAACGGCGATTGAGCCGCAACCTTTCGTGCCCGCGCTGTATCAGAGGGTGTGAAAGGGGTGGACATGAATCGACGACTAACTGCCTTGGCCGGTAGCGCGGTGCTCGCGCTGACCGCATTGATGCCCGCTGCTGCCCACGCGCAGGGGACGGCGAAACCTGACCCGACCAAGCCGGGGGCGAAGGTGCCCGGCACCAGCAAGAAGATCACCGCCGCGCAGGCCAACGCCTGCTTCGTCTGGCAGGGCGGGGTGACCGCGAGCGGCGGGCACCACTTCGCGGACCCGACCGCGACGACGCCGCCGCAGGTGCCGGACAACTGGACCACCGCCGGGGTGTACAGCCCCGGGCAGGTCCGGTTGAGTGCTCGCCAGACGATCGAGCCGGACATCTCCGGCACCGATCGCTACGGGTACGTCGTGATCGGCGACGCGCTCTACTACAGCTACTACCAGGGGTACGAAGACGGGACCATCGACAACCGCGGGCTGTCCCGGGTCGGCGGCGGCTGGGGCAGCTTCACGTTCCTGGAGACCTCGGACTACGAGAGCCCGGACAACGGTACGAAGAAGATCTACCGCTCGACGTCGTACGCGCTGCGCAACGACGGCGTGCTGTACCGCTGGGACATCGGCGGGAAGGGCTGGCGGTCCACCGGCTCGTATCCGGGCTTCTCCTCGGTCAAGACGATGACGCTGATCGCCAAGACGCCGACGTACGACACGTTCCTCGCGAACACCCGCGGCGGGGCGCTCTACACGATCCGGATCCCGTCGGCGTCACCGATGAAGCCGATCGTGACGCAGGTGCGGACGCGGACCTGGCAGGGCTTCGAGACGCTGTCCGCGATGGGCTGCGGTCAGTACGGCAACCTGCTGCTCGCCATCGACAAGGACACCAAGAAGAGCTACCTGTACGCGGTCGGGCACGCGAACGGCCTGTCCACGGTCATCCAGTCGCGCGGCGAGGTCCCGGCGACCCTGGACGACCCGGTCAGCTTCCGCTGGGTCACCATCCCCGTCTACGACACCGCCAACGGCGACTGACCCCTTCGAGCCGAGATCCAGGCTTCGGTGGGTGGGTCGGCCGGGGTGTAGGTGATGACGTGCTGGCTGTTGTTGCCGGGGAGTTGGAGGGACTCGAGGGAGAAGGTCAGTCGGCCGGCCTCGGGGTGGTTCAAGGTCTTCGGGCAGTGGGAGCGGTTCTGGACATTCTGGGAGAGCCAGAACCGCTCGAAGTCGGGGCTGGCGGTGCGGAGTTCGTCTACTAGCGCCGCCAGCTCCGCGTCCTCGGCGTACTCGGCCGATGCGCGTCGGAGCAGCGCGACCGCGTCCTGCGCGACGGTCTCCCAGTCCACGTAGTACTCCCGCGAACGCGGGTCGAGGAAGTAGAGGCGGGCCAGGTTGCGCCGGCGCGGGTCCTCGAAGTCGGCGATCACCGCGGTCGCGCCGGAGTTCCAGGCGAGCACGTTGCTCAGCCGGTCGACGACGATCGCCGGCACATCCTGCATCGCGTCCAGCATCGCCTGCAGTTGCGGGCGGACGGCTGCCTTCGGGGGTACGGCGGGTGGCGCCGCGCACGCCAGCGACCGGAGATGATCGCGCTCGGCCTGGTCCATCCGCAGTGCATCGGCGACCGCGGTCAGCACCGCGACCGACGGATTCCCGGCCCGGCCTTGCTCGAGCCGAATGTAGTAGTCGACGCTCACGTTCGCCAGCAGTGCGACTTCTTCCCGGCGGAGGCCCGACACGCGGCGATCCGGGCCGGGCCGCAAGCCGACGTCATCAGGGCGCACCGCGCCCGTCTGGTCTGCAGGAACTCACCCAACGCGCTCACCGGTCCAGTATCCCCGGCAGAATCAAACGACTGGGTAGTACTGCCAGACCTACGGTCGAAGCGGATCTTCTGAGCCGGCCCGGTCCGGCGGACTGTGGAGCCATGAGTACTTCACGCATCGCACTCGTCACCGGCGCCGCCAGCGGAATCGGCGCCGCCATCGCCACCCGTCTCGCCGCCGATGGCGCATCCGTCGCACTGCTCGCGCGCCGCCGTGACCGCCTCGAGAAGGTCGCGGCGGAGATCGCCGAGGCCGGCGGTACGGCGCTCGTCGTACCGGCGGATGTCACCTCCGAGGAGTCCGTGGCGGAGGCGGCGGCCCTGGTGCAGGAACGTTTCGGGGACCTCGACCTGCTGGTGAACAACGCCGGGCTGATGTCGGTGGTCCCGTTCGCGGACGGTCCGGTCGGCGACTGGCGTCGTACCGTCGAGGTCAATCTCACCGGGGTCATCACCGTCACGCACGCGTTCCTGCCGGCCTTGCGCAGGGCGGCCACGACCCGGACGACCGACCTGATCAACGTGTCCTCGCTGGCCGCCGGCCGATTCAACCCGGGCATGGCAGCGTACGGCGCCTCGAAGGCGGGCGTCACCCACCTGACCCGGACGCTGCGCGCCGAGCTCGCCGGTGAGGGCATCCGGGTGACCAACCTCGAACCCGGCATGATCGACGGGACCGAACTGGCCGACAGCTTCCCCGCCGACCTGCGATCGATGGTCGACGACCTCCGCAGCAGCCTCCCCGCCGTACCGGTGAGTGAAGTCGCCGAGCTCGTCGCGTACGTCGTCAACCGCCCCCGCGACGTGAACCTCCCGCACCTGATCATCCAACCGTCGAAGGAGATCTAGCCTCAGACCACGAGGTGTAGTTTCACCGCGGCCACGCCGATCTCGACCCGTTGGCCCCAGGTCACCGCGAGAGTGTCGGACTCGATGCCGTCGCCGAAGACGACCAGGTCGGACTCGGCCGTGATCGTCAGCGAATCCGGTGCCTTGAGCAACCCTTCGGTGACGTCGGTGCCGGTCGCCGGCGACGGCCAGGCCTCGCGTACGAACCAGCACAGCATGGGATCCGTCGGCGCGGGCAGCCCGAGCGGACTGCGCCGTTCCTGCCAGGCCGATCGGCACCAGCCGGTCGATCCGGTCCCGGTGCCGACCAAAATCCCGGACGACGACTGCCGCTCGGGCAGGCCGTCCGGCGAGCTCAGGCGGTACCGCGCGGACTGGTGCGTACGGTGGCCGACGTACACCTCGTTCAGCGCCACGAGTTGCTGACCGTCATCGGTGCTCGCGGCAACCATCGTCCGCTCGGCGACCGTCCGGGTGACGAGCAGATCCGCGATCGCGTCCGGTTCGTGCGGCACGAGTACGCCGGGGTTGCGGGCCGGCTCGGGGTTGATGCCGATCACCGGCTGCCCGTCCAGGTACTTCGCGACGTTGGCGACCAGACCGTCCTGACCGACCGCGATCACCACGTCCTCCGGCCCGAACCCGAACCGGTCAAGATCGTTGCGTTCGGCAACAGTCCGGCGCCAGTCCAGCGGGATCGCCGCCGACACCGTGGCGAGCGCGTCCTGCTGCGCCTGGTGCCGCGCGTCGAGCTCGGCCAGGTCTCGCCCGCGCCCGGCGAGGAAGAACCCGGCCTGCTGCCGTGTCCCGTGCCGGGCAACCAACTCGGTCAGCTCGGTCACCCGATGCACGATCACCGCCCTAGGTGGAAGGCTCATCGGGTTTCGGTCAACTTCGTCAGCAGCGGGGTGATCAGATCCGGCGTCAGGTTCAGCGTGCCGATCTCCGGCAGGGCTCCCTGCTTGATCGCCATCGCCAGGATCGTCCCCTGGTCCAGCTCGGCGTACGCATCCAGCAGTGCCTTCTCCGCGGCCGCCTCCGCCGCGCCGATGACCCGCTTGGCGTCGGCCTCGGCCTGGCTCAGCGTCCGCTGCTGGCTGGCCGCCGCCTCGGTCGTGATCGCCTCGGCCGCCACGGCCTCGGTGGCCCGCAGACGCTCGTTCTGACCGCGCTGGTTGACCAGTTGCTCCTCGCGCCGGGCGAGCTCGATCTGGTTCTGCAGTTCGTTCTCCGCGATCGACCGCTCGCGCTCGACCGCCATCGCGCGACGCTCGTACGTCGCCTTGTCCGCGGCCTGCTGCACCATCTCGCGCGTGGGAGTCTGCAGCGCCTTCTCGACGTCACGCTCGGCCCGGACCGCGACCACGCGGACATCCTCGACGCCGATGCCGAGCCCGGTCAGGCGCTGATCCTCACGCAGCCCGACGCCGACCGCCTGACGCAGCGACGTCATGCCCTCGGACAGCGCTTCGGTGAGCGTCATCCGGGCCAGCAGGTCAAGCGCGGTTTGCTGTGCGAGCTCGGTCAGCAGACCGCCGAGCTGCTCCAGCGGGGTGGCTCGCCAGAGCCCGGTGTCGGGGTCGATCCCGAAGTCGAGGCGGCTCGAGGCCAGCGCCGGATCGGTGACGCGGTACGTCACGCTCGCCTGCACGGCGACGTCCTGGAAGTCCTGCGTGCGGCCGTGGAACAGCAGCGGCTGCTCGCGGTCGTCGATCGGGATCTCGCTCAGCGACGAGTTCAGCGCCCGGAACCAGAACGCCTGGCCGGCGCCGTCGTGCGCGACCTTGCCGTTGCGCAGGTGCCGCACGTGGGTGGTGGGGTTCGCTCGCAGGTGGCTGATGAAGCGGAACCGGGTGATGTCTGCCATCTCTTCGTTCTCCTTGTCGTCACAATGACGATAAGGGTCGGGATGACTTCTCGTCAAGATGACGATTAGAGTGGGTTCCATGGATTTCGAACCGCTCGGCCTGGCCACCGATCTGGTCATCCTGACGGTGCGCGACGGTCGCCTCCAGGTGCTGCTGATCCGGCGCGGCATCGCGCCGTACCAGGGTCGCTGGGCGCTGCCCGGTGGGTTCGTGCGGCCGGACGAGGACCTGGAGACGACCGCGCGCCGCGAGCTCGCGGAGGAGACCGGGCTGTCCTCGGAGCGCATCCACCTCGAGCAGGTCGCGACGTACGGCGCTCCTGATCGCGACCCGCGCGGCCGGGTGGTCAGCGTCGCGTACCTGGCCCTGGTCCCGGACCTGCCCGCGCCAGTGGCCGGATCGGACGCAGCATCGGCGAACTGGGTCGATGTCGCCGACGTCGACGCCGGGCGGCTGGCGTTCGACCATCACCGGATCCTCGCGGACGGGGTGGAGCGGGCCCGCGCCAAGCTCGAGTACTCGCCGCTCGCGACCGCGTTCTGCCCGCCGGAGTTCACGATCTCCGAGCTGCGCGGGATCTACGAGGCGGTCTGGGGTACTCCGCTCGACCCACGCAACTTCCACCGCAAGGTCACCAAGACCACCGACTTCGTCGAACCCGCCGGCACCACCACAACCCGCGACGGCGGCCGCCCCGCCCAACTATTCCACCGCGGCACCGCCACAACCCTCCATCCCCCCATGACCCGCTCCTGACCGCTCGCCTTGACCTCGAGTCGGCTTGAGGTGCTTGCCTGACGCCCATGACATTCGCCGGACGACACGTCCTGATCACCGGAGCTGGGCGTGACACCGGGCGGAAGCTTGCCCTCGCATTTGCCGCTGGTGGTGCCCACGTGCTCGCAACCGCTCGTACCCGGTCCGCCGCCGAGGGGACGGTCGCGCTGATCCATGCAGCGGGCGGTACGGCGACTGCCGCCGTACTCGACCTCTCCGACCCGGCGTCGATCGAGCAGCTACCCGTCGACCGCCTCGACGTCCTCGTCAACAGCGGCGCGCGGTACCTCGGTGCTCAGGCGACCCCGGAAGACATCACCGACACGATGGCCGGAGCGGCAACCGGCACCATCCTGTTGACCGAGCGACTGCTCCCGCTCCTCCGAGCCTCAGACCGCCCCGACATCGTCAATCTGATCTCGGCCGCCGGCGAGACCGGTCAGCACCGCTCAGAAGCCCACGCAGCCTTCTACGCCGCAAAACGCGCCCAGGCCGGCTACGCCGAGATCTTGTCCGAGCGTCTACGCCCGGAGGGAATCCGAGTGATCTCCCTCTTCCCACCAGACTTCGTCCAAACCGGCCCCCGCCAAGCCGCCGCCGACCTCACCGCCGACTCCGTCGTCGACTGCGTGCTCTTCGCCATCAACCAACCCCGCGACTGCTTCATAAGCGCCTTCCACTTCGAACAGCCAGCTCCCCGGCCGTGATCAGGTCGCTGCGGTGCCCTCCGCCGAGTCGTGGCGATTGGCTGCTGCCCCAAACCCCGAGTCGTGGATCGCGGCAGATTTTCAGAGCCGATTTTCACGACTCGGCGGGAGGGGGACGAGCCGATCCACACGACTGGGGGCGGCCTCTGCGGAGCGGCTGGTGGTTGGGCGTGACGCGTCCAGCATCATCGGGGCGGTCTGCTTCGGACGGCTAGTTCTTCGGCGGTGATGAGGTTGGTGCGGGTGCCGGGGGAGCCGCAGGCCCAGGCGCCGGCGATGGTGCCGGCTCGGGCGGCGTCGGTCCAGGGGGCGCCGTCGAGGTAGCGGGCCAGGAACGCGGCGACGTACGCATCGCCGGCGCCGTTGGTGTCGACGACGGGTCGGTCGGGGAAGGCGATCGCGGGGAAGTGCCGGACCGGTTCGCCGCGGACGTGCAGGTAGCTGCCGTCCGCGCCGGCCATCGCGACCACGACCTCGGCGCGGCCGTTGGCAAGGATCCAGTCGATCCCGTCGGGCGGCAGGGCGCTGGTGGAGACGAAGACGATGTCCGACGCGGTCGCGAAGTCCTTGTGGTGATCGTTGCGGCCGTCCCAGTCGTGCAGGTCGGTGGAGATCGAGCGGTCGGCGGCGATCGCGTCGCCGAGAGCGTCGCGGGCGAAATCCATGATCGAGACGTGGACGTGCTGCGCCAGCCGCAGGACCGGTCGCCACAGGCCCGGGTCGACGCGCAGGCCGGCCGGGTGGCGTCCGTCGTACAGCGAGAGCCGCCGGCCGTCCGGGCTGACCAGGTTGACCGACCGCCGGGTGCCGCTCGGGTGCAGCGCGACGCGCAGCGGGAGGCCCAGCTCCTGGTACGTCCGCCGGATGCGGGCGCCCTCGGGGTCGTCGCCGATCACGTCCACCAGCCCGGCGTTGAGCCCGAGCAGGTGGCAGCCGAGCGCGACACCGTGCCCGGTGTGCGCCAGGTACGACTCGACCGGATCGACCGCGATCGTTTCCACATCCGCCAACGGGAGGCTCGGCACCCGCACGATCGTGTCGATCCCCACTCCACCGATTACCAGCACATCCACTTCCACGCGTCCCGTCATACCCGACTTTCGGCGGGGATGACAGGTGTCTTTCAGGAGCTGAACGCAAACCGGTCAGCCGCGGAACCGCTTCATCCGATCGTTCTGGTTCGAGCCGCTAGTTCCTCGGCCGTGATGAGGTTGGTGTGCGTGCCGGGGGAACCGCAGGCCCAGGCGCCCGCGACCGATCCGGCGACGGCGGCGTTGGACCAGGTGTCGCCGTCGAGGTGCTTGGCGAGGAACGCCGCGACGTAGGCGTCGCCCGCGCCGTTGCTGTCGACCACGGGGCGCTCGGGAAGGTCGACGGCCGGAAGATGCTGTGGGGCCTGGTCCCTGACATGCAGATAGCTGCCGTCGGCGCCGGCCATGGCCACCACTACCTTGGCCCGGCCGTTGGCGAAGATCCAGTCGACGGCGTCGGGCGGCAGGGTGCTCATCGAGACGAACACGATGTCGGCCGTGGTCGCGAAGTCCTTGTGGAACTCGTTTCGGCCGTCCCAGTCGTGCAGGTCGGTGGAGATGGTGCAGCCTGCCGCCAGCGCGTCGGGCAGTGCGTGCCGGGCGAAGTCCATGATCGAGACGTGCACGTGCCGCGCCCGTGCGACGTTCTCCCGCCAGAGCTCCGGGGCGACCCGCAGCCCGGCCGGGTGCCGTGCGTCGTACAGCGACAGGCGTTGCCCGTCCGGCGCGACGAGGTTGACCGACCGGCGGGTCCCGCTGGGGTGGATCGTGGTGTGCAACGGGAGGCGGAGGTCGTCGTACAGCCGCCGGATCCGGTCGCCCTCGGGGTCGTCTCCGATCACGTCGGCGAGCGCTGCCCGCAAACCCAGCAGTTGAGACCCCAGGGCGACGCCGTGTCCGGTATGTGCGACGTACGACTCGATCGGCTCGGGCCTGATCGTCTCCACCTCGGGCAGCGGGAGCGACGGCACCCGCACGATCGTGTCGATCCCGATGCCGCCGATCACGAGAATGTCCAAATCCATCCGTCTCGTATATCCGGCCGCGGGCAGCCGTCGCACCTGGTTTTCGAGGCGCGAGACGGCAACTTATTGCTTGATCGGGGCGCCGGTCTTGGCCTGGAGTTCGTCGAAGGTGACGCCGTCGGCGAGTTCGACCAGTTGCAGGCCGTCGTCGGTGATGTCCAGGACGGCGAGGTCGGTGATGATCCGGTTCACCACGCCGCGGCCGGTGTACGGCAGGTCGCACTCCTCGAGGATCTTGTGCGAACCGTCCTTGGCGACGTGTTCCATCAGCACGATCACCCGCTTGGCGCCGTGCACGAGGTCCATCGCCCCGCCCATGCCCTTGACCATCTTGCCGGGGATCATCCAGTTCGACAGGTCGCCCTTGGCCGAGACCTGCATGGCGCCGAGGATGGCCGCGTCGATCGCGCCGCCGCGGATCATCCCGAACGACAGCGAGGAGTCGAAGAACGACGCCCCGGGCAGGGTCGTGACGGTCTCCTTGCCGGCGTTGATCAGGTCCGGGTCCTCGTCGCCCGCGACCGGGTACGGCCCGACGCCGAGGATGCCGTTCTCGGACTGCAGGACCACGGTGACGCCGGCCGGGATGTAGTTCGGGACCAGGGTCGGCAGGCCGATACCGAGGTTCACGTACGAGCCGTCGTCCAGCTCCGCGGCCGCCCGGGCCGCCATCTGCTCACGGGTGAGTGGCATGCTCAGGCCTCCTTCTTCTGCACGGTCAGCTTCTCGATCCGCTTCTCGATATCCTTGCCGACAGCAACAACCCGCTGTACGTAGACACCGGGCAGGTGGATGGAGTCCGGGTCCAGCTCACCAGGCTGGACGAGCTCCTCGACCGAGGCGATCGTGACCCGGCCGGCCATCGCGGCCAGCGGGTTGAAGTTGCGCGCGCTGCGGTCGAAGACCAGGTTGCCGTGGGTGTCGCCCTTGAGTGCGTGCACGAGGCCGAAGTCGGTGGTGATCGAGTCCTCCAGTACGTACGTCGTGCCGTTGATCTCCCGCGTCTCCTTCGGCTCCGAGGCCTTCGCGACCGAGCCGTCGGCGTTGTACTTCTGCGGCAGCCCGCCATCGGCGACCTGCGTGCCGACACCGGCCAGCGTGTAGAACGCGGCGATCCCGCAGCCACCCGCGCGCAGTTTCTCCGCCAGCGTGCCCTGCGGGGTCAGCTCGACCTCCAGCTCCCCGGACAGGAACTGCCGGGCGAATTCCTTGTTCTCCCCGACGTACGACGAGGTCATCTTGGCGATCCGCTTGTCCGCGAGCAGGATGCCCAGGCCCCAGTCGTCGACGCCGCAGTTGTTCGACACCACGCTGAGCCCGCTCACCCCCTTGTCGTGCAGAGCGGTGATCAGCTGCATCGGATTGCCGCACAACCCGAAGCCCCCGACCGCAAGGCTCGCCCCGTCCCCGATGTCCGCCACCGCTTCCTGCGGCGACCCGTACGTCTTGTCCATCAGCTGCTCCGTTGCAGTCGGTGCCGGATTCGCTCCCGACTCTAACCAGCCGCACCGCCCGCCGCGATGTGGCTGGCACCACACCTAGGCGGAGGCTTCGGAGGCGTTCAGCGCGCGCAGCTCATGCAGGGCCTCGAAATGGGCGTCCTCGAGGTTGGGCAGCGTGAGGACAGCCGAGAGGTGCGTGCGGGCAGCCGGAACGTTGCCGGAGTGCCGGGCGGTGCGTGCCAGCCCCAGCCGTGCCACCGCGACGGTCTCCGTCAGGTCTGCGTGCTCACCGATGGACAGGGCACGGCTGTAGTCCGCGCTGGCGTCCTCCAGCTTCCCCAGCCGCCGGTAGAGGTCGGCGCGGTCGCACAGCAGCTGCGCGGTCTCCTCAGCAAGACACAGGTGCTCCGCGAGCTCCAACGCCTCCGTGGTGATGTCCAGCGGCTCGTCAACGACGTGGCGGAGCGCGCAGAGGGCCAAGAACATGCCCCAGCGGTCCTCGAGCATCCGGAAGCGGCCCAGCGCCGTACGCAACGCCTGCGCCGCGTCATCCGGCGCAGAGGTGGTCAGACCCGGATAGCCCCGGCACAGCTCGACGGCGGCCCGTGCCCACGCGTCACCGCTCTCGTTGCGCTTCAGCACGTCCTCGACCACGGCCGCCGGCTCGAACGGTCCGAACACGATCGACCACAGCAGCACGGTCACGGAGTACCGGAACGGGCCCGTGGTCGTCAGTACGACCTGCTGCGCCAGCTCCACCTGCTCCTGCTCGGCCGACGCGGCGCCGTGGATGACGGCGAGCAGGTACTCCTCGTGCAGGCCCACCGGTACGGTCCGGCCGAGCATGCTGAGGACCCGCTCGGCCGCCGCCGCTGCCTCGTCCTGGAGCCCGTGCGACCACCAGTACGCCGAGTAGCGCGCAACGAGCCGGAGGGCGGTCCGCAGGTCGCTCTCACAGGCGCGTTCGATCGCGCTGACGACCTGGTCCGCTTCCAGACTGTGTGGTTCTCCGGAGCCCCCCAAGTTCACGTACCTCATTGTTGCGCGGCCCTGTTAACGCCAGGTCACAGGGGTCACAAGCAGTCAGAAACGGAGTACGCCCCAGCGGTCCGGCCGGTGCATGTCCTCGATGTGCTGCGGCGACCAGACCCAGAACTCGAGTTGCTCGCCCTTCACGTACGCGCCGTCGACCACTTCGTGCGGCCATTCGCACCGCATCAGGTTCATCCGCCACTCGTCACCCGGGTTCGGCGGCGTCGCCCGGCCCGCGTTGTACGACTTGAGGTCGGCCCACGGTACGGCGAGCTCCACCGACCACGCGGTGTCGGTGTCGGAGGGGTCGTTGACCGTGCCGTCGAGGTGGATCGCGGTCCGCAGACCGGGCAGGTTCGTCGGGTCGATCGGTACGCCGCCGTCGACGTACGGCTTCGGCAGCGTCAGCTCCCAGATCGTGCCGAGCGGGTTGATCTCGAACTCGTAGTAGTTCAGCCCGTCGCCGTCCGGGTCGAGGAACAGTTCGAAGTTGTTCTCGTGGAAGAGCTTGCTGTTCTTCTCGGTCATCGTCGACCAGAGGTGCGGTTCCTCGAGCAGGCCGCCGACGTACAGGTACTCGTCGTCGTACATCAGCTTCGCCCGGGTCCGGAACCGCGGCGCGGGGCCGTCGTGGATGGGGACGAAGTCGGTGGTCCAGGGCGCCGCCTCCCAGGCGGGGTCGGTCAGGGTGCCGTCGAGGTTCGGGGTGGTGGCGGTCCGCGGGCACTCGTAGACGGGCAGGTCAGGCATCGGCACGCTCCAGCAGTCGGGCGACGAGATTGGCGAGCAGGAAGGTGATGGCGGTCAGCGCCGGTACGACGGCGAGGATCCACGGCGAGTCCAGGTGACCGGTCAGGAACGCCACGACGAGCGCCACCATGAACGCGACCCCGAGGAACGGGATGAGTTTCGGGTGCGGCATGGCCAGCCGGCTGAGGGCGAGGCCGCCGAGCACCATCGTGACGACCACGATCAGCACCAGCAGCGGGAGCCCGAGCGCACCGCAGTTCGTGGTGTCGCGGAACCGGTCGCAGCTGCGCTCACTCAGCCACACCAGCGCGATCGTCGCGAACCCGCACAGCAGACCCACGACGGCGAGGATCAGCGCCGGCGGCAGCGGCGGGGCGTCGTACCGTCCCGCGCGGCTTTCCGCCTCGTCCTCCTCGTCGGCAGCCTCCAGAACGGCTTCCAGATCGTCCGGCATCCGGTCGTCGTCGTGGCTCATTCCCGAAGGCTATCGGGCTCCCAGGGAGTTCGCGATCGCGTCGCGCACCTCGGCGCCGGCCGGAGTGGGTACGCCGCGTTCGGCCGCGAGCTCGGCCAGCGAGGTCATCGTGACATCGTGCAGCCCGCAACTCGTGAACGTGTGAAACACGGTCATGTCGGGATCGACGTTGACCGAGAAGCCGTGACTGGTCACGCCGCGCCGGATCCGCATCCCGATCGAGCACAGCTTCCGCCCGTCCTCGGTCCAGACCCCGACCAGGCTGCTGGCGCCCTTCGGCGTGTCCCGGCGTACCAGCGGGAAGCCGAGCGCGCCGAGCGCGTCGATCAGGCCGTTCTCGACCCAGCGCACGATGTCGACCGGACCGCGCTGCTTCAGATCGATCACCAGGTATCCGACCAGCTGGCCGGGTCCGTGGTACGTCGCGAAGCCGCCGCGATCCACCGCGACGGCCGGCGTACCCGCGGGCAGATCGTCCGGCGACGTCCGCGGCCCGTAGGTGATCACCGGCGGATGACTCAGCAGGAACAGGCGATCCTCGGCCTTGCCTTCGATCCGCTCCTCGACCCAGCCGCGCATGTCCTTCGCGGCGACGTCGTACTCCACCTCATCCAGCTCAACCCGCTGCATGCTGTCCAGCTTAGGTTCACGCCTGAGCGACGGGCGCGCGGTACAGGACGTCGTACAGGAGCCGGCGGTCGAGGACGTTGCCTCCCGGCTGCAGCCAGGTGGCGAGCTCGGCGGGGTCGGACAGGCAGGTGATGGGCGCGTCATGGTTCGACGCTGTGGCGATGCCCAGCTGGCCGTCGGACGCCGGGAGTACGACGAGGAAGCCGCGGACCTCGGCTCGTTTGAGGTAGCCCTGCCAGGCGTTGATCGCGTTGCTGAGGGTCGTGTCGCCGCCGAAGGGCCGACCGTCGCGCAGGACGGAGCCGTAGACGTCGATCGAGTACATCCCGGGCGGTGCGACGATCGACGTGACCACAGCGACGCGGGAGCCCGCCATCACCAGGTGGTCGACGCTCAGCCCGCCGATCCGGGGGCCGTGGACCAGCTTCGCGGCCGGCAGACCCATCACCACGCCTTCGAGGAGATGGGCGGCCCGGCGCGTCCGCAGTACCTCACTGGGCGGGAGCATGGGCGTGCGTCCGTCGTCGACCAGCGGCTCACCGGGGCGGCCCCAGACGTTGGCGTCGTACGCCGTGTAGTTGTCGATCGCCTGGTCCAGCTCGCGTGCGACCGACCACCGCCAGGTGACCAGGCGGACCAGCACGAAGCCGCCGAACGCCACGTACAGCACGATGCGCACGTTGGTGTCCATCTTCGAGTTGGCCACCACGATCGTCACGAGGAACGCGATCGCGACCAGGATGCCGATCCGGCTGAGGAAACGCTGGAGCGGGACCCGGCGACGCCACTGTCGCGGCAACGCGGCCAGGCCCAGGCAGAGTAGCGGGATGCCGTAGGGCAGGTCCTTCGGACTGCTGATGGCGGTCGCCACGATGGGTCCGACCACCGCGACCAGCCACGCGAACAACACGACGGTCCCCACGATCCGCCAGCGCCCGAACCGCGGCACGACCCGGAGCCCACTCGACGGCTGGGCCGGCGTCGTCTCGCGTACTGGTGGTGGTTCGGCCGCTGATGCGTCGCCGGCGTACGGGTCGTAAGGCGGTGGTTCGTACGGCGGTGGGTCGGGCTCGTACCGCGGCGGGTCCTGTCGCGGTGGTTCGCGTCGCGGTGGTTCGTAGCGGGGCGGTTCAGGCGGTGCGCTCGCGGCAGCGAGGTTGCGGTCGTACGCGGCCCGCTTGGCCGGGTCGCCCAGCGTCGTCCAGGCTTCCTGCACGAGCCGGAACAGCGCCGCGTTGCCGCCCTGGTCCGGGTGGACCTGACGGACCAGGCGCCGGTACGCCGACTTGATCTCCGCCGTCGTGGCGGTTCGCTCGACGTTCAGCACCTCGTAGTGGTCGGACACCCCAGCACCTCCACGAAAGGTCCGTGACGCACTCAGGGCCAGTCACCGAAGTGACTGGCCCTGAGTGTTGGTCGGGCTGACAGGATTTGAACCTGCGACCTCTTCGTCCCGAACGAAGCGCGCTACCAAGCTGCGCCACAGCCCGAAGTCGCGGTTAGCTTACATGGGCCGAGCGCCCGGACGAAATCGGGTTAATTCGCGGGACGAGGGTGAGCAGCGTCGCCTCCGGCCGGCAGGCGAACCGCACCGGCGCGTACGGCGACGTACCGAGGCCGGCCGACACATGCAGCGCCGCCTGGCGCCCGTCGTACCCCCAGGTGGACAGGCCCTTCACCCGGGACGTGTCGAGGTCGCAGTTGGTCACCAGCGCGCCGTACAACGGCACTGCCAGCTGGCCGCCGTGCGTGTGACCGGCCAGGACCAGTGGATAGCCGTCGCCGACGAACCCGTTCAGGATCCGTTGGTACGGCGCGTGTGTGACGCCGATGGACAGGTCCGCCGTCGGATCGATCTCGCCCGCGACCTCGTCGTACCGGTCGCGCTTGATGTGCGGGTCGTCGGTGCCGGCGAAGTCCAGCCGCAGGCCGTTGACCTTGAGGGTGGCCTTGGCGTTGTTCAGGTCGGTCCAGCCGGCGCCGCTGAACGCGCGGCGCATCTCCTCGTACGGCAGGTCCGGGCCGTGCGGCTTGTGGCGCTGCTTGTGGGCCGGCAGCAAGTACTTGCCCGGGTTCTTGAAGTGCGGCTTCCAGTAGTCGTTGGAGCCGAACACGAACACACCGGGAAGGTCGAGCAGATCGCCGTACGCACGGAGCAGCGGGCGGACCGAATCCTCGTGCGAGAGGTTGTCGCCGGTGTTCACGATCAGGTCCGGCCCGAGCGCGGCGAGGTCGTTCACCCAGCGGATCTTGCGCTCCTGGGTCGGCCACAGGTGCAGGTCGGACAGATGCAGAACCTTCAGCGGGGCGCTTCCCTCCGGCAGCACCGGGACCGTGACTCTGCGCAGCGTGAACCAGCGCACCTCGATGCCGGCCGCGTAGGCGACGCAGGCGGCGCCCACGGCGCCGACAACGGCCGTAGTCTTCAGGGCGGTCCGGGCGATACTCATTTCACCAGCCTGCCACAATCTCAGGTATGTCCAACTCCGGAATGAAGCAGCGCCTGCACGACGACATGACCGCCGCCCTGAAGGCGCGCGACGAGATCCGCAAGTCGACCCTGCGGATGGCGCTCACCGCGGTCACCAAGGCGGAGGTGGCCGGCAAGGAGGCCCGCGAGCTCAGCGACACCGAGATCGTCGACGTCCTCAGCTCCGAGGCGAAGAAGCGCCGCGAGTCCGTGATCGCCTACCGCGAGGCCGACCGCCCCGAACTCGCCGACAAGGAACAGGCCGAGGCGGACATCCTCGCCGAGTACCTTCCCGAACAACTCACCGAGGACGAGATCAAAGCCCTGGTCACCGAAACCATCGCCGCTACCGGCGCCGCCGACCTGGGCCCCCGAGGCATCGGCAAGGTCATGGGCGCCCTCCAACCCAAGGTCAAGGGCAAAGCCGACGGCTCCACCGTCTCCGCCGAAGTAAAACGCCAACTGGGCGCCTGAGTAAACCACTTCTGCAACAACCTGCAATTTCCTCTGGAGTCGTTGCTGAGTCAACGGCCGGTCCCTACCTTTTCTTGTGGATGCATCGCCCCGATGCAGACGAGGGGGACCAATGTCATACCGCCGAAAGATCATTTCCGCCGTCATTGCCAGTGTGGCCGTCACGGCCGGTTCGATTCTCGGTACGGCACCGGCCTCGGCCGCGCCGTGCACGTATGCCGCGTGCAACGGCTTGGACCCCGAAACCACCGGCTGCGCGAACGACGCCGTCACGAAGCTGGACCTGCTGACCACGTACAACCTGTATCTCGCAGAGCTCAGATGGTCGCCGACCTGCCACGCGTTCTGGACGCGCATCCGCAGGAACCAGTCCGAGGGCGGTGACGGCGCTTACGCCTACATCGCAGGCGGCGTCTACGACGCCAACGGCAGCCCGGTCACGAAGCTCGTGTACACCTCGGTGCCCGACGGGCAGGCCTGGACCAAGATGATCTCGCAGGCATATCCCTGGGAAAGATTCTGCGCATTCGCGGCAGGCTACGACTCCGGCTGCAAAATCACCACGTTGTGACTATCTGACCAGTCTTTCTGTCCGCCCGATACCGGCTACACCGTCCATGTCTATTACTCGCCTGCGTGTCAGGCAGTCTGGGCGATCGGATTCACGGATTCCTCGTGAGACCACTGTGTTTCGATCGATCTTGAGCGGGCGCGCAGCGACCGGATCGTGCAGGGCAGGCTGTCACAGCAGCTGTGTCCTGACGAAGCATCCGACTGGATGAACATGTTCCGAAAGGTTGGTACTTCCGGGGCGTCTACAACGACCCGATCCAAGTCGACGAATACACGGACCGGGTCTTCCGCTGAGCAAGTTCTATCCACGTTCTGTGAGGTGAATGATGCGATTCCTGAAGGTGCTCCTCGCCGGTGCGGTGATGCTCACAGCCGTCTTCGCGCTCGGTGTTCCAAGCGCGTACGCCGTCGGCTGTTACGCGGAAACGTGCTACAACAAAGGCCCGGTCGCCATGGGCTGTACTGCAGATCAGCGCGTGATTTCTCAACCGGCCTCCAGCGGGCTGGAGGTCCGCTACTCGCCGGCCTGCAACGCCGCCTGGGCGTGGGACAACCAGGCGCCGCACTTCTGGCCGATCTATCTCACGATCGAGCGGGCCAGGAGCGACAAAATCGTCCAGGCCCGCTTGTCAATCGAATTCGACGTCGGCGAACCGACGGAGTGGACGAATATGTTTGCCCGGGGGTGGTACTTCCGCGCTGTCTGGGACGATCGGGTGAGCGACGAGAACGACGCAATGACCGCTTGGGTCTTCCGCTGAGTCGCCGAGCCGATCCGGACAGGGGCGCACCGCGAGGTGCGCCCCTGTCGCGGACTAGCCGTGGCCTCGGCCGCCGCAGTTGGGGTACTTCGGGTTCCAGGGTGGGCAGTTGGGGTTGATGGTGGTTGGGCTGCCCGGGGGTTTGGTGGTGTTCGTCGGCGTGCCCGGCTTCTCGGGCTGGCCCTTCTTGCTGCCGTTGGAGACGTAGATCGTGACCAGGGAGCCGTCGGGGGCGCCGTCGCGTTGGCGGGGGTCGGTGTAGGCGACGGTGCCGGCGGTTTCTTCGGAGTTGACTGTGCCGGAGGCGATCGCGACGTCGAAGCCGGCCTGGCGAAGCTTGTTCGCGGCGTCGTCGGGGTTCATGCCGTTGACGAACGGGAGGCTCTTCACGTCACCGCGCTGGATCTTGTCGGACGGCGCGACGAAATGCGTGGTCGGGTAACCCTGCAGGGCGGCCTTCATCGCGGCCTCCCAGATCGGACCGGCGGTGCCGGACCCTGTCGGGTCGTGGATGCCGTGGCCGTTCAGGGTCTGGCCCTGCAGAGGCTTGTACGGCAACGAAGCGTCAGCCACCGTCGCGGCCGCGGCGAGCCTTGTCGAGTAGCCGGCGTACCAGACGGCCTTCGCCTCCTGGATCGTTCCGGTCTTGCCGGCCAGGTCGCTGTTGCCGAACTTGAGCTTGCCGCCGGTGCCGTTAGGCTCCATCACCTGATGCAGGACCGCGTTCACGCCGTCGGCGACCTCCGGGGCCAGCGCCTGCTTGCAGTCCGCGCCACGGTTGTTGAGCGACTTGCCGGCAGAGTCCTTCACCGAGGTCACGACCCACGGGCTGCAGTACATGCCGCGCGCGGCGAAGGCGGCGTACGCGCTCGACAGTTGGAGCGGGGTGATGTAGCCGACGCCCAGCGTCATCGACGGGACCTGGTCGAGCGGTCCGAGCGACTGAGCGTCGTACATGCCGAGGGAGGCCGCGATCTTGGCGATCGGGCAGAGGCCGGTCCGCTGCGAGAGCTGCAGGAAGTAGGTGTTGGTCGACTTCTGGGCGGCCTGGATCATGGTCGGATCCGCGACGTTCTGCGTCGAGTTCTTCGGCGAGTAGCCGTCGGGCGTCTTCACCGTGCCGTTGCAGGTGCTGAACTTCGTGCCGCCCAGCGGTAGCGGGCTGGGCGAGTTGATCTTGTAGGTGAGCGGGATGCCCTTCTGGATCGCGGCCGCGATCGTGAACGCCTTCATCGTCGAGCCGTTCTGGAATCCGCCGTACCCGCCCGGGTAGGTCTTCGGGGCGTTGTAGTTGTACGCCGTCTGCCCGCGCTTGCTGCCGTACTTGCGGCTCTGCGCCATCGCCTTCACCAGGCCGGTGCCCGGCTCGACGATCGTGATCGCCGCGATCGCCTGGTCGGTCGGCTTGGAGTGGGTGTCGATCGAGCGCTGTGCGTCCGCCTGGATCTTCGGGTCGAGCGACGTCCGGATCGTCAGGCCGGCGGTCTTCAGGTAGTTCGCGCGGTCGGTCTTCGTCTTCCCGAGCGCCGTGTTGTTCTCGAGCTCGGAGACGACATACTCGCAGTAGAACGGGTACGGCCCGTTGCCGCAGCCGAGCTTGTTCGAGCGGACCTTGGTCAGGTCGATGACCGGGGTTTTCAGTGCCGAGTTCGCCTGGGCGACCGAGATGACGTGCAGCTCGAGCATCCGCTTGATGACCACGTCGCGGCGGTCCTTGGCCCGCTTGGCGTTGTTGGTCGGGTCGTAGCCGGTCGGGTTCTTCACCAGGCCGGCCAGCATCGCGGCCTGCGGCAGCGTCAGCTGGGAGGCGTTCACCGAGAAGTAGTGCTGCGCGGCGGCCTGGATACCCCACGCGCCGTCACCGAAGTTGGCCAGGTTGAGGTACTTCTCCAGGATCTCCTGCTTCGAGTACTGCTTCTCGACCGCGATCGCGTACCGCAGCTCGGCGACCTTGCGCTGGTAGTTGTCGGCGGTCGCGGCCGCGACCTCCTCCGGCGTCTTCGCCTTCTCGACCAGGCTGATCTTCACGTACTGCTGGGTGATGCTCGAACCACCCTGCTGCACGGAGCCGGCGGACTGGTTCTGCAGCAGCGCGCGCAGCGTGCCCTTGAGGTCGAGCGCGCCGTGCTCGTAGAACCGGTCGTCCTCGATCGCGACGATCGCCTTCTGCATGATCGGCGCGACCTGGGCCAGCTTGACCGGCACCCGGTTCTGCTCGGCCAGCGTCGCGATCACGGAACCGTCGGCCGCGAGGATGGTGCTCTTCTGCTTCAGTGGCACCTCGTCGAACTGTTGCGGCAGGTCCTGGAGGGTGTTGGAAGTCTGTTGTGTGGTGAACCCGGCGAGGCCGGCGAAGGGAATCGCGAGACCGGCGGCCAAGGCCCCCGACAGCACGCTCACCCCCAGGAACAGAACCACCGATTGGACGACTCCACGATCACCCTTCTCCCTCACGCGCATGGTTATAGAGACTACGGGATCGCCTGTTTGGGTTACCGCTGCGCTTATGACTTCGGTCACACTGGCTGGACAAAGTTCATCCAAAAGGAGGAGGGCCCGAGCAGATTGCTCGGGCCCTCCAACGATTCCGCCGTCAGGCGGCGTACTGGTGTGCCTGTACCTCGGCCGGCTCCAGGGCCAGCTCCAGCACCTCACGGACGTCGCTCACCGGGTGAACGGTCAGCTCCGCGAGCACGGATGCCGGCACGTCCTCCAGGTCAGGCTCGTTCCGCTTCGGGATCAGGATCGTGGTCAGCCCGGCCCGGTGTGCGGCGAGCAGCTTCTGCTTCACGCCACCGATCGGGAGCACCCGTCCGGTCAGGGACACCTCACCGGTCATCGCGACCTCCGAACGGACCGGCCGTCCGGACAGCAGCGACGCCAGCGCCGTTGTCATCGTCACACCCGCCGACGGTCCGTCCTTCGGGACGGCACCGGCCGGCACGTGGATGTGGGCGTTCCGCTCGGCCAGATCGCCGACCGGCAGCCCCAGCTCCGCGCCGTGCGAGCGCAGGTACGACAGGGCGATCTGCGCCGACTCCTTCATCACGTCACCCAGCTGCCCGGTCAACGTGACTCCGGTCGGGCCGGTCTCCTTGTCGGCCAGCGACGCCTCCACGAAGAGCACGTCACCACCCGCACCGGTCACAGCCAGTCCAGTGGCCACACCCGGCAGCGCCGTACGTTCCACGGACTCCGGAGTGAACTTCGGCGAACCCAGGTACTCCTTCAGATCGGTCCCACCGATCGTCAGGTTGCCCAGATCCTCGCCCAGGGCGAGCTTCGCCGTCACCTTCCGCAGTACGCGGGAGATCGACCGCTCCAGCTGCCGTACGCCGGCCTCCCGGGTGTACTCACCCGCCAGCACCCGCAGCGCCGAGTCCTCGATCGCCACCTCGTCCGCCGTCAGGCCCGCCCGCTCCAGCTGACGCGGGAGCAGGTGGTCACGGGCGATGATGACCTTCTCGTCCTCGGTGTACCCGTCCAGCTGCACCAGCTCCATCCGGTCCAGCAGCGGCGCCGGGATGGAGTCCAGCACGTTCGCCGTGGCCAGGAAGACCACGTCGGACAGGTCCAGCTCGACCTCCAGGTAGTGGTCCCGGAAGGTGTGGTTCTGCGCCGGGTCCAGGACCTCCAGCAGGGCGGCCGTCGGGTCGCCCCGGTAGTCCGCACCCACCTTGTCGATCTCGTCCAGCAGTACGACGGGGTTCATCGAACCCGCCTCGGTGATGGCCCGGACGATCCGGCCCGGCAGCGCACCGACATACGTCCGCCGGTGACCGCGGATCTCGGCCTCGTCCCGCACACCACCCAGGGCGACCCGGACGAACTTCCGGCCCATCGCACGCGCCACGGACTCACCCAGCGAGGTCTTACCCACACCAGGAGGACCGACCAGGGCCAGTACGGCGCCACTGCGGCGTCCACCGACCACTCCGAGACCACGGTCCGCGCGGCGACGCCGTACGGCCAGGTACTCGGTGATGCGCTGCTTCACGTCATCCAGCCCGGCGTGGTCCGCGTCCAGCACGGCCCGCGCCTCGCGGATGTCGTAACTGTCCTCGGTCCGCTCGTTCCACGGCAGCTCGAGGACGGTGTCCAGCCAGGTCCGGATCCAGCCGACCTCGGGGGACTGCTCGGCGGTCCGCTCCAGCTTGTCGACCTCGGACAGCGCGGCCTTGCGGACGTGCTCCGGCAGGTCGGCCGCCTCGACGCGGGCCCGGTAGTCCTCTTCCTCGGACTCGGCCTTGCCGTCCAGCTCGGCCAGCTCCTTGCGGATCGCGGCCATCTGCTGGCGCAGCAGGAACTCCCGCTGCTGCTTCTCCATGCCCTCCTGGACGTCCTTCTGGATCGTCTCGGAGACCTCGAGCTCGGCGAGGTGGTCCTTCACCCAGCCGATCAGCTTCTCCAGCCGCTCGGACACGTTCGCGTTCTCGACCAGCCAGGACTTCTGCTCGTTGTTCAGGTACGACGCGTAGCCGGCCAGGTCGGACAGCTCGGACGGGTCGTCCACCTGCTTGATGGAGTCGATGACCTGGTACGCGCCGCGACGCTGCAGCACGGAGGTCGTCAGGGTCTTGTACTCGCGGGCCAGGTCGACGGAGCGGTCGTCGGTGATCTCGTGCATCACCGTCGCGCCCACCCAGAGCGCCGCACCCGGGCCGGTGGTCCCGGCGCCGATGCGGACCCGCTGGGTCCCGCGGATCACAGCCGCCTGGGCACCGCCCGGCAGCCGGCCGATCTGCTCGATCTCACCGAGCGTTCCGGCCTTGGCATATTTTCCGTCCAGTCGTGGCACCAGGAGGACCTGGTCCTGGCCCGCAGCCTGCGCGGCATCGATCGCCGCCCGGGCCTCGCTGTCGGCGAGTCGGACCGGCACGACCATTCCCGGCAGGACCACGACGTCGTCCAGCGGCAGTACCGGAAGATTCAACGTATCGGTCACGCTGTCACACCCTTTTCCAAGTTGAGTCTGACAGGCTCAACCGTTGGCGCCACCAGGTCATTCCCGGGGCCTTCGGGTGTTCGCTGACGGTGAAATCAAGTAATCATGCGGTCAGCAGATCGCCGATCTGGCGCAGGCCGATCAGGTCGTGGACGTCGTCCGCGAGCGCGGGCACCTCGACCGTCCGGATCGCACGGTGGCCGCGGCGGAAGCGGTCGGCGCGGCGGTGGTCGCCCACGACCTGTTGCATCTTGTCCGCGTGCAACCGCAGTACCGCGGCCGTCAGCGGCGACTTGTCCGCTTCCTCGAGCTTCTCGGCTGCAGCGAGTGACCGCTCCGCCGACAGTTCCGGGGCCTGCGTGTTCGTCACCCGGTTCAGCACGACGCCGGCCAGCGGCATTCCCTCCGCCCGCAACCGCTCGGCGAAGTACGACGCCTCGCGCAGGGCGTCGTTCTGCGGGGCGGCCACCACGAGGAATGAGGTGTGCGGCTCCCGCAGCAGCGCGACCGTCTGCTCGGCCCGCTGCCGGAACCCGCCGAACAATGTGTCGAACGCAGCGACAAACGTTTGTACGTCGGTCAGCACCTGCGCGCCGAGCACCCTGTTGAGGACCGACATCGCCATGTTCACCCCGGCCGACATGAGCTTGAACGGCCCGCGCGCCGGCGCCAGCAGCAACCGCAGGAAACGGCCCTCGAGCAGCGAAGCCAGCCGCTCCGGCGCGTCCAGGAAGTCCAGCGCGGACCGCGACGGCGGGGTGTCGACGATGATCAGGTCCCAGTCGCCGGACTGCTCGGCCTGCTTGTGCAGCTGCCCGAGCTTCTCCATCGCCATGTACTCCTGCGTGCCCGCGAACGACGAGGAAAGCGCCTGGTAGAAGGGATTCGCGAGGATCTGCTCCGCCTTGTCCGGCGTCGCGTGCTGCAGTACGACGTCGTCGAACGTCCGCTTCATGTCGAGCATCATCGCGTCCAGCCGGCCGCCGTTCGCGACGTCCACCTCGGCCACCGCACGCGGTGTGTTGTCCAGCTCGGTCAGGCCGAGCGACTGCGCCAGCCGCCGCGCCGGATCGATCGTCAGTACGACGACCTTCCGCCCGCGCTCCGCCGCGCGCAGCCCCAGCGCCGCCGCCGTGGTCGTCTTGCCGACCCCACCGGCGCCGCAGGTGATGACGATCCGCGTCTCCGGATCGTCGATCAGCGCATCCAGATCAAGCTCCGTCATCGGCGCAGCTCCTCGGCCAGGTCGAACAGGGCGCCGTGGTCGATGCCCTCGGGCTGCAGCTCCAGCTCGACAACTTTCTTGCCTAGGGCATCTATTCGGTCGCGGTTCTCGCGTTCCAGCCCGACCCGGATGGCGTGGTCGTGCGCCTCGGACGCGAGCGTCTCGACCAGGTCGTCGCCGATCGTGATCCCGGCCGCCCTCAGGCCCCTGGTCAGCTCGGCGGTGGGTAGTTTCTCCTTCACCGCAAGGGCAAGTGCGTCGTCGTCGAGCGGGCTGTTGCGGACCATGTTCACCACGATCGACCCGACGCGCAGGTCCAGCGCCTCCAGCTGCTCGGCCGCGTCCAGCGTCTCCTGGACCGGCATCTCCTCGAGCAGCGTGACCAGATGGATCCGCGTCACATCCGAACGCAGCATGCCCATGATCGCGTCCGCCTGGTTGCGGATCGGCCCGACCTTGGCCAGCCCGGCCACCTCGTGGTTCACGTTCAGGAACGGGCCGATCCGCCCGGTCGGCGGGGCATCCAGCACCACCGCGTCGTACGCGAGCCTCCCGTGCGCCTTGCGACGGGTCGCCTCGTAGACCTTGCCGGTGAGCAGTACGTCGCGGAGCCCCGGCGCGATCGTGGTGACGAAGTCGATCGCGCCGACCTTCTCGAGCGCCTTCCCGGCGCGGCCGAGGTGGTAGTACATGTCGAGGTACTCCAGCAGCGCAGCCTCGGCGTCCACGGCCAGCGCGAACACCTCCCCGCCGGCCGGGCCTTGCGCGATCCGGCGTTCGACGTACGGGAGCGGAGGTACGTCGAAGAGCTGAGCGAGCCCCTGGCGCCCTTCGACCTCGACCAGGAGGATCCGCTTCCCCTCCTCGGCCAGGGCAAGCGCCATAGCGGCCGCAACGGTTGTCTTACCGGTGCCCCCCTTACCGGTGACCACGTGCAGTCGCGCCATAGGTCCCAGGGTAGGACGTGTCCCACAGCACACCGCTAGGGCATGTCTCCCGGCCCCACGCCTACTGCGCGGCACTCGGCACGGCACCTCGCCGCACGGGTGCAAAGGCCACGATGCTCCGCATCGAGACCTTCGCCCCCGCGCGCCGATGCACCGCACCGAGCACCTGCTCGCGACGGCGTGGGGCCGGGAGACATGCCCTAGAGTCCCCTTCATGAAGAAGTTCGAGTACTTCACCGCACCGCTGCTGGTTCACTCGACCAAGGAGATCCTGGACAACTTCGGCCAGGACGGCTGGGAGCTGGTCCAGGTCGTCCCGGGCCTCAACCCGGAGAACCTGGTCGCCTACTTCAAGCGGGAGATCGAGGACAAATGAGCCACCCCGAGGAGAAGCTCGCCGAGCTCGGCCTGAAGCTGCCCGACGTGGCCAAGCCGGTCGCGGCGTACGTGCCGGCGGTCCGGACCGGTGACCTCGTCTACACGTCCGGTCAGCTGCCGCTGCGCGAGGGAACGCTGATCGCCACCGGCAAGGTCGGCGACTCCGTCACCCCGGAGATCGCCAGCGAGTGCGCCCAGCAGTGCGCGCTCAACGCGCTGGCCGCGGTCAAGGCCGAGATCGGCGACCTGGCGAACGTGAAGCGGATCGTGAAGGCGGTCGCGTTCATCGCGTCGACGCCGGACTTCACCGGTCAGCCGCAGGTCGCGAACGGTGCGTCCGAGCTCTTCGGCGCGGTCTTCGGCGAGGCGGGGCAGCACGCTCGCAGCGCGGTCGGCGTACCGGTCCTCCCGCTGGACGCACCCGTCGAGGTCGAGCTCATCGTCGAGGTCAGCTGACAAGTCGTGCGTGACCTCACCTCGGAGCTCATGACCGGCCGGATGGCGGAAGTCGCGCTCGAATACACCCGCGGCTCCCGCACCCCGGCCGACCCCCGCCCCGCCTCAACGGTCATCCTCCTCCGCAAACCTCCGGCAGCCGGGCCGGAGGTGTATTTGTTGCGGCGGCAGCGGACGATGGCGTTCGCTGCGGGGATGACGGTGTTCCCGGGTGGTCGGGTCGACCCGGCGGACTCGGCGATCGCCGGCTCGTGGTCAGGTCCGCCGCCGGCCGACTTCGCCACCCGGCTCGGATGCTCCGCGGAGCTGGCCGCCGCCTACGTCGCAGCGGCCGTCCGCGAGACCTTCGAGGAGTCCGGCGTCCTGCTCGCCGGCCCGTCGCCCGAAGCAGTCGTCGGCGACACGACAGGTGACGACTGGGAAGCCGACCGGGTCGCGCTGGAAGCCGGTGAGCTCGGGTTCGCCGATTTCCTCCAGCGCCGCGGGCTCCTGCTCCGCGCCGACCTGCTGGGGGCCTGGGCGCACTGGATCACGCCGGAGTTCGAGCCCAGGCGGTACGACACCGCGTTCTTCGTCGCCGCTCTTCCCGCGGGGCAGGTCACCCGCGACGTGACGAGCGAGTCCGACCAGGTCACCTGGATCCGCCCGGCCGACGCGGTCACGGCCGTCGATACGGGCGAGATGCTCATGCTGCCCCCGACGTACATCTGCTGCCGCGACATCTCGCAGTACGCCGACGTACCGGCGATCCTGGCCGCGGCCGGCGAACGTGAGATCCGGGCGATCATGCCCACCGTCCGTGTCGACGGCGAAAAGGCCTATCTGGAGACCACATGAGAGTCACCGACTACGCGAGCCTCGTGCTGGCCGCGAACCCCGGCCCGATGACGCTGGACGGCACCAACACCTGGATCCTCAAGGCGCCGGACGGGGAGCGCTCGGTCGTCGTCGACCCCGGTCCGATGCTCGAGGAGCACCTGACCGCGGTCCTGGAGGCGGCCGGCCCGGTGGCCGTCGTACTGCTGACCCACAAGCACCCGGACCACTCCGAGGGCGCGGCGTGGTTCGCCAACCGGGCCGGCTGCGGCGTACGCGCAGTGGACCCGGCCTTCCGCATCCCCACCGACCATGCGCACGGGCTCGGCGAGGGCGACGTGATCACCGCCGACGGCCTGCGCATCGAGGTCCTCCCGACCCCCGGCCACACCCTGGACTCGGTCTGCTTCTGGCTCCCGCAGGACGGCTCCCTGCTCACCGGCGACACCGTCCTCGGCCGCGGTACGTCGGTCGTCGCGTACCCGGACGGTGCCCTGGGCCCCTACCTCGACTCCCTGAACAACCTCCGCGCCTTCGCCAACTCTCCAGCCGGCGTAGCCCGCCTACTCCCCGGCCACGGCCCCGTCATCGACGACCCCGCCGCAGTCCTCACCTACTACCTCAACCACCGCGAAGAACGCCTGGCCCAGGTCCGCACAGCCCTCGCCGAAGGCCACACCACCCCCGAGTCCATCGTCGAACACGTCTACGCCGACGTACCCCACCCCCTCTGGCCCGCCGCCGAACGCTCCGTCCGAGCCCAGCTGGACTACCTCAACGGTTAGCTGGCCCGCCAATTTGCCTGGCTGACCCACCAATTTGGCTGGCTAACCCACGAAGGCAGGGGTTTGTGACCCAAAACCTGGGTCAATAACCCCCGAATTGATGGGTTAGCCAGCCAAATCGGGTTATCCACAGATGTGACGGGAGGCAGCCCGGGATCGCCTGGCGCGGTTGATGCTGGAGTCATGAACCTCAGGCTCAAGGCGGTGGCCGCCAAGCAAGGCGGTGTGTTCAGTCGCCGGCAGGCACTCCGGGCTGGGTATACGCCCGAGCAGATCCAGGACCGCCTGCGGGACACCCGGTGGGAACGGGTTCGCCACGGCCAGTACGTCGAGCGCACCGACCTGAATCACCTACCCCCTTGGGAACGGCGGCTTCTGCTCCATCGGCGACTGGTGTACGGGGCTGTCAACGCGATGCGTCCGGGTACGGCGGTAGTCAGCCACCACTCGGCCCTCGTCGTCCACGATGTGCCGGTCTGGGACGTTGACCTCAACGAGGTGCAGCTGACCAGGTCGAACTCGGCCCGCTCCGGCTCGGCTGCCGGGGTCAGACATCACCACGGCAAGCTGATCGGCGACGCTGTCCTCGAGGTCGACAACCTGGCTGTCACCTCGATCGCTCGTTCCCTGGTCGAGACCGCGGCCACAGTGTCCTTCGAAGGCGCGGTGGTGAGTGCCGACGCCGTACTGCGGGGGGCACTGGTGCCCGATGCCGAGTTGCGCAGCGCCGTCGCACTAGCCGAGTTCTGGCCAGGTGGCCCCAACGTCCGGGCCGCGCTGGGGTTCGCGAGCCCGTTGGCGGAGTCAGTTGCCGAATCGCGGGTGCGGGTGCTGATGCATCAGCAAGGTCTCCCGGTGCCGGAGCTTCAGGCGGTCTTCCATGACGCGGACGGCTTCATCGGCCGGGTCGATTTCTACTTTCCGGAGCATCGTACGATCGTCGAGTTCGACGGCATGTCGAAGTACGCCGATGGGTCGAGTGCGGTGCTGATCCACGAGAAGGCCCGCGAAGACCGGCTGCGTGCTCTAGGCCTGCAGGTGGTCAGGCTCACCTGGGAGGATCTCGCGCATCCGGCTCGTACGGCGATGCTCATCCGGCGGGCGTTCGCTGGGGCCCGGGAGATCCACCGCGCTGGGTGACCCATGAAGTCACGGGTTCCACACCGCTGTCAAAGGTATGGAACCCCCGAACTCGCTGGTCAGCCAGGCAAATTGCTGGGTCAGCCAGGCAAATTGCGGGACGGCTAGCGGGCTCGGCGTTGGAGGCGGTCTACGTCCAGGAGTACTACGGAGCGGGGTTCGAGGCGGACCCAGCCTCGGGAGGCGAAGTCGGCGAGGGCCTTGTTGACGGTCTCGCGGGAGGCGCCGACGAGTTGGGCGAGCTCCTCCTGGGTGAGGTCGTGGTGGACGTGGACGCCGTCGTCGGCGGTGCGGCCGAAGCGGCTGGCCAGGTCGAGCAGGGCCTTGGCGACCCGGCCCGGTACGTCGGAGAAGACGAGGTCGGCGACGACGTCGGAGACCTTGCGCAGGCGGCCGGCGAGTTGCAGCAGCAGGCCGCGGGCGACCGCGGGGCGGCCGTCGAGCCAGCGGAGCAGCTCGTCGTGGGTCAGCGACATCAGTTGGGCGTCGGTGACGGCGGTGACGGTCGCGGACCGCGGTCCCGGGTCGAACAGTGACAGCTCACCGAACATCTGGCCGGGGCCGAGGACGGCGATCAGGTTCTCCCGGCCGTCGGCCGACGTACGGCCGAGCTTGACCTTGCCCTCGACCACTACGAAGAGCCGGTCACCGGAGTCGCCCTCGTGGAACAGCACCTGACCGCGGCGCAGCCGGCTCTCGGTCATCGATGCGGCCAGGGCGTCGGCCGCCTCGTCGTCGAGCTGACTGAACAGCGGTGCCTGTCGGAGCACTGCGGCATCCACTTTGGGCCTCCTAGGACCTTCGACCACGACTGCGGACCGGGGATCGACCCCGTCCGGCACCGGGTCGTTCACACCCGGTCGCCCCAAAACCGTAGCCCCTCGGGTGTCGGCACCGCCACGTAGGCTCGCCTCGACTCGCCGGAGCACCACAGAGTGTGTGCCTCAGTACCCTCCGTCACGCGAGGGCTGCGCGGCCTGTCGGTGGGCGGACGTAGGCTGGCCTGCATGCCATCCCCGCTTGTCGCGGAACCAGTCCCGGGAGCCCTCCCGACGGTCTCGCTGAACCTCCCCCGTAAGGCCCCGGTGTACGTCGACGAGACCCACACCCAGCTGGTGCGCCGGGCCCGCAAGATGCACAAGGTGCTCACCGACACCTACCCGGACGCCCACTGCGAGCTCGACTTCACCACGCCGCTCGAGCTGCTGGTGGCCACCATCCTTTCGGCCCAGACCACCGACGTCACGGTCAACAAGGTGACCCCGACGCTCTTCGCGAAGTACCCGACCGCCAGTGCGTACGCCGAAGCGGACCGGGACGAGATGGAAGCGATCCTGAAGCCGACCGGCTTCTTCCGCGCGAAGACCAACAGCGTGATGAAGCTCGGCCAGGCCCTCGTCGACGACTACGACGGCGTGGTTCCGGGCAAGCTCGCCGAGCTGGTGAAGCTGCCGGGCACCGGGCGGAAGACTGCCAACGTGGTCCTCGGCAACGCGTTCGGCGTCCCCGGGATCACGGTCGACACGCATTTCGGCCGCCTGGTCCGCCGGTTCGGCTGGACGGCCGAGGAGGACCCGGTCAAGGTCGAGCACATCATCGGAGAGCTCTTCCCGAAGAAGGACTGGACGATGCTGTCGCACCGGCTGATCTTCCACGGCCGCCGGCGCTGCCACGCCAAGAAGCCCGCCTGCGGCGCCTGCCCGATAGCCCAGTGGTGCCCGTCGTACGGCGCCGGCCCGACCAACCCCGAGGTCGCCGCAAAGCTGGTGAAGGTCCCGGCGTGAAGTTCCGATCCGGTACGCCGTCCCGCCGCGCACTGTTGATCGCTGGAGCGGTCGCGTTGGTGCTGTCGGCGACACTGGCGGCGTGTGGATCGGAGCGAGCCGATGACGGCGGTCAGCCGTCGACGGGCCGGAGTGCCGTCGCCGGCGCGGACAAGCTGTCGGCGTGCCCGTCGACACCTTCGAAGCCGCCCGTCACCGGAGCCTTGCCGGACGTCACGCTCCCGTGCCTGGGCAGCGGTCCGGACGTACGGCTCGCCGACCTGCGAGGTCCGCTCGTGATCAACGTGTGGGCGCAGTGGTGCGGCCCATGCCGCGACGAGGCGCCGTACCTGGCCGCGCTGGCGAAGTCGGGCAAGGTGCCGATGCTGGGGATCGACTACGACGACCCGCGGCCGGAGCTGGCGGTGAAGTTCGCGACCGATGAAGGGCTGACGTATCCGCACGTCATCGATCGGGACAAGGCGATCCAGCGCGCGTTGAAGGTCGGCGGTCCGCCGCTGACCGCGTTCGTCGGCAAGGACGGCGCGGTCGCTTTCGTCCACCGCGGTGTGCTCACCTCGCAGCAGCAGCTCGACCAACTGGTGAAGGACCACGCCCGATGACCTTCGACGGTGTGGAGATCCCGGACTGGCTGCGGCCGTTGGCGAAGGCGTCCGAGGACGTGGATCCGAACGTGCTGTCCCGGTTCCTCCCGCCGGACGATCCGTCGGTGCGGAAGTCCGCCGTCCTGATCTTGCTTGCTGAGGGCAACGATGGGCCCGAGGTGCTGCTGACCGAGCGGGCCTGGACGCTGCGCAAACACGCCGGGCAGATGGCGTTCCCGGGCGGCGGTGCGGACCCCGAGGACGGCAGCGGGGACGACGGTCTGATCCGGACGGCGTTGCGGGAAGCCGAGGAGGAGACCGGGCTGGACCCGGCCGGCGTCGTACCGTTCTCGATCTGGCCGGCGCTGTGGGTGCCGGTGAGCAACTTCGGCGTGTCGCCGGTGCTGGCGTGGTGGCGGGAGCCGTCGCCGGTCGCGGTGGTCGACCCGGCCGAGGTCGCGTCGGTGCACGAGGTCCCGATCAGCGCGCTCGCCGACCCGGCGAACCGGATCAGCTGCCTGCACCCGTCCGGGTTCACCGGCCCGGCGTTCGTCGTCGACGACCTCTACATCTGGGGCTTCACGGCCGGTCTGCTGGATAAATTGCTCCTGCTCGGTGGATGGCACCGCGACTGGGACCCCTCGGTCGTCGTACCGTTGCCCGACCGACTGGTCGAGGCGGCCTGGCGGAGTGAGGGGCGACGGCCCGAGGACGTGCGGCGGATGACCGCCATCGAGCACGATCTCGGCCAGGCGCACGGTGACAAGTCGGAAGGCGTGGAATGAGCTGGCTCGACTGGGCGGTGCTCGGCACCGCGGCGCTGGTGGCGATCTCGGGGTACGTCGAGGGATTCGTGCTCGGGGCGTGCGCCACGCTCGGCCTGCTCGGTGGCGCCGCGATCGGTGTCTGGGGTGTGCCGAAGGCGCTGGACCATTTCTCGCCGAGCGTGACCGTGTCGTTCGCGGCGCTCGTGCTCGTGGTCGGCCTGGCCGCGCTCGGGCGAATGCTCGGGGCGATGGCCGGCACCAGGGTGCGCAACCGGCTGTCCTGGAAACCGATCCGGTTCCTCGACGCGCTCGGCGGCGCCGCGCTGGCGGCCGCCTCCGTGCTGATCGTGGCGTGGGTGCTCGGTGTCGCGGTGAGCGGCGCGCGGATCCCGAGCGTGACGTCGGCGGTGCGCGGGTCGCAGGTGCTGGCGAAGGTCGACGAGGTCCTGCCGAACAGCGCGGACCGGGCGCTGCAGTCGTTCAACGACGTGGTCAACACCGACCTGTTCCCGCGGTTCCTCGACCCGTTCGTGCCGGAGCGGATCCGCGAGACGCAGCCGCCGGACAGCGCGATCGCGCGGCAGCAGCCGGTGCAGTCGGCGTACACCCGGATCGCGAAGGTGACCGGGGTCGCGAGCTGCTCCCGCGGTCTCGAGGGCAGCGGGTTCGTGTACGCGCCGCAGCGGGTGATGACGAACGCGCACGTCGTCGCCGGGGTCAGCTCGCCGCAGGTCGAGGTGAACGGCAAGAAGTACGACGCCAAGGTCGTGGTGTTCGACCCCGAGACCGATATCGCGGTGCTGTACGTGCCGAACCTGAAAGAGCAGCCGCTGACCTTCGACTTCGCCGGTAAGGCCGACGACTCGGCGGTCGTGCTCGGCTACCCGGAGAACGGTCCGTTCGACTCCGAGCCGGCCCGGATCCGGTCCGAGGAGCGGCTCCGCGGCCCGGACATCTACGGTGACAAGACGGTCACCCGCGACGCGTTCTCGATCTGGGCCTCGGTCCGACCGGGCAACTCCGGCGGCCCGCTGCTGTCGCCCAAGGGCACGGTGTACGGCGTGGTCTTCGCCGCGTCCGTCGAGGACAACCGGACCGGCTACGTCCTCACCGCCGAACAGGTCTCCGACGACGCCCGCGACGGCACCACCGCCACCCAAGAGGTCTCCACCCAGTCCTGCACCTGATGCAACAGGACCGCGCCGCCACCGCATTGAAGGGTTGTGACGGTGACGACGGACGCGCTCTCGTTCGACGAGGTCGTGCGGGCGAGTGAACGGCGGCTGCTGCGGCTCGGGCTGATGCTGACCGGCGGTGTGCACAGCGCGGAGGACCTGGTCCAGACGGTCTTCGCGCGGGCCTACCGCCGGTGGGCGCGGATCGGTGCGCTCGATCATCCCGAGGCCTATCTGCGGACCATGGTGGTGAACGAGTTCCTCAGTTGGCGCCGTCTGCTGAAGAACAGCGAGGTCCCGCTGGCGGAGCCGGTGGACCAGCCGTCCCGCGAAGACATCGGCGCTCGCCAGGCGCAGCGCGACGCCGCCTGGCGCCTGCTCGCCGGGCTGCCTCGCAAGCAGCGCGCCGTCCTCGTCCTGCGGTACTACGAGGACCTCCCCGACTCCGAGATCGCCGAGGTGCTCGGCGTCGCGCCCGTCACGGTCCGCACCAACGCCGCGCGCGCGTTGGCGACCTTACGAGGCACCCTGTCCGCCGAGGAGGCGCAGAGATGACCAGGCTGACCGACGACGAGCTCGGCGAGCTCCTCCGCGAAACCTTTACCGAGCACGAAGAACTGGTCGATAGATTGCCTGCAGCAACCAAACGCCGGAGTCCGCTGCCGGCCATGCTCGCGGCCGCGGCGGTCCTCGTCGTACTGGCCGGAGTCCTGTACGTCGCCAACCGGACCGGAGCCGCCGACTCGGCGCCACCGGCAGCGACCCCGCCGACGACGCGCACCGCCGACGACGACGCGACGATCTGGACCGCCTCGATCGAGACCTTGCTCCGGACCGTGAAACCAGCCGCCGGCGCCTGGCGGTCGGTGATCGTGCTGGACCTGTCCGATGTCGGGACGAAGCACGCCCGCAAAGGCCCGCCGATCTCCGCGGACCAGCGGGAGACGATGACCTACCTGGTGCGCAAGATCGCGCCGCTCCAGTTCCACCGGGACATGGCGCCGGCCCCACCGACCTGCCGGGACAACCGGGTCGGAGTGGTTCAGCTCGCCGACGTGATCGACAAGGGCGACCACGTCGAGGCCCAGGTGAGTCTCTTCCACGACTGCAACCACTGGGAGACCGCGACGTACCGCGTCGAGCACCGGGGCCCTTTCTGGGTGGTCACTGCGACTCTGGTGACCGATTCTCAGACCTGGTAGCGCTCAGCCAGTCGAGCAGGACGCGGTTGAAGATGTCCGGTGCTTCTTCGTGGGGGAAGTGGCCGGCTGGGGTGATCAGCTCGTCGCGGAGTGGGGCGGTGATCAGGCGGGGCGGGGTGGTCGCGGTGGGGGAGATGGCCGCGTCCTGTGCGCCGTGGATCTGCAGCACAGGTACGGCGACCGGCGTACGCATCCTGGCGGAGTACTTGCGGCCGTCCGGGCGTAACCGGGAGCGGGCGAACCAGCGGTGGTATTCGAGGGCGCAGTGCGGTGCCGGCCAGACCTGCAGCGCCGCGCGGTAGCGGCGAGACGCCTCCGCGTCGGGGAACGTGCCATCCGGTGCGGCCCAGGCGCGGAGGAGTCCCTCGATGTGGATGCCGTCCTGAGCCAGCAGCCGCCGCTCCGGAAGGATCGGCAGCTGGAACCACGCTGTCCGGCTCAACGCCTTGGCTCGGCCGGCCCGGGCCAGCACGAGCGGATGCGGTGCCGACACCGCGGCCAGTCCGCGGATCTGGCGCGGCGTCAGTACTGCGGCTGACCAGCCGATGAAGCCGCCCCAGCCGTGCCCGACCACCACAGCGTCAGTAGCACCGAGCGAGCGGATGACGCCGGAGACATCGGCGGCAGCGGTGTACGGGTCGTAGCCACGGGGCGTCTTGTCGCTGGCGCCGTACCCGCGCAGGTCCATCGCCACCGCGCGGTAGCCAGCGGCCGCGACCACCGGCAGCTGATGCCGCCAGGCCCACCAGAACTCAGGGAAGCCGTGCAGGAACAGGACGAGCGGATCGTCCGCCGCGCCACACTCCGCGACGTGGAACCGGGCCCCGTTGGCCGCGACCAGCGAGTGCGACCAGGGGCCGTCGACCAGCAGGTCGACGACGCCGGCCGGGCTCAGCGCCGTGCGCCAGACTCAGGCAGGGCCGCGTGGTCCTCGTCGCCCTTGCCGATCGCCTTGAGCACCTCGACCGACTGCTTCGAGGTCTCGATCGTCCGCTCCGGACCCTTCGCGCTCTTCAGCGCCCGCATCCCGATGAACACCAGGATCGCGCCGATCAGCAGGAACGCACCGGCCACGATCAGGAACGCGATGGCCGGGTGCAGGCCGGCCGCGGTCAGTCCGTACGCCGCGGAGATGCTCAGCAGGATGACCGCGAGCAGCGCGAGGAACGCGGCGGCCGCGAACATCCCGGCTCCGGTCCCGGCCGCGACCGCGGTCTTCTTCAGCTCGGTCTTCGCGAGCTCCAGCTCGCTGCGGACCAGGCTGGACAGTTCCTTGCTGGCATTCGCGACGAGCTGGCCGACCGTGGGCCCGTCCCCGTTCTGCCCCATCGACATCGCAACTCCTTCCCACACGTCCGTGCCCCGACACTACAGTCCGTACCCGCGCTCAATCGGCGTACGCGCGGTTTCGGCGAGCCAGCAGGAGTGCGGCGATCAACGCGGCAAGGACCGAGGCGACCAGTACGGCGGCCTTGGCGCGCTCGACCTGGGCCGCATCCGATCCGAAGGCGAGCTGCGCGATCAGCAGCGCGACCGTGAAGCCGATGCCGGCCAGCACGGACACCGCGGCGACGTCTCGCCAGGCCAGGTCGGAGTTCAGCTCGGCTCGCGTGAAACGGGCGGTCAGCCAGGATCCGCCGAACACCCCGATGGACTTGCCGACCAGCAACCCGGCGACCACGCCGATCGCGACCGGGTCGGTGAGCATCTGCCGTACGGCGGTCCCGCTCAGCGTCACGCCGGCGGCGAACAGCGCGAACACCGGTACGGCGACGCCCGCCGACCACGGCCGCAGCCGGTGCTCGATCCGCTCCGCCGGCGCGTGCTCCTCGCCGGGATCCGCGACGACGCGGGTGACGAGCCCGAGCGCGACGCCGGCGATCGTCGCGTGGATCCCGGACTCGTGCATGAACCACCAGGTCGCGAGCGCGATCGGGATGTACAGGAACGGCGTACGCACGCGCCGCCGCTGCAGGACGTACCAGAGCGCGATCAGGGCGACCGCGGCGAGCAGCCACAGCAGGTGGAATCCGTGCGAGAAGAAGACCGCGATCACGAGGATCGCGCCGAAGTCGTCCACCACCGCCAGCGTGAGCAGGAACGCCCGCAGAGCACTCGGCAGCGACGACCCGACGATCGCCAGCACGGCCAGCGCGAACGCGATGTCGGTCGCTGTCGGCACCGCCCAGCCATGCGGTTTGCCATCGTGCGTGGCCAGGTTCGTGATCAGGTAGATGATTGCCGGGAGCACCATTCCGGCAATGGCCGCGGCTACCGGCACGACGGCCTCGTTGAGCTTCGACAGCGTGCCGACCACCAGCTCGCGCTTCAGCTCGACACCGGCCAGGTAGAAGAACAAGGCCAGCGCTCCGTCGGACGCCCAGGCCTCGACCGTCAGTGGGCCGAGCTGGGCCTCGCGCAGGTGGTGGTACGCGTCCTGCCACGGTGAGTTCGCCCAGACCAGCGCGACGACAGTAGCCGCGAGCAACAACAGGCCGCCGGTCGTCTCAGCCCGCAGCGTGTCGGCGAGGAACGCGCGTTCGCGCCCGAGGATGCGGGGGAACGCGCGCTTCTTCTGCCGGATCCGCGGGTGCTGGCTCATATCGGCCCTTCATTTCGGGGTCGGTCGGACGGACGCCGACCAGACTTCCCGGCACACCCAGTGACCGATTCTACCTGGTGATCTCGCTGGCGAGGCCTTCGAAATCGGGGACGACGAGGTCCGGCGCGAGGAACGACTTCGGGTACGGCGTGTTGCGCCGGTCGACGTAGAAGCCGTTGAGGCCGGCCCGGCGGGCGCCGTCGATGTCCCACGGGTGGACCGCGGCGAGCGCCATCCGTTCCACCGGCACTCCGCAGACCTCCGCGGCGTACCGGTAGGCGTCGGGATGCGGCTTCCAGCGCTGTGGCGTCGATACGTCGAGGCGGTTCTCGAGGAACGGCATGATCCCGCCCTTGGCGAAGACCTCGGCGGACATCGCCGCCGACCCGTTGGTCAGGGTGACGATGCGGATGCCCGCCTCGTGGATCCGGCGTAGTCCTGGCTCGACGTCGGGGTGCAGCGGCAGGCGGGTGAACCCGGACAGCACGCTCGCGACCGTCTCGTCGTTCGGCTCGATGCCCGCTGCGACGAGCTGTGCTTCCAGGAGTTCGGCGGCGAGCTCGCGGAAGCCGGCGTACGCGCCGACCGCGGTCAGTGCGAACCCGTCGCGCAGCGTCGCCGCGAACCACGCGTCGAGGCTGTGCCGGGGCAGGCCGACGGCCTCGAACCCGTCCCGCAGCGGCTCCATGTCCGTCAGGGTCTCGTTGACGTCGAGCACCAGTACGTCGATCATCAGGACTCCTCGCATCTTGGATCGGTCGTTCCAAGATATGATGCCGGGTATGCCGGATGTCAAACATTTCGACGAGGCGGAAGCGCTGGCCACGGTCGAGCAGCTGTTCTGGCGCCGCGGGAGCGCGGCGACCGCGATCCAGGACGTGGTCGCGGCGACCGGGCTGAGCCGATCGAGTCTGTACAACGCGTTCGGCGGCAAGGACGAGCTGTACACGGCGGCGGCCCGTCGGTACCTCGAGCACCGGTCGCGGCCGATGTTCGACCAGCTGGCCGCGGACGGGCGCGGGATGGAAGCGGTTCGGGCGTTCTTCGACCGGCTGCTGCGGTTGCGGCTGTCGGGGGAGTACGCCGGCTGGGGCTGCATGATGGCGAACGCGAACGCCGAGAACCCGCCGGACGCCGTACGGGCGGTGCTGTCCGAGCATCACGCCGTACTGCGTGACGCGCTGGCCGCCGCGCTGAAGGTTGCTCAGAGCAACGGAGAGTTACGGTCCGGGATCGAGGCCGAGGGCGCGGCGGAGCTGCTGACGCTGCTCGCCTACGCGGTGAATCTGCGGTCGCGGTCGGGCGCGACCCGGGCGCAGTTGAAGTCCGCGGTCACCGCCGCGCTGGCGGCACTCGCTAGCTGATCCAGCCTCGCGGATCCGGTCCCTTCGGGACGATGCCGGTCGGGTTGATGCTGGTGTGCGTGACGTAGTAGTGCCGCTTGATCTGGTCGAAGTCGACCGTCTCTCCGAAGCCCGGCAGCTGGTAGAGGCGACGCGCGTACGCCCACAGGTTGGGGAACTCGGTCAGCTTCTGCCGGTTGCACTTGAAGTGACCGTGGTACACCGCGTCGAAGCGGACGAGCGTGGTGAACAACCGGACATCCACCTCGCGGAGCGTGTCACCGAGCAGGTACTCACGGTCCTGGAGCCGTGCCTCGAGCACGTCGAGACGAGCGAACAGGGCGTCGTACGCCGCCTCGTACGCCTCCTGGCTGGTCGCGAAGCCGCAGCGATAGACGCCGTTGTTCACATCGCGGTAGATCTCGTCGATCAGGACATCCATCTCGGCGCGATCCGGCGGGACCAGCTGCGGAGCTCCGGGCTTGTGGAAGTCGGTCCACTCCGTGGACAGGTCGAGCGTGATCTGCGGGTAGTCGTTCGTCACCACGTCGCCCGTCAACGTGTCGACGATCGCGGGCACCGTCACGCGGCCGTCGTACGCCGGGTCGGTGCGCAGGTACGCCTCGGAGAGGAACTTGATGCCGAGCACCGGGTCCGTGTCGTCGGCGTCGAGCGTGAACCGCCAGCCGCGCTCGTCGCGGATCGGGTCGACGATCGCCAGGCTGATCGCGTCCTCCAGACCGAGCAGCCGGCGGACGATGACCGAGCGGTGCGCCCACGGACACGCCAGGCTCACGACCAGCCTGTACCGCCCCGGCTCGACCGGCCAGCGACCGTGGTCGTCCGGGCCCTCGCCGGGCGCCGACGCGGAGTCCCGCGAGATCCGGCCGGTGAATCTGTTGCCCTGCCGCTTCCACTCGCCGGTCGACGACGTCTCCTGCACGAACTGTCCCGGGGCCATAACGATAAAACTACCCCGCTGGGAATTGGCTGAGCCTGTGGATCGTCACTGGCCGTGAGGCGGCACTGGACGTTACAGTCGGGCTGACAAGGTCGTTCGGGACAACGTGGTCGCGGGCGCCTTGCGCGGTACGAAACACCGCGGCCCGCGTTCCCCGGCAACCGGTTTGCCGGGCAGATTCCCAGGGATACTTGACCTCATGGCCCGCCCACGGAACAACCCCGGCGATCTCGCCGAGCTCCCTACCGAGCTGCGGACCGATCGTCCGAAGGGTGACCAGATTCGCGAGATTCTGGAGAACCTCACCCGCTCGCTGGCCGTCGGCACCGTGCTGCCGTCCGAACGCGTCCTCGCCGAGCGCTTCGGCGTGGCCCGGATGACGGTGCGCCAGGAAGTGGACCGGGTCGTGGCCGAGGGCCTGGCCAACCGCCGCCCCGGCGGCGGCACCTTCGTCTCCGAGCCGCGCCCGTCGCGGATGCTCGCCTCGTCCTTCACCCAGGACATGATCAACCGCGGCATCAAGCCCGGCGCCAAGGTCCTCGAACACCGGGTCGGCGCCGCCGACGAGGACCTCGCCCGCGAGCTCGAAGAGCCGATCGGCACCCCCGTCCTGCACCTCGTCCGCCTCCGCACCGCCGACGGCGACCCGATGGCGATCGAGCGCACCGCCCTCTCCCTGCAGCGCTACCCGCGCCTCGACGAGATCGACTTCGCCGAGAAGTCTCTCTACACCGAGCTCTCCACCCGGTACGGCGTCACGCTCGGCATGGTCTCCGCCTCCATCGTCGCCGCCCCACCCGTGCCCGGCGACGCCGAACTCCTGGAGATCGACAACTCCACCCCCTGCCTCATCATCACCTCAGCCCCCCGCACCGCCACCGACCAGGTGATCGAATTCGGCCGCTCCATCTACCGCTCGGACCGCTACGACATCACCGTCGCCTACCGCGCCACCTGACAGCCCAACCGTGCCGCCGGGCCGTGCTCGAGGTAGGTGTTGACCTCGTCGAGGATCAGGTTGAGCGGCTTGGTTGCGTCGACCTGTAGGTAGCCCTCCGCCGGGCGCTTGGTCCGTTGGATCCAGGTTCGGAAGAGTTGTTCGCCGTCGGTGTCTGCGTCGCCGAGGTCGGCCGCGTGCAGGCCGACGGCTCGGCGTTGGCTTCGCATCGGGGCTCGGGTTCTGAGGCGGTTGTCGATCAGCGTGAGATCGTCCGTCCAGGATTCGACGTACTTGTAGGCGATCCCGCGCTCACCCGCGATCTCCAGACCCGTCGTGAGGATCTGGTCGTACCCGCACGGGCTGTCGATCACCACGCTGGTGCCCTGGTCCAAGAGGCTCCGGGTCAACGCGTAGACGGCTGAGTACGCCGCCGGACCGCTGCCCTCGACCGTCACACCTCCGTCGAGAACCGCGCTCCGAATGACGTCCAGGTCCACGACGATCGCGCCGTACCGCGAGCCGACGTGGTGCGCGATCGTGGACTTTCCGGCGCCCGGAACGCCGGACATTTGCAGGAGGAACTGCTTCATGGACTGCTAGACGTTCAGACTGCGGAGAACGTTCGGAGTCTCGCCGCGGGCGGTGAGTCTGGTGACGATCTCGACCGTGAGGGCCTGCACGAGCATCGCCCCGACCATCGTCGACGTCGCGCCGGTCCGTTCGGGGCTGCCGTCGACGTCGATCAGGGCGTCACCCGGTACGCCGCAGTTGTCGATCACCACGTCCGCGGTCTCGAACAGCCGCTGACCACCGGGGGCCCGCGACGATGTCGACGTACTGTGCGCCATCGACGTCAGCGCGATCACCTGCGCACCCCGTTCGCGTGCACCGAGAGCGAACTCGACGGGTACGGCGTTCCGCCCGGAGTTCGATGCGATCAGTACGACATCGCCGGACTCCAGCTGGTTGACCTCCAGCAGAACGGCGGCCAGGCCGGGGAGGCGTTCGAGCAGCGAGCTCTTCTGCAGGCCCTCGTGCAGCATCAATCCGGGCTCGAGGATCGCGCGTACGTCGGCCAGTCCGCCGGCGCGCCCGTACAGCTCCTCGGCCAGCGTGTGACTGTGCCCGGTGCCGAACACCCAGAACTGCTTCCCGCCGGTGAGCGCGTCCGCGACCAGGCCCGCCGCAACCCGGATCGCCCCGAGTTGCGTCTCGGCAGCCTGGTGCGCGATCGCCAACGCCTTCCCCAAGTACTCCTCAGCCCCAGCCATGCGCCGAACCTATCGTTCGCGCTCCGCGGCCCGCGAGCACCCTGACTAGACCACTACGCCGATCGCGGTGCGATGGTGGGCCGGGTGGTCCACTTCGTCGACGAGCGCGACCGCGAGTTCGGCGTACGAGATCAACTCACCGGCGTCCGCCGGCGCGACGCGGTACCGGTCCTTGCGGGAAGGATCGGCGTGGTCGAAGTCTCCGGCCGGAGCGATCGATACCCAGTCGAGGGGCGATGCCGCGAACACGTCCAGCGCCGCCTGATGCGCAAGGAAGAACGATCGGTACTCCGTTGAGTATCCGTCCGTGTCCATCAGCAACGTCCCGTCGGCCGTCGGCAGGATCGACGCCAGCCCGACCCAGACGAGTCGATGCACGCCGGCCTTCTCGAGCCCTTCGACCAAGGCGCGCGCCGCCGCCGGAAAGAACACCGCCGGGTCGCTCCCGCCGTCGTACACCGCCGCGATCACCGCGTCCTGCCCCGCCGCGAGCTCCGCGACACGCCCCGCGTCGGTCACATCCCCGACGGTCAGCGAGGTCCCGCCCGCCGTACGCGCGACACCAACCACCTCATGACCTCTGCCCACGGCCTCCTCGACAGCCGCCGTACCGGCTCGTCCCCGCGCGCCGATCACCAGAATCTTGCTCACCGCAACCTCCTTGGAATGGGTACGGCGAAGGTAGGCGGGAGCGTGGTTACCGATTGGATACCTTGGTAGCTATGGAGGCGCTCCGAGCGGATATGTTCGAAGAGATCTGCCCGTCGACCCTGCTGCCGTTCAAGGTCGGCGGCGACAAGTGGGCGGGGATGGTGCTGCGCTGCCTGGAGAACGGCCCCCGGCGGTACTCCGAACTGCGCGTGCCGCTGGCCCGGATCAGTCCGAAGATGCTGACCCGGTCCCTGCGGTCGCTCGAGCGCGACGGATTCGTCCGGCGGACGGAGTACGCCGACCCGGCGCGGCGCGTCACGTACGAGCTGACCGGCCTCGGGCGGAGCCTGCTCGGACCGCTGCGGGCGTTCTGTGACTGGGCCGAGGACCACTGGGACGAGCTGCTGGACGCGCGCGAATCGTAGGTTGCGCCAACGCTGAGGTCACCGGCGAAGAACCTGTCAGCGCTTACACTGCCACCGTGGACGAGCAGACTCCGACTGCCCTGACTCAGTTGCCGAGCTGGCTGCTGACCCAGAGCGCAGCGCAGGCGAGCCGGATCGTGACCGAGTCGTTCGGCGCCGTCGGGGCGCGGACGTACCATTTCCGGCTGCTGGCGACGCTGGTCGAGTTCGGGCCGGCCAGTCAGGCCGCTCTCGGCCGGCACAGCTCGATCGACCGCAGCGACGTGGTTGCCGCGCTCAACGAACTGGAGGCGGACGGGTACGTCGAACGCAGCCCCGACCCGGCCGATGCCCGCCGCAACATCATCACGATCACTACGGCCGGCAAGCGGCAGTACAAGCGGCTGACGAATCTGGCCGGCAAGGTGCAGGAAGAGATCTTCGCGCCGCTGTCAGCCACCGACCGGGCCCGCCTGACGACGATCCTCGCCAAGCTCCGGACCTACCACCAGGGGCAGTAGGCCCTACCCGTTCGGCAGCTGGGCGCGAGCGGCCCGCTGAGTACGCCGCACGCGCAGCTCACGGGCGTGAACCCGCCGCCGAGCGGCCCGGGAGATCTTCCGGCCTTCATCGGCGACCGGACTCGGTGTCTGGGAGCTCGTCTGCATCGGGTTCACGTAAGGTCCGATGCACAGTCCGCCCGATCGGTTCCGTCGTACGGCAGATTGACCCGCACACCCACCGCGGCCGATCACAGCCTGACCGCCAGGCCCGGAATCCGTCCTGTTCGGCGCAGATTCGAAACGACTCGGCGATACCCCGGTTCCGTGGCAGGGTGAGCGTTGGTAGAAAGGTAGTCGGGCGCTCCAGCGCGCCGAAGCCAGCGATGAGGAGTCGTCGACGTGACGAATGCAGAGTCACCCAAGCCCGAGGCCCAGTCCGAGGCGCTGTCGAACCTGATGCACGAGGAGCGCAGGTTCGAGCCGCCCGCCGAGCTCGCCGCGAACGCGAACCTCAAGGCCGACGCGTACGACCGGGCCGCCGCGGACCTCGAGGGGTTCTGGGCCGAGCAGGCCAAGCGGCTGACCTGGGCCACCGAGCCGACCGAGACGCTGGACTGGAGCAACCCGCCGTTCGCCAAGTGGTACGCCGACGGCAAGCTGAACGCGGCGTACAACTGCGTCGACCGCCACGTCGAGAACGGTCTCGGCGACAAGATCGCGTACTACTTCGAGGGTGAGCCCGGCGACACCCGCGAGATCACCTACGCGCAGCTGAAGGACCAGGTCAGCCAGGCGGCCAACGCCCTGCTCGAGCTGAACGTGCAGCCCGGTGACATCGTCGCGATCTACATGCCGATGATTCCCGAGACCGTGGTCGCGATGCTCGCCTGCGCCCGGATCGGCGCCCCGCACACGGTCATCTTCGGGGGCTTCTCGTCCGAGGCGCTGAAGGACCGGATCCTGGACTGCGACGCCCGCGTCGTGATCACCTCGGACGGCGGCTACCGTCGCGGCTCGGCCGCGGCGCTGAAGCCGGCCGTGGACGCCGCACTGGTGGACTGCCCGGACGTGCGCAACGTGCTCGTCGTGAAGCGCACCGGCCAGGAGACCGCCATGGCCGACGGCCGCGACCTCTGGTGGGAGGACTTCGTCGGCAAGCAGTCCGTGGACCACACGCCGGAAGCGTTCGACGCCGAGCACCCGCTGTACGTGATGTACACGTCGGGCAGCACGGGCAAGCCGAAGGGCATCCTGCACACGACAGGCGGGTACCTGGTCGGCACGTCGTACACGCAGTGGGGTGTGTTCGACCTCAAGCCGGAGACCGACGTCTACTGGACCGCGGCCGACATCGGCTGGGTCACCGGGCACAGCTACATCGTGTACGGCGCTCTCGCGAACGCGACCACCTCCGTGCTGTACGAAGGCACCCCGGACACCCCGCACCAGGGTCGCTGGTGGGAGATCGTGCAGAAGTACAAGGTCTCGATCCTGTACTGCGCTCCGACCGCGATCCGCACGTTCATGAAGTGGGGCGCGGACGTCCCGGCGAAGTTCGACCTGTCGTCGCTGCGGGTCATCGGGTCGGTCGGCGAGCCGATCAACCCCGAGGCGTACGTCTGGTACCGCGAGCACATCGGCGGGAACAAGGCACCGGTCGTCGACACCTGGTGGCAGACCGAGACCGGCATGCACATGATCTCGCCGCTGCCGGGCGTGACCGCGGGGAAGCCCGGCGCCGCGATGAGGGCGATTCCGGGTGTGAACGTCGACGTCGTCGACGACGCGGGCAACCCGGTGCCGAACGGGTCGGGCGGCTACCTGGTCATCACCAAGCCGTGGCCGTCGATGCTGCGGACGCTGTGGGGCGACGACCAGCGGTTCATCGACACGTACTGGTCGCGCTGGCCGGGCGTGTACTTCGCCGGTGACGGCGCGAAGAAGGACGAGGACGGCGACCTGTGGCTGCTCGGCCGGGTCGACGACGTGATGAACGTGTCCGGCCACCGGCTGTCGACGACCGAGATCGAGTCCGCTCTCGTCTCGCACCCGAAGGTCGCCGAGGCCGCTGTCGTCGGCGCTTCGGATCCGACCACCGGTCAGGCGATCGCGGCGTTCGTGATCCTGCGCTCCGAGGCGGGTGACGGTGGCCCTGACGTGGTTCAGGAACTCCGCAACCACGTCGCCAAGGAGATCGGCCCGATCGCCAAGCCGCGCCAGATCATGGTCGTCTCGGAACTCCCCAAGACCCGCTCCGGCAAGATCATGCGCCGCCTGCTCCGCGACGTCGCCGAAAACCGCGAGGTAGGCGACGTCACCACCCTCGCCGACTCCACCGTCATGGACCTCATCAAAACCAACCTGGCCGCCGGCAAGTCCGACGAGGACTGAGTACCCGAACCACCCAGCGCAGGCCCCCGGGACTGATCCCGGGGGCCTGTCGTCTTCCCGCCATCGAGTCGTGGATCCGGGTCCGCGAGACCGACCGCAATCCACGACTCGGCAAACCCGCCGGCCACCATCTCCCACGACTCGGCGGCGCGGGTGTCAGCTGTTCGCGTCGAGGAAGGACGGGAGGGACTCGAGCGCCGCGACGACGGTGGGCGGGAACGGGTGTTGCGGGCCGATGGGGCCTTCCGCTGCGCCTCGGAGGTAGTGGTTGATGAATTGTTGGGTGGTGTGAAGGACTGTGGCGCATTGGGCTGCGGTGAGCTTGCCGGCTCGGAGGGCGTCGGCGAGTTCGTCCAGGTCCAGGATCTGGTAGCGATCCACGGCGGGCGGGATCAGGAAGTCGACGTACATGTCGTGGACGACGAGGCCGGCGTCGGTGCGTTCGATCTCCACGAGGTCGACGTACCACCAACCTTCGACCGGACCCTCGAACACCGCGGGCTTGGTCAGCTGGATCCCCTCGCCGAGCAGCAGGTAACTGCGATCGACGGTCGGGCGGCCAGCCACCTGGTACTCGGGCAGGATCTGGACGTCATAGGCGACGACGTCATCGATCCGTTGCCCGGGACACCACTGGCCGCTCCGATGAAACACTCGCACGTTCTCCACGGCATTCACCGTAAGGCCGGAAGACCCCGCGCGGTTGGTCGGGCATGGACGTCAGACCTGACCGGCCTTCTCCAGGGCGGAGCAGCAGGTGTTCACCAGCAGACGCGTCACGTTGTACGGGTCGATGTTGGCGTTCGGGCGGCGGTCCTCGATGTACCCCTTCTTGTCGACCTCGACCTGCCACGGGATCCGGACCGAGGCGCTGCGGTCGGACACGCCGTAGCTGTAGACATCGTGCGGGGCAGTCTCGTGCGCGCCGGTCAGACGCTCCTCGATGCCGTGTCCGTACCCCGCGATGTGCTCGTCGACCTTGCCCGGGGCGCCGAGCGCCTCGCAGGCGGTGAGGATTGCGTCGTACCCCTCACGCATCGCCTTGGTCGAGAAGTTCGTGTGTGCGCCGGCGCCGTTCCAATCACCCTTGGCAGGCTTGGCGTCCAGCGTCGCGGCCACGTCGTACTCCTCGGCGATGCGGTACAACAGCCAGCGGGCGATCCACAGGTGGTCGGCCACTTCGACCGGACCCGCGGGTCCGATCTGGAACTCCCACTGGCCGGGCATGACCTCGGCGTTGATGCCGGAGATCGCCAGCCCTGCCTCGATACACGCATCCAGGTGCTTCTCGACGATCTCGCGGCCGAAGACCTCGTCGGCGCCGACGCCGCAGTAGTACGGTCCCTGTGGCGCGGGGAAGCCCATGCCCGGGAAGCCGAGCGGCCGGCCCTCCTGGAAGAACGTGTACTCCTGCTCGATACCGAACCAGGAGTCCTGCTCGGCGTACGTCTCGGCGACCGGAAGAAGCTCGGCTCGATGATTCGTCGGGTGCGGGGTGCCGTTCACGAGGTAGACCTCGCACAACACCAGCTGATGGTCTCCGCCGCGGATCGGGTCCGGGCAGCAGAAGACCGGCTTGAGCACGCAGTCGGAGTTGTCACCCGGCGCCTGGTTCGTGCTCGAGCCGTCGAAACCCCAGTCCGGCGGCGTGGCGCCGTCCGCGAGGACCCTCGTCTTCGATCGCAGTCGCGCGCTGGGCTCGGTCCCGTCGATCCAGATGTACTCGGCCTTGTAACTCACGTCGGTCCTCTCGTCACAGCCGACGTGTTGGCGATCCGGCCGGCCTGGTTCGACAGTGCCAAGCGGCAATTTCGTCCCTGTTGCTTCGATGTGACCGGCGTGTTAACCGGGAGGTGACGTCGACAACTAGTGTCGAGGGATGACTGTGCTTCTGGCGATCATTCATGCCGGCCTTGCCGCGGCCTGGGTGGGCGGGATGGCGTACTCGTTGTTCGTGGTGCAGCCGAAGCTCAAGCGGTACTTCGGGAACGATCAGGGCGGCCGTGAGCAGCTCACCGCGGTGATTGCCTCGGGCAACCGGTGGAAGGTGGTCGGGCTGGTCGGGGCGATCGCGGTCACGGGGCTGGCGATGCTCGCGATCGACCGGGACCATTGGTGGATCCACGCGATCAAGGGACTGCTGCTGCTGATCGCGAGCGGGATCTTCTGGTACGTCTCCTGGCGCCACTGGCCGCAGCGGGTCTTCGCCACCGCGGCCGAGCTGCCCGCGCTGCAACGCCGGCTGATCATTCTCGCGACTACCATGCTCGCCCTGGCCGGGCTCGCCTTCGCTCTCGGCGTGGTCGCAGTACATCTCTGAGAGGTTGCTCACGGAAACGAGCGCTTGTGTCACCCACCGCGAGAAATACATTGGAGTGAAATGTATCTCGGGAGAGGAGCGACCGTATGTGTGGCATCACCGGGTGGGTGGCGTACCGGCAGGACCTCGGCGCGGGGCGGGAAGTCGTCGATGCGATGACCGAGACGATGTCGTGCCGCGGGCCGGACGCGAGAGGCACCTGGTACTCGCCGCACGTCGCGCTCGGGCACCGCAGACTCGCGGTCATCGACCTCCCGGGCGGCGAGCAGCCGATGACGTCCGAGGTGGTCCACGAAGGCCGGACCGTCGAGCTCGGCATGGTGTACAGCGGTGAGGTCTACAACTACACCGAGCTGCGCGACGAGCTCCGCCGCCGCGGGCACGCGTTCACGACCGACTCGGACACCGAGGTCGTACTGCGCGCGTACGTCGAGTGGGGTACTGCGTTCGCCGAACGACTGAACGGGATGTACGCACTGGCCATCTGGGACCCGCGGACCGAGACCCTGGTGATGGTCCGCGACCGGATGGGCATCAAGCCGTTCTTCTACTACCCGACCGCGGACGGCGTGCTGTTCGGCTCCGAGCCGAAGGCGATCCTGGCGAATCCCGCCGTACCGGCTGTCGTCGACGCCGGCGGGCTGCGGGAACTGTTCACGATGTCGAAGACGCCCGGGGCGTCGCTGTGGGCGGGGATGTTCGAGGTCGAGCCGGGCACGGTGGTGACGGTCGATCGCGCGGGCATCCACCGCAGTACGTACTGGCGCTTGGAGACCAGGCAGCACACCGACGACCAGGACACGTCGGTCGCACACGTCCGCGAGCTGCTCGACGACATCACCCGCCGGCAGCTCGTGGCCGACGTACCGCGGTGTGTGTTGCTGTCCGGTGGGCTCGACTCCAGCGCGATCACCGCGCTCGCGGCCGGACAGCTGGCGGAGGAGGGGCGGAAGGTCCGCAGTTTCGCGGTCGATTTCGTCGGGCAGGAGGAGAACTTCCAGCCGACCGAGCTGCGGGGTACGCCGGACACGCCGTACGTGCACGACGTCGCGGACCTGGTGCACTCGCAGCACTCGGACATCGTGCTGGACAACGCCGTACTCACCGATCCGGAGATCCGGCGGAAGGTGGTCCGGGCGAACGACGCACCGCTCGGCGGGGACATCTTCAACTCGCTGTACCTGCTGTTCGCCGCGATCCGCGAGCAGTCGACGGTGGCGTTGTCGGGCGAGTCGGCGGACGAGGTGTTCGGCGGGTACCTGTGGTTCCACGATCCCGAGGTCCGGAACCGGGCGATGTTCCCGTGGATCGCGTACTCGCTGTCGCGACGGCAGGCCGGTCAGGTCCACGTACTCCGGAAGGACGTGCTGAAGCGGCTCGATCTCGGTGGTCACCTGCGGGACCGGTACGCCGAGGCCGTGGGCGAGATCGAGCGGCTCGAGGGCGAATCCGACGACGAGTGGGCGATGCGGAAGGTCTGCTATCTGCACCTCACCCGGATGGTGCGGATCCTGCTCGACCGCAAGGACCGGATGAGTATGGCCGTCGGGCTGGAGGTCCGGGTCCCGTTCTGCGACCACCGGCTGGTGGAGTACGTCTACAACACTCCGTGGTCGCTGAAGACGTTCGACGGGCACGAGAAGAGCCTGTTGCGGGCGGCGACCCGCGACGTACTCCCGCAGTCGGTGGTGGACCGGCGGAAGTCGCCGTACCCGCAGACGCAGGACCCGGCGTACGTCGAGGCGCTGGCCGGCCAGGTCCGTGGGCTGCTGGCGGACCGGCATCCGGTGTTCGAGCTGGTCGATCGGAAACTCGCCGAGCAACTGGCTCGTGCGGCCGACGGAAATGCCCGGCGGCAGCTGGAGCAGACCCTGTCGCTGGCGACCTGGCTTGACCTTTATCACCCCGATATCAAGCTTCCGCGGTAGGCGATGTTTGGTGGCCTGTGCCAGGATGGCGCTTCCCGACGGAGGTGATCACCTTGGCGCAGGAGGCATTGCAGCTGCTGGTCAGCATGCATCGGATCGTCAGGCATCTGCGCCGGAGCAGGACAACCACGCTCCTGCACCCGACGCAGTTCCTGGCGCTGATGCTGATCGCCGACGAGCAACCCATCCGGATCGGCGAGATCGCCGCCCGCGTGCCGTGTTCCCAACCCACCGCGACCACCACGGTCGCAGGGCTGGAACAGGCCGGCCTGGTACGCCGCGAGCCCGACCCGGTCGACGGCCGCGCCACCGCAGTAGTCCTCACCGAAACCGGCGCCGCCACAGTGGAAGCCTCCGGCCGCCAAGCCGCCGAAGAACTGGCCAACCTCCTCCACCGCCTCCCCGCCGCCGACCAAGCCCTCCTCCTCAAAGCCGGCGAAGCCCTGGCCCGCATCGCCGACGACCTCTAGCCCAATCCGGTTGCCCACGGCAAGATCCACAGAAGGGGGAGGTTGTGGATAACGAATCTCCTTGGAAACAAGGGGTTCTGGCTGTGAAAACTGTCGGTGGTGGTGTTTAGAGTCGTTGCATGGATCGAGCGGCTGAGGTGATGAGCGACGGTGAGCTGGTGCGCGCTCTCGACCAGGCCGACGCCGACCTCGCCCGCATCGAGACGCGCCGCCTGCGACTCGTGGCCGCTCTGGACAAGTCGGGGTACGCCGCGGAGGTGGGTGCCCGTGACACGGTCCAGTTCCTGGAGTACCGCTACCGCCTCGACCACTACCGCGCCCGCCGCGACGTCCAGCTCGCTCGTGCCCTGCCGAGGTATCCGGCGGTCGCCGCGGCCCTGCCCGATGCCGTCGGTCACGTCGACGGCGAGGTTGGTGATGCGGCCGGCGCCGGTGATGCGGACGGGGTGATGTTGCGGCCGGCGCAGGCCGAGGCCATCGTGAGCGCCCTGGAGAAGGTGCCGGCGAGCGTGCCGGTCGCGGATCTGGAGGTCGCGGAGCAAGAATTGGTGCGTCTGGCCAGGCATCTGCCCCCGGTGGAGCTGCGCAAGGCCGCCGAGCGGGCTCGCAACATTCTCGACACCGACGGTCCTGAGCCCGAAGAACGCAAGGCGTCTGCCCGCGAGAGCTTGACTCTGATGGCGGCCGATCGTGGCATCAAGTTCAAGGGCTACCTCGCCAACGAGAATGCTGAACTGCTGCGCTCGATGATCTTCGCCGGCGCCCGCCCCCACAAAACCGTCGACGGCGAGCCCGACCCCCGCACCCGCGAAAAGCGCCAGGCCGACGCCCTCACCACCACCCTCACCCTCGCCGCCACCGCCCTCGACGCCGGCACCCCTTCCCCCACCATCCCCCGCCCCACCACCCAACCAACCACGCCGGGTCCTGCGGCGTCGGGTGGTGCGGCGTCGGGCAACGACGACTGCAATACGGCGGCGGGCGCGGCGGCGGATTGCGCGGCGACGGAGACTGGGGGCGGCGCGGCGAGCGGGTTCGACGGTGGCTCGGCTGGTGGTGGCCCGGCTGGACGGGGGCGTGGCGGGGTGGGTGGTGAGGTGGTGCCGGGGTTCGGGGCGAAGGCGAACATCACCGTGACCATCGACCTGCAAGATCTCAAGGCTGCAACCGCGGACGCGATCGGCGACACCGTCTACGGTTCCGGACTGTCCGCGGCCACGATCCGGCGCCTGGCGTGTGATGCGAAGGTCATCCCGGTGATACTCGGCTCGAACTCCGAACCGCTGGACGTCGGCCGCACCGAACGCCTCGTGACCCGCGCCATGCGCCGCGCCCTGAACACCCGCGACCGCGGCTGCGTCGTCTGCGGAGCGCCCCCGATCATCTGCGACGCCCACCACTTGACCTCATGGATCGTCGGCGGCGAAACCAAACTCTCGAACCTCGTACTGCTGTGTCGCCGTCACCCCACCGACCTGCACCACGGCCACTGGACGATCAGCATCGCCAACGGCCAGGTCCACGTCGCCCGCCCCGCCTGGGCAGACCTATCAACCGCCCACCGACCTCGTCAAGCCCAACCGGCACCACCGCCCGCGGCAGGATCAAAACCAGAATCAAGACCGGTGCCACCCACCAGCTCATCCTCCACGGCGCCACCCCAGACCGAGCCGGCCACATCACCGCCCGACCGTCCACCAACGGCACCGGCGGCAAACGCCGCACGCCGACCACTCGCCTCGGCCCCCACGCAGAGAACGCTTGAGCAGAGTGAACCCACGCAGCGAACGCTTGAGCAGGGCGTGCTTGAGCAGGGCGTGCCTGAGCGGAGTGCGCCTGGGCACGGTGTGCTTGAGCGGAGAGCGCTCGAGCAGCTGCGCGAGACGACCGGGCGTGACGAGTTCACGGACGCGGAGCTCCGTGCTGCGGCCGCCATCGAAGCCTGGGGTGAAGACCCTGGATCATCCATCGTCCGACTCGTCGCCGACAACCCAACGGACAGATCACCTGACCATCGCGGTGAATCGGCAACCACCACACCCGGACGCGTCGCCTAATTCGCTGCCGGCGACCCCGCAGGTTCCGGCGACCCCGCAGGTTCCGCGACCCCGCAGGTTCCGCGACCCTGCAGGTTCCGCGACCCCGCAGGTTCCGGCGATCCCCGCGGACCCGGCGAACCGGCAAGTTCCGGCGACCTGCGGGTCCCGGGGAGCCGCGGCTTCGCGTGTGGCGGGCACAGGTGCCGCTCCGCTGCGGTCGGGCATCAGCTGCGGCTCGGCTGCGAAACGTCAGCTGACGGCGTGGCGTCTCGGGCGCTGGTCCGGCTCGCCATGAGCATCGTGCGGGGTAGATCGGCCGCCCCACCGGCGTCCGACAGGGTTCGCCGGGTCGGACACCGGCACGCAGCGAGCTCGCCCCGGTCAGTTCCGTGGGTCTGTTGTGGGTTCGCTCGGGTCGGTTCTGTGGGTGTGTGGTCGGTTTGCTCGGGTTTTGGTTCTGTAGCTGTGGTGGGTTTGCCCGGGTTGGTTCCGGCGGCGACGTACGACAGGCTCACCCGAGTCCGCTCGGGTGAGCCTGTCGTACTCCTTCAGGTCTTGGGCGCCGGAGGCCGCGAGGTGGGTGGGCTCGTGGCCTCCGGCGGGTTGGTCAGTTGCGGTTGATGGTGAAGGTTGTGGTGGTGTTCTGGATGTCTTTGGCGTTGTTGGAGAGGGTTAGGTTGTTGAAGGTGACGGTGCCTACGGCGGGGCCTTGGCCTGGTTCGGGGAGTTCGTTGGCCCAGATGCCGAAGCCGGACTTGGCGTCGAAGGCGTCGCCGGATTTGCGGGCCCCGGAGATCGTCGTGTTGGTGAAGACGGTGTCGGCGACCGGGAACTGCGGCTGCCCGCCGACGTAGTTGGTCTGGAACATGATTCCGCTGTACGTCGGATCGACGACGTCCAGATCAGTGACGCGAATCCCCTGGAAGATCTTCGATGCCGAGAAGATCCACACTCCGGGGAAAGCCTGGTTGCCCCAGAAGTGCCCGCCGGACCGCACAACGGATGCATTCTGGAAGACCGTCGGTGGGGTAGCACCGAAACCGTTCATCGGAATGCCGAAGTCCAGCGAGCTGATCGTGATCCCGGGGTACGTGAGCATGTCTGCCGCGTACAGATTCCGGAAGATGTTGTTCGTCCCGCCGTACACCGCGAACCCGGCAGCCCGCCACGTCAGCGACGCGGACAGGTTCTCGAAGACGTTGTCCCGGACTTCTCCGCCGCCGTTGTCGGTGGCGTTGAAGAGCGCGAAACTGTCGTCACCGGTCGACCGGGCGTCGTTGTTGCTGACGGTGTTGCCGGCCGATCCGTTCGTCATGTTGATGCCGTCGGCGAACGTGTCCCGGATGCGCGAGTTCTTGATCGTCGAGGTGTCGGTGTTCGAACCCCAGTACATGCAGACCATGTGCTCGACCCAGACGTTGTCGATGGTCATGTTCGCCGTACCGGAGAAGTCGAAGACCTTGCCGGGCCCGTCGATTCGCGACGTGTAGTTGCCGAAGTACGCGAACCCGCTGAACGTCGACCCGTTCGCCGATGCCTCGGACCGGAACCCGATGTCGGTGTTGTCCTGCGTGGTCGGCGCGTGGAACCGGGTGAACCACGGCCCGGCCCCGACGATCTTGATCGCCTTGCCGTACACCTGGAACTTCGACGACGTGTCGTAGTCACCGGCCGGCAGGTACACACCCTGCAGCGTGGTGTCCTGGCGCACCTTGTCGAGCGCGTTCTGCACGTCCTGCTGGCTGAAGCCGGCCGGCGTGACGAATCCCGTGCCAGGGTTGGGGATCGGCGTCGCCGATTCGGTGTCGACGAAGTCGATCGTGTACGTCAGGCTGTTCGCCGGATCCTTCTGCAGCCGGATCTTCGTCCCGGCCGGGTAGGTCTGGTCGAGCATGAGGTTGGCCTCGTCGTAGATGTGCCGCGCCGGACCAGAGCCTGGTGAGTTGTTCGGCGATGCCTCTGCCCCGTACAGCCAGGCGTACTTCGAGGTCAGCGGCAACGTCTTCGCGAAGCTGCCGTTGACGTAGACGCTGATCGATGACGTCTGCCCATCGCCGCCCGACGAGTCCGGCATCGAGAACCGGGTGACGAGCGTGTTCGTGCTGGCGCGGGTAGTGAACTCGACGTACGATTCGTTCGCGTTGAGTGTGACCGCGCGCCGTCCGGATGCTTCACCGGCCAGGTCGCCGATGGTGCGGTTCGGTCCGATCACGGCCGCGCCGCCGCCGGTAGCGGCGTCCTCGGCTTCCAGGTGGTCGTACGGCATGTTGGCCCCGCGCCCCACGAACAGCGGCCGCTCGCTCGTGTTGTTGGTCCGCTTTACCGGCAACTCGTTCGCGTCGTCCGCCAGCACGACGCGTACGGTGTAGCGGCCGTTCGCCGCCGTCCAGTTGCCCAGTGCAACAGCAGGAGTGGTCGCGCCGGCCGCGATCGCGCCGTTGTACGACCCGGTCAGCGTCGTCACCACCGACGACCCGTTCAGCACCGTCAGCGTGATCCCGTGCGCACCGGACGCCGAGGCGTCACTGCCTTGGTTGCGCAAGGCAACGGAGAAGGCGACGGAGTTGCCCGCCGAGGGGTTGCCCGGCGTCCAGTTGACCGACGATGCGATCAGGTCGGAGCTCGCGACCGGCGTCACCACGAGGGGCCCGGAGGCGGCCGCGGTGTTGTTCCCGTCGTTCTGCTCGATCACCGAGTTGGCCTCGTCGACCTTGGCGCTCAACGCGTACGACCCGGCGTCCCGCGCTCCGATCGATGCGCTGACCGTCGTCGACGCCCCGGCCGCGAGCGCGCCGACTGCCGCCGTACCGACCTTGGTGTCGCCGAGGTAGAAGTTCACGTCGGTCGCCGTGGAGGCCGCCGTACCGCCGTTGTTCACTGTCGCACGGACCGTGATCGCGTCGGTCTCGACCGGCGCGGTCGGGGTCCAGGACACGTTCGAGAGCGTGAGATCCGGGTTCGGAGCCGGTACGCCGAGCACCTGCAGTTCGGCGACCTGCCCGGCCGGTGCGCCGGTGTTCCCGGTGAAGTTCAGCCGTACGTCGGCCACCCGCGCGCTCACCGGGATCGTCACGCTGTTGCCGCTCGACGGGTTGAAGTCGTAGCCGGCCGAAGCGACGATCGTGGTGAAGGTCGAGGAGCTCTGCTCCCGGCCGAGGATCGAGAACGTCTGCGTCCGCGGTCCCCACGCCGAGTCCGGGTTGAGCCGGACCACGATCGAGCTGAGGTCCGCGTTCGCACCGAGCTGCGTGGTCAGCGTGGCCGGGTTGGCGTTGCCCTCCCAGTATGTCGTCACATCGTCGTCGTTCGCGTTCGCCGGCACGTAGGTGAACGTGTACCCGGACGCGGTGATCGGCTTGTGCAGCGCGAGGTTGCTGCTCGGTCCGCCGCTGCCGTTCCGGGTGACGGTGTTGCTGTTCGACGATTGGTTGCCAGCAGCATCCTTGGCGCGCACGAAGTACGACACCGATACATTGGCAGCCTGGTTGTCGGTGTAGGTGAGCACGGTGCCGGCCACGCTGGTGCGCAGCTGACCGTTCGCATAGACGTCGTACCCGGTGACACCGACGTTGTCGGTCGACGCGTTCCAGGTGAGTTTGATCTGCCCGGCACCGGGCTCGGTGAAGGCCAGGCCGCCCGGGGCGGTGGGAGCCTGGGTGTCACCGGTGGCCGGGCCGTAGACCTCGAGCTCGGACAGCTGCCCGGCCGGCCAGCCGGTGTTCGCGGTGATCCGGATCCGGACGTACCGCGTGGTCGCCGTGCCGTAGTCGACGGTCACGGTGTTGCTCGGCGGGCTGAACGTGCGCGGCGCGGACGCGGACAGGTCGGTGAAGTTCTGTCCGTCGACGCTGCCCTGGACCGCGAGGGTCTCGTCGCGGGCACCCCAGTTCGCGGTCGGCAGCTTGAGCACGACCTGGTTGGTCGCGACCGACGAGCCGAGGTCGACCTGGACCCACTGCGGGAACGCGTTGTTCGCGCTCTCCCAGTAGCTGCTCTGGTTGCCATCGGTCACGTTGGACGCGGCGTAGGTCTGGGTGCTGCTACTGGCCGAGGCGGCCTTGCCGGCGGCGAGATTGGGTCCGGCGAGTACGGCGGCCGACGCGGTGCCGGCGCCTGTCGGATGGAGCAAGGGACTCGCTGCGAGCGCCAGGTTCGCGGCGAGCAGGGCGACCGGCAGCCGCCATTTCGGGATTCGCATGGCCTCTCCTGGTGGGCGGGTGATGAGGAGGCAGGGGGAACGGGCGCCACGCGAGAGTCCAGAACTTTCTCTACTTTTGCTCATTTCTTGCGTAGCGCTGGCTCATTGTTACGGCATCGCTACGCAGGCGTCAACGGTTCGTGAACGACGAAAGGGCCGGCCCGCGGAGTGCGGGCAGGCCCTTCGATGCGGTGGAATCAGCGCCGGCGGACTTTCCATGCCGGCGGATTGGGTGCTCCGACGAGGACAGTCACCGGGTCCTCATCGGAGCGCGGCGCCAAGGCGCCTCTTGTCAACGAGCCTGACCATCTCTGTTGGAAGCCGGCCTTGAGGACCTCCACTTGCCGTTGAGATGGTCATTGATGTCTTCCAACACTTCGGCTGTCCCCGCGGATATGTTTCCATTCTCCACGGCGGTCTTGATGCTCTCGCCTGTCCTCTGGTGGATTTTGAAGAGACGGTAGGCCTCGGGTACGTCGGGATCCGGTGCGTCAATGTCGGTCAAAGTTCATCTCCTGAGGTGATTCGACGTGAGGAAGTGTCAGTTCGCGTTCGGTTCACGTTGTCGCTCGCAAGATACCCGCGCCTAGGTTCAGGTTTCCGACCACTGGAATCCGCCCACGCACACCGCGTACCGAGGGCCGGCCCGCGGAGTGCGGGGCCGGCCCTTCGTGCGTGACCTCAGTGCTTGGCGGGACCCTCCGCGCCGGCGCCGGTGAGCGCGCGGACCGAGAGTTCCTTGTACCGGGTCTCGCTGGACCTGTCCCGGCCGAGGAACGTGCCGAGGACGCCGAACAGGAAGCCGAGCGGGATCGACACGATGCCCGGGTTCGACAGCGGGAACCAGGCGAAGTCGGTGCCGGTGATCATCGACGTCGGCTTGCCGGACACGACCGGCGAGAACACCACCAGGACCACCGCGGAGATCAGGCCGCCGTAGATACTCCAGGTCGCGCCCGCGGTGTTGAACCGCTTCCAGAACAGGTTGAACAGCAGCGCCGGCAGGTTCGCCGAGGCCGCGACCGCGAACGCCAGCGCGACCAGGAACGCGATGTTCAGCTTCTGCGCCGGGATCGCCAGCGCGATCGCCACCGCACCGATCCCGATCGCCGCGAACCGTGCCACCCGCAGCTCGCTCTTCTCGGACGGCTTCTCCTTGGCGATCACGTTCGCGTAGAGGTCGTGCGCGAACGACGACGCCGACGTCAGCGTCAGGCCGGCGACCACCGCGAGGATCGTCGCGAACGCGACGGCCGCGATCAGCGCCAGCAGGATCGCCCCACCGACCGATCCGGCGCCACCGCCGACCGACTCCGCCAGCAGCGGCGACGCGACGTTGCCCTTGGACTCGGCCACCGCCGAACCCTTGCCGGTGTCGAGCAGCGCCGCCGCGCCGAACCCGAGGGCCAGCGTCATCAGGTAGAACACGCCGATCAGGCCGATCGCCCACTGCACCGACCGCCGCGCGGACCGCGAGTCCGGCACGGTGTAGAAGCGGATCAGGATGTGCGGCAGACCCGCCGTACCGAGGACCAGCGCGAGGCCGAGGGAGAGGAAGTCGATCTGGCCGGTGAGGTCCTTGCCGTACAGCAGGCCGGGCTGCAGGAACGACTCGCCGTGGCCGGACTTGGTCGCGGCCGAGCCGAGCAGGTCGGAGATGTTGAAGTGGAACTTCAGCAGCACCAGGAAGGTGATCACGACGGTGCCGGCCATCAGCAGCACGGCCTTCACGATCTGCACCCAGGTGGTGCCCTTCATGCCGCCGATCGTCACGTAGATGATCATCAGCGCGCCGACCAGGATGATCACGGCGGCCTTCAGGCCCTCGCTCTTCACGCCGAGCAGCAGCCCGACGAGCGAGCCGGCGCCGACCATCTGGGCCAGCAGGTAGAAGATCGAGACCACGATCGTCGAGGTCGCGGCCGCGGTCCGGACCGGCCGCTGCTTCATCCGGAACGCGAGCTGGTCGGCCATCGTGAAGCGGCCCGAGTTCCGGAGCAGTTCGGCGACCAGCAGCAGCGCCACCAGCCAGGCGACCAGGAACCCGATCGAGTACAGGAAGCCGTCGTACCCGTAGAGGGCGATCTGGCCGGAGATACCGAGGAACGAAGCCGCGGACATGTAGTCACCCGCGACCGCCAGGCCGTTCTGTGCGCCGCTGAAGTTGCGGCCGCCGGCGTAGTAGTCGGCGGCGGTCTTGTTCTGCCGGGACGCCCACCAGGTGATGTACAGCGTCACGGCAACGACCGCGGAGAACAAGGAGATGGTCAGCGCGCGGTTCCCGGGCTCGGTGGCCAGCGGGATGAGCAGCGTGTTCACCGGCGGCGCTCCCTCTTGTACTTGGCGTTCAGGCCGTGGGCCAGCGGGTCGAGCTTGCGGTTGGCGAACCGGCCGTACACGGCGGCGATCACGAACGTCGACACGAACTGCAGCAGCCCGAAGATCAGCGCGACGTTGATGTGGCTGCCGCCCAGGCGGTGACTCATGAAGCCCCGGGCCCAGTTGTTGCAGGCGACGTACGCCAGGTACCACGCCATGAAGGCGATGGTCCACGGCACCACGAAGTTCTTGTAGCGCCGTTTCAGCTCGGTGAAGTCGGCCGCCTCGTGCACCGCCTCGTAGGCGCGGGCATCGCGCTCGCGCACCGCCTGGTCGTCCATCAGATCCCCTTTTGGCCGGACTCGAACAGGTGCACGTTAGCCGCAAGTCGCCTGTTTGTGACCTTCCGCAACCAAAACGTTTCTACAGATCTTCACAGGTGCGGTGCGACCGGCCCGTCGACGGTACGGCGGTAATTGGCGAACTCGCTGGGATGCGCCCGGAAACAGTCGGTGAAATACGGCATCCGCAACGCCTCCGGGGGCCGGGCGGTGTGCTCGTAGATCAGCTCGATCTGGTCCAGGACCTGGTCACGCCGGGTGTCCTTGAGTACGGCGACCCGCGAGTGCGACTGGGCCAGCTGCCGCAGGCCTTCCCGGTTCAGGTCGTGCCAGTGCCGGAACCGGGCGAACTCGGGCGGCGTGAACAGGTTCGACTGGTCGAGGATCGGCACCGGGTCGAACCGGTCGCTGCCGCCGGCGCCGTCGCCCTGGATCACCTGGAAGATCCGCCGGACCCAGGGGACCACGGTGTCGGCGTTGTTCCAGAGCAGGCCCAGTACGCCGTTCGGCCGCAATACCCGGGCGATCTCCGGCAGCGCGCGGGCATGGTCGAACCAGTGGAACGCCTGCCCGACGACGACCGCGTCCACCGACGCGTGCGCGAGCGGGATCGACTCCGCGGCGCCGACCATCGTGTCGATACCGGACCGCCGGCGGCAGACCTCGAGCATCTCCTGGGACGGGTCGACCGCGATCACGTCGTGGCCGAGCCCGGCCGCGACCGCGGCGAGCTTGCCGGTGCCGGCGCCCAGATCGAGGACCTGCAGTCCGCGGCCGGGGCCCAGGACCCAGGTCAGCGCGTCGGCCGGGAACATCGGACGGCCGACGTCGTACGCCGACGCGACAGCGCCGAACGACTTCGCCCGCGCCGCCTGCGCGCCGTTGGCCGGGGTGTCCGCGGCGTCCCCGGTTGGGTCATCGGTGGTCATTACCGCAAATCATGCCGTAGTGGACGGCTTGCGTGCGGTCACTCGCCGAGCTTCTTCTGCTCGATGTGTGCGTTGAGCGTGGCCAGCTCCGGGTGTGAGTCCAGGATCGCGACCAGTTCCGCGCAGCCGAGCCGGGGCGCGTCGAAGTCCTCGATCAGGGCGTCGAGCAACTTCCAGTCGTCCGCGGTGTCCAGAGTGAGCCGGTACTCCGCTCCGCCGCCGGACCACGGGAGGTTCAGCAACCGCATCTCGCCGGACCGGTTCTGATGCAGGTACGGCGTCACGTGCTCGCGGTCCGCCGTGAGCGTGGCCTTCGCCTCCGCGTCGTACAGCCGGGCGGTGGAGAAGATCTCGAAGTCCATCCCGCGCGGGTACGTCCGCTCCAGGCAGTTCGAGATGTACAGATCGAGGTCGTTCTCGGTCCGCCACCGATCGACGCCCGCGGCAACGATCTCCGGGTCGATCAACGGGCAGTCCGAGGTCACCCGGACGATCGCGTCGAGCTCGTGCTCCCGGGCGGCGCCGGCGAACCGGCTGAGGACGTCGTCCTCGCTGCCGCGGAACACCGGGATGCCGTCCTCCTCGCACACCTGCACCACCAGGTCGTCGTGGACGTTTGTGGTGGTCGCGACGATCACCGGCAGCCCGGTGCGACCGAGCCGGTCGAGGTGGTGCTCGAGGTACGAACGGCCGGCGACAGCCAGCAGCACCTTGGCCGGCAGCCGCGTGCTGGTCACCCGGACCTGGGTGACGATGCCAATCTTCAGCTGTTCCATCGGAACATCTCCCGGATCTCGGCCGGACCGGCGACATGGTCGACGCCCAGCTCCGTGTCGGTGAACTCACGAGCGACCGCCGGCGGGACGAACGGCTGGTCCAGCTCCGGCCACAGCCGTTTGATCCGCGCCTGGCCGCCGAACGACGGGTGCTCGTTCTCCAGCACCATGGGATCACCGTAGACCCCGGGCTGCAGGCCGAGCGAGGCGCCGTACAGAACGGCGGAGCTGAGCCGGTTCGACGCAACGCGCTGGTGCCTGCGGAGCTCGCGGAGCTGGTTGACCAGGAACTTGGCGTTGGTACGGCGCCAATGCAGGCCGCGGTAGCCGTGGGTGATGACCCGGAACCCGGCGTCCTTGTAGACGTTGCGGATCGCGGGCTTCTCGTACTCGTTCCAGTACAGGCAGACGGTGACCGGCCCGGTCTCGTGCTCGTTGATCGAGGCAACGATGCGGCCGTGGTCGCCGAGCACGTGCTGGCCCTCCCAGCCGTGGAACGGGTAGAAGATGGTGCCCTTGGCACGCTTCGCCGGGGCAGCCAGCTCGGGGTGCACCTTGAGCAGGTACAGCCAGACCGAGCCGATCACCGAGTAGTTGCGCAGGCCCAGCGCGTGGCCGCGACGGCGGACGCTGTCGGACCAGACGAACTTCGGCATCCCCGGCGCGAAGTTCGTGCCGTGCGCGAACCCGTCGAGGATGTTCCAGCCGTGCTGCAGGTAGCCCCAGATCCGCGGCGGCTTCGAGAGTCCGGCGTACGCCGCCATGATGTTGGCGTGCCCGTAGAAGTGGTTGGCGTGGTGCATCAGCGCCGTACCTTCCGCAGCACTCGCTTCAGGCGGCGGCGGATCACGCGGGCCGGGTTCAGGACGGCGTGGCCGACGCGGTACGGGAGCGAACGGCGGATGCCGCTGACGGTCCCTTCGAACAGGATCGCGCGGGCGCTCGCGTGCGCCAGCTCGTCGGCGAGCCGGGCAACGGTTGCCAGCTGCTCGGCGCTGCCGCGCGGACGGATCACCTCGTCCGGCGTGTACTCCTGCTCGGGCACGGTGATGCCGGCCATCGCGGCCAGCCGCACGGTCAACGCGTGCGGATCGGCCGCCGCGGGCCATGGTTGCCGCGAGCCACTTTCGAGGGCTCGTTTCGCGAAGCGGGCCAGGTGCTGGACGACATCCAGCTCCTGCGGCTCCCCGAACAGCCGGTACGACGTCCCGTCCAGAATCACGTTGTCCGGTGAGCCGTTGCCCCCGCTCCCGAGCCACGCCACATACCCGGGGATCACTCGCCGAAGCTCGGCCTGGTCATCACATCGCATGGCTGTCAGCAGGTGCTCCTCGAGCAAGACACCTTCGCCACCGGGGACAGCAGCCTCAGGCAGTACGTCGGGCGCGGCGCCGCCGATCACGAAGTACCAGGCGGGCGCCAGTTCGAACCCGAGGCCGGCCGTGGCCGCATCGAGCACCGCGCGGTACGGGTCCATCAACACCGGTCCATCGTTGCGCGAGGCAACAGCCCGCCCGGCGACGACGGCCGCGAACCCCTCGACCGAGGTGACCGCGAGGTCCGCCTGCACCAGCGACGGGAAGACAGCAAAGGTCTGCAGGTCGGCGGTGCCGAGCGCAGAGAGGAGGGGCTTGAGGCCCGCCGGAGCGCGGTCCGCGACGTCCCGGGCCCAGTCCTCGTCGCGCGGGAGTGCCGCGGCGATGTCCGGCTGAATCAGTCGCTCGAATCCGAAGGAGTTCGTGGCACCGAGGAGCAGCCGCCCGCCCGGCCGCAGCCGCGCCCGTAGCCGATCCAGCGCCTGTGCCCACGGGAAGTTCGCCGTATCGGGTCCGCCCAACCGTTCCAACCCGTCCAACGCGACGATGACGTCGTACGTTTCATCCACTACCCAACGATCGACCGAGCCGCAGAAGACCTGCCCCTTGGCGTCGTCCAGCAACTCGGCGAGCTCTTCCGCGTCGGGCGCCGAGCGGAGCAGGAGATCGACCGACGTGACCTGCGCGACGGCAGCCGTGATCAGCTGGCCGGCGTGCGGGCCGGCCATCAGAACGCTGTCGTCAGGCTGAAGGACGGCGGCCAGGAGTGCTGTCGCTGCGGGTCCGGCAACCGCAGGACGGGCATCGCCCGGGTGCAGATCCGACCAGTTGAGCATCTCGCCGCCGATCAGGGTCGACCGGGTCACATCAATCACGTTAACCAACCAGGGTCAAAAGGGTCTCGATCACCCGGTCGACGTCGCTGTCGGTGAGGTCCGGGAAGAGGGGGAGGGACAGTTCTTCGGCGTAGTAGCGCTCGGCGTTCGGGCAGAGGCCGCGTTGGTGCCCCTGGTGGGCGAAGACCGGGTGCCAGTAGACCGGGATGTAGTTGACCTGTACGCCGATCCCCGCGGCGCGCATCCGCTCGAAGATCTCGCGCCGCCGCCCGTCGAGGATGCGGATCGGGTACAGGTGCCACATCGGATCGACCCCGGCCCGCTGCACCGGCGTCCGCAGACCATCCACCCCGGCGAAGGCCTCGTTGTAGCGCGCAGTGATCTCGGTACGGCGGCGCTTGAACTCCGCGAGCCGCCGCAGCTGGGAGAGCCCGAGCGCTGCGCCGAGATCGGTGAGGCGGTAGTTCACGCCGTACTCGTGGACCTCTTGGTGCCAGGGGCCTTCTTCGGTGAGCTCGAAGCGGGACGAGTCGCGGACCAGGCCGATGAAATGGAACTCGTGGGCGTGCTGCGCAACCGCGGGGTCCTTGCAGATGACCGCGCCGCCCTCGCCCGTGGTGAGGTTCTTGGTCGGGAAGAACGACATGGTGGTGACGTCAGCGAGGTCGCCGATGGGTCGGCCGTCAGCCGAGCCCCCGACCGAGTGGGCGGCGTCGGCGAGCGTTCGTGCACCGACCCGGTCTGCCAACGATTGCAGCGCGGTGTAGTCGGCGGATTGGCCGGCATAGTCGACTGCGGCGATGACCCTGGACTGCTCGGTGAGGGCAGCTTCGACAGCCTGCGGGTCGATCAGGCCGGTGTCGTAGTCGATGTCGGCGAAAACGATCTTGGCGCCGAGCATCGCGGCGCAGGACGCGGTGGCCACGAAGGTCATCGGGGTGGTGATGACTTCGTCGCCCGGTCCGACGCCCAGAGCGGCGTACGCGATGTGCAGTGCCGCCGTGCCCGAAGTACAGCTCACCGCGCGATGTCCACCGGCCAGCTCCGACACCGCCTGCTCGAAGGCAGTGACCGCCGGTCCCGTCGTGAGCCAGTCACCCCGCAGTACCGCGGTGACCGCCGCGATGTCCTCCTCCGAGATCGACTGGCGTCCGTACGGAAGCACGGTCAGTCGTCGCTCTCGAGGATCTTGCGGATCTCCTCGATCGAGTACCACTGGTCGTTCGTGTCGGAGGCGTAGTGGAAGTCGCCCGCGACCGGCCGGCCGTCGGCGGGCGGCTGGTAGCCCCAGGTGGCGAGGTCGGGCTGCAGCACGAAGCGGTTGCCGAGGGACAGCGCGCGGCGGCCTTCCTCCGGGCTGATCATCTCCTCGTGCAGCTTCTCGCCCGGGCGCAGACCGACGTCGTGCATGGTCGCGCCGGGCGCGATCGCCTCGGCGAGGTCGGTCACCTTCATCGACGGGATCCGCGGCACGTACAGCTCGCCGCCGGTCATCAGGTCGAACGAGTCGACCACGAACTCGACCGCCTCCGGCAGCGTGATCAGGAACCGGGTGCAGCGCAGGTCGGTGATCGGCAGCGACTGCCCGGCCGCGTGCAGCGCGCGGAACTTCGGGATGATCGAGCCGCGGCTGCCCATCACGTTGCCGTACCGCACCACGCTGAAGCGGGTCTCGTACGCCGCCGCGTAGTGGTTGCCGTTGATGAACAGTTTGTCCGCGGTCAGCTTGGTCGCGCCGTACAGGTTGATCGGGCTGGATGCCTTGTCGGTGGACAGCGCGACGACCCGCTTCACGCCGCAGTCGATGGCCGCCTCGATCACGTTCTGCGAGCCGATCACGTTGGTCTGGACGAACTCCCACGGGTTGTACTCGCCGCTGTCCACCTGCTTCAGCGCGGCGGCGTGGACGACGTAGTCGACCCGGTGCATCGCCCGCAGCAACCGCGACCGGTCCCGCACGTCGCCGAGGAAGAACCGCAGCCGCGGGTCGTCGCCGAACAGCTGGCGGACCTCCCACTGCTTCAGCTCGTCGCGGCTGAAGACGATGATGCGGCGCGGATTCAGCTGGTCCAGCGCGTGCCGGACGAAGGTCCGGCCGAACGACCCGGTGCCGCCGGTGACGAGGATGTCTGAGCCGGTGAGGATTGACACGCGAGCGGGACCCTTCTGACGGACAGTTCCGAACCGCACACACGCGGTACGGACTTCGAAACAATAGCTGCCCCATGAGCTGTGTCCTCAATCCACCGTCTCAGCATCATGTGATCAAACGTTCGCCAGCCGATACGGTCTGGGACGTGAAGCGTGTCGGGGTGCGATGTGATGTGGGGCCCGCTCGGGGCATCGGGCACGTGATGCGTTGCCTGGCGCTCGCCGAGGAGGTACGCCGCCGCGGCGTCGAACTGGTCTTCGTCTGCGACGCGCACACCGTGCCGTGGGCCGCCGACCAGGTCGCGGCGCGCGGAATCGACGTACAGCCTGCCGTCCGGACGCCCGCCGAGCACGTCGAGGTCTTCGAGCGGCTCGATCTCGACGCGGTCGTCTTCGACTCCTACGACCTGGATCCGTCCGTCTACCCGGCTGTCCGCGCGGCCGGTTTTTCCACGCTGGCGATCGTCGACGGTGACTTCCGTGGCGCCGAGGCGGACGTGCTGGTCGACCAGAACCTCGCTGCCGAGCTCGACGAGCCGATGCTGCCGCAGGACTCGGTCCGGCTGGCGGGCCTGCCGTACGTGATGATCCGCGACGAGATCCTCGACCACCGTCCCGCCGAGCCACCGACAGCGCGGCCGACCGCAGTACCGAAGGTGTTCGCGTTCTTCGGTGGCACAGATGCCTTCGGCGCCGGCCCGTATGTCGCCCGCGCGCTAGCGGCGACCGGTCTGCCGTTCGAGGCCACCGTGGTCGCGCCCGGTCCCGAACTCGCCGCACAGCTCGCCGCCGTCGAGCTGCAACCGCACCAGCACCTCCAGATCATCGGTCCGACCAATCAGCTGGCTGCCGAGGTCCGTGGCGCCGACCTGACCATCAGTGCGTCGGGTACGTCGACCTGGGAACTGCTCTGTCTCGGGGCCACGACCGGTCTCGTGTGTGTGGTCGACAACCAGGTCATGGGGTACGAGCGTGCTGTCGGCACCGGTGCGGCGGCCGGACTCGGCGTGCTCAGCGAGCTGAAATCCAACGACTCCTCGGTGATCCCGACGCTCAAGCGGCTGCTCACCGACCCGGCTGAGCGAGGCCGGTTGGCGAGCGCAGGGTGGGCGTTGGTCGACGGCAGAGGGCGCGAGCGAGTGGCTGACGCCCTTCTTCAGCTCATCTGAGCTCGTAGATCGTCGCGTCCAGGGTGGCGTGGCGGAGGCGGACGTAGTTGCGGAGCGCGGGGGATACGCCGCCGGCGCGGTTGTCGGCGTACAGCCAGCGAACGCCGGCCTGGCGTAGCCGCTCGATCGAGGCAGGGGTCGGCGACTTGAAGGCGGCGTCGTTGGCGGCCAGCTCGCTGCTGTCCCAGTACGGGATCAGGCTCGGGTTGTCGCCGGTGGTGAGGGCGATCCGGTTGGCCTGGTTGGAGTACGACCAGCCCTCGATGAGGACGGGCCGCTCGGACAGGGCGGCCAGCCAGAAGTGCCGGCTGTCGCAGAGGCCGTTGCGTTGGATGATGCAGTGCGCGTTGGTCGCGACCAGATCGCCGGGTGTGCTGTTCCGCTGGAGCCACTGCGCGGCGCCTGCCTCCGCTGCCGTCGCACCGCCGCGGAACGGATGCGCGAAGACCAGATTCGACGCCTTGTCCGACACGAACGCCTGCAGCGGCACCAGCGCCGCGCCGATCATGCACGCCGCCACCGCACCACCGAGCAACGCGACGAAGAAGTTGCCTGGCCGCCGCGCCAACTTCCAGACAACCGCCACCAGCACCGCGACCGCCAGCACGGCGGCGACCGTCCACATCCACGGTCCCTTGATGCCGCGCAGGTCGGCGGACTGCGACCGAGCGATCGCCATCGCCACCAGACCGAGCAGCCCGGACGCACCCACGAGCACCACGGCCCGCCGATCGCCGAGTCGCCCGACCAGATTCGCCAGCCCGACGGCCGCGAGTACGGCGGCAACAGGGAACGCCGTACGCAGGAAGTAGAGCTGGCTTACTCCCGACTGTGTCGTCAGCAACGTCCCCAGCAACCCGGCGACCACAACGCCGGCCAGGAATACCGCTCCGGTGTCCCGCCACCTCCGGCCGAGGAAGAACAACCCGGACGCGGCCAGCGTCCAGCTGAGCAGAGTCGTTGCCCCTGACAACAATTGCGCATGCGGGTTCGACGTCAGCATCGGGTACGGCGCCAGCTGGACGAACGTCTCGAACGGCTTGATCTCCGTCCCCCAGGTACTGCCGCCGAAGATCGTGATCAACGCCGCCACGAACACCACCAGCGACAGCAGCCCGCCGAGGAACGCGGGCCGGGTATTCCGTTTCGCCAGCCCCAGCTGCAGGAACGCGAAGGCGAACCCGGCCCCCACCAGCGGCAGGATCGTCGACTTCGCCCCGGCCGCGACCAGCGCGAGCAGCACCAGCAACACCCACCGGCTCCGCGGCCGGCCGTTGGATCGCAAGAGGTCCACCGCCACCACGCAGAGGGCCAGCGCGATCAAGACCCCGAGGTTCTGTGTCGGACTCAGGTACGCCGCTACGGCGGTCGAGATCCCGCCGAGCCCGGTCCCGGCCAACGGCTGCACGGCACCACCGAGGCCGGCGATGAACACGGCGAGCGGTCCGGCCCAGGTGGCGCCCGACTCCGCGGTCGGCGCCAGCCGGGTGGTCAGCGCGAACACCATCCCGCAGCCGGCCAGGAACAGCGGCAGCCAGGTCAGCGAGTGGATCAGATCGGTCAGGTCGATCCGCGTCCCCCACTGCGTCGCGGCCGTCGCCTGGTGGAAGAACGTGTGGTACTTCATCGGCTCCCCGCCGAGCCACAACGTCGCGATCGGTACGTCGTACTTCGCGCTCGCGGCCAGCGCCTGCTGGAAGGCCAGATCGGGGTAGGCGCGCAGCGGATCGGTGTACGCCGGGAGGAACTGACCCGGACCGCGCCGGTACACGATCAGCAGCACGACCGCGGTCGACGCCGCGAGCAACCAGGCCTGCAGCGGGCGCAACGGCCGCTCGACCCGCCGCCAGACCCGCGCCCGAGCGTCGCTGTCCACGAACGCGACCACCAGCACGACCGGCGCCCACACCCATGACCACGCCTGCAGACCGATCGACGCACTGGCCAGGTAGACCAGAACCTGCCCGGCCGTCCCGACCGCGAACCCCGCGGACAGGTCCTCGACGAGGTTGCGCCTGTACCCGCCGACCAGCCGCCACAGCGCGAACCCGGGCAGCGTGACCGCGACCCCGGTGAACAGCACGAACCGGACGAGCTCGAAGAACGTCGCATGCAGCGCGAGCAGGACGACCGCCAGCAGCACGACGGCGAGCCCGGCGACCAGACCGGAAAGGGAAGGCCCCGCAGTACGCGGCCCCCGCCGCCTCGCTCTCGCGCGCATGTCGTAACACTAATGTGAAATCCGTCCCGGAGCGTGCCCGGCGATTCACGGGTGGTCACCACGCGGCCACCGGGATGCCTTAAGCTCGACGCCCTATGAGTTGGTACGACGCGCTCGAGGCCGGTGAATTGACCATCCGGCCGTCCGTTGACGCGGCGAAGCGATTCGGCGTCTCGATCGACCGGATGTCTGTCTCCGCTTCCGCCGGTACGCCGCTCGCCGAGGTGCTGGGCGCCGTCGAGCGGTCGACCGCCGACGTCGTCGTACTGCGCTACCCGGCCCGCGAGACCACTTGGTTCGCCGCCCTGTCCGACGGCCCGCGGCAGGCGCTGCTCGCCGACACCGTCGTCTACTGGTCGTTGCCGACCGGCAAAGGCCGGCGGCCCGCGCCGCTGGCCGGATTCAGCGCGCAGCTCGAGCCGTTGGCCGACGAGGAACTACTGGACGACCTGGTCGCGGACGTCTTCGGCGACTCCGGCAACCACTACTGCTCCAATCCGGTCTTCGATCGCACGCTGGCCCTGGCCGGCCGGCAGGAGTGGGCCCGGCGGCGGATCGCCGACGCAGGCGCCGTCGTACTGCGTGGTCCGGACCGGCGGGTGCTCGCGCTGGCGGCGATCGACCAGCAGCGCTCGTGGACCGAGATCCAGTTGGCCGGCGTCGTACCGGCCGAGCAGGGCCGCGGACGGTACGGTCACCTGCTGGCCGCGATCGAGGACGCCTGCACGTCCCGGCGGCTGGTCGTCTCGACGCAAGGCCACCAAACCGGCATCCAGCGCATCTGGGCCCGTTACGGGTTCGAACCCGTGCATAACCTCGTGACCGTTCACCTCGTTGCCGCTACGTAGTGCCCTGGGGGCCCACGTACCGCTGTCGAGGGAGGAAACACCGGAGTGACGCCGCGGCTGAGCGTGGTGGTGCCCTTCTACGGCGTCGGCGAGTACCTCGGCGACTGCCTGGATTCGATCGCCCGGCAGGCCTGGACCGACTTCGAGGCGATCCTGGTCGACGACGGTTCCCCCGACGACAGCGCTGTCGTCGCCAAGGAGTTCTGCGCCCGGGACCCGCGGTTCCGGTTGATCCAGCAGGACAACGCCGGTCCCGGTCCCGCCCGCGATCGAGGGATCAGCGAGGCGACCGGTGAGTACCTGGCGTTCGTCGACGGTGACGACCTGGTGTCGCGGTACGGGTTCGCGGCCCTGGTCCGGACCCTGGACCGAACCGGTTCAGACTTCGCCGGCGGCAACGCCCGGCGGTTCAACAACAGCTTCGGCGTCCGGCCCTCGTGGCTGCACAAACAGCCGTTCGCCCGGGTCCGGCACGCCACGCACGTGACGGAGTTCCCCGACCTGGTCCTGGACCGGATGCTCTGGAACAAGGTCTACCGCCGGTCGTTCTGGACCGAGTACGGCTACACGTTCCCCCCGATCCGGTACGAGGACTACCCGGTCGCGCTCAAGGCGCACCTGGACGCGGTCACGGTCGACACGATCACGCAGGCCGTCTACTACTGGCGCGAGCGGGAGTCCGGCGAGTCGATCACCCAGCAGAAGTTCCAGCTCGGCAACATCCGGGACCGGGTCACCTCGGCCGGGATGGTGATCGACCTGGTCGAGGACGCTGTACCGGTGGTCCGCCTGCGCACGCACGCGCACCTGGCGCAGATCGATGTACTGACGCTGATGTCCGCGTTCGGCACCGTCCCGGTCGAGGAGGAGCAGCACCTGGTCGACCTGTCCCGCGAGCTGGTCGACCGGCTCGACGACGACGTACTCGCGGCCACTCACAGGTACGACCGGATCCAGCACGCGGCCCTCCGTGCCGGTGACGTCGACCTGCTCCGCCGGCTCGCGGTCTTCCGCAACTCCGGCGGGCTTCGCGGCGGCGCCCGGGCCGTTCCGCGCGGCAAGCGGTCGCGGCAGCTCGACTACAACTACCCGGGTCAGGGCGAGTCCGTCGTGCCGCGGGCGCTGTACGGACTGCGCGAGCAGGACCTGACCCTCGCCACGAGCGTGCGCGAGGTCGTCTGGGTCGACGGCAAGCTGTCGGTCAGGGGCACCGCGGAGATCCGCCACCTGGAGACCGACCGGTCGTCGGACCTCCAGGTCGCGCTGGTCGTCGACGACACGTCACATCCCCTCGAGGTACGCCGGTACGCCGCCCTGGACCTGCACGGGGACAAGTCGCTCGTCGGATTCGAGGTACTGCTGGATCGGGAGCTGCTCGGTCGATGCACGGGTGCACCCGCGCACTTCGAGGTGCGGATGCGTTCGGGGCGGCGGGACCGGAAGGGCATGCTCGGTGGTCAAGGACCGGGGAGCCCTGGGTGGGCGCCGGGGGCGTGGATCGACGAGACGAACTGGATCCAGCCCGGTCCGGGCAAGTACGGCTGGTTCTCGTTGCGGCGGCTGACGGACCCGTGCCGGTTGACCGCGGTCGAGACGACGGCCGACGAGCTGGTGCTGCACGGCCGGGCGTCGTTCGACGAGCCGGAGCTGCACCTCAGCCGGCCCGTCGTCGGTGGTGAGGAAGAGGTTCCGCTGGAGGTCGACGGGCGTGATTTCACCGCCCGGCTGCCGATCCGGGACATCCTCGCGGCGGCGAACCACGACGATCCCTTCGGTCAGCGGACGACCCGTGTGTTCCGGGTGCACGGTCCGGACCGGCAGCAGCGCGTGCTGCTGTGGACGGCGGGCGACTCGGCCGTCTCGCAGGTCGTGGACGATCGAGTCGTCACGTTGACCCGCTCGACCGGCGGATATGTGAACCTGCACGAGTCGCCGATCCGGACGACCGCGACCCAAGCCGTTGCTGACGGCGACATGTTGGTCGTTCGCGGCGCGGAGGACGGCGACGTCACCTTCAGCTGGCGGCGGTACCTGGCCGACTCCGACGACCACCTGGACGTCCCCTGCCGTCGTACCGCGGGTGCCGATGGCTGGTCGGCTGCGGTCGAGTTGGACTCGTTGATCCCGGTGACCGCGGTGAAGGTCTCGGTCGACCCGCTGGCCTCGTTGGCCGACTGGATCTTGTTCGCGACCTCCCCAGACGGTACGGCGCGCGCCGTACAGTGCGAGCCCTTCCTGTGCAGCCAGTTGCCGCTGGCAATTACACACGGGACGCACGCGCTCGCCGTCCGACCCCATGCCGGCACTCTGCACGTCGAGGTGCGCTGATGCATCATCACAACCATTACTACGGTCAGACGCACATCCTGTCGCGGTACGCCGGGTTCGACTTCGATCACCCGCCGCGGCTGCGGGGGTACCTGCAGCACGGCTGGAACATCGGCTGCGGCTGGAACCCGGTGCACGAGTTCTACGACGGCGCCTGGCGGTTCACCTGGAGCGATGCGCCGCGCCGTCGCGGGCACGCGCTCGGCCGGCGGAACTACCACAGCATCGGTGCGCCGTTCCTTTACCTGATGGAGCTCGAGCCGGAGAAGGAGGAGCCCGTCGAGCGCGAGGGCACGCTCTGGTTCCTGTTCCACGGGTGGGAGGGCGGCAAGATCCACGGCGACCACCGGCGGCTGATCGACGAGATCCGCGAGACCGAGCCCGGCCCGGTGACGTTCAGCCTGTACTACACGGAGTACGACCGGCCCGAGGTGCGCGGGTTCTACGAGGACGCCGGGTTCCGGGTGGTGTCGTTCGGGCGGCGCGGGTTCTCGTACGAGGGGACCGACCGGCGGTTCCTGTTCAAGCAGCTCGCCGAACTGCGCAAGCACAAGCGGGTCGCGGCCAACCGGCTGTCGACCGCGATCTTCTACGGCGTCGCGGCCGGTTGCGAACCGGCGGTGTACGGCGACCCGATGGAGATGGAAGGCGAGAACCCGTTGTTCGGTGGGCAGAGCCGGATCGAACGGCTGTGGCCCGAGATGCTCGGCAAGTCGATCGACCCCGAGGCCGCGCGCGCCACCACCGACCTCGAGCTCGGCAAGCCCTGGATGATGCCGCCCGCAGAACTGCGAACCCTGTTCGATTGGAGAGACCGTGTCTAAGAGGGCATCTGGGGACCCTGCGCCCTCTGAGCTGCAGGTGGTCCGGGGCGAGATGCAGCCGTGGACCGATCACACGACGGCGCGGCCGGCGCTCGCGGCGTTGCTGACCGATGTCGTCCCGGCCAACCGGCGGACGCTGATCCTCGGACCGCACGCACCGCAGCAGATCGAGTCCGTGCTGGCGCACTCCGCCGACGTGACGATCCTGGTCCGCTCGGTCGCGGACGCGCAGCAACTGGGCGAGGACTTCGGCCCGTGCCTGCAGGTGATCGCCGGCGCGCTGGACGGGCTGCAGGGCGAGCCGTACGACGTGATCATCGCGACGGATGGTCTCGACCGGGTGCTCGGGTACGACAGCGCCGACCTGTCCTGGACCGAGCGGCTCGCCGCGCTGTCTCACCTCGCCGCACCGGACGCGGTCGTCGTACTGGCTGTCGAGAACGAGTTCTCCCTGCTGAACCTGCTGGACAGCCGACCCGCGGACGAACGCCACGGCGACGACGAGTGGCGCCCGCTCCACGACGATCCCACCCGCCCGGTCTCCGTCGACCAACTGAAAGCCGCCCTGCCGTGGCGAGCGGAGGTGTACGCCGACTTCGCCTCCCGCACCTTCATTCGCGCCGACGTAGCCGCCGCCTCCCGCCCCGGCGAACTCCCCACCCGCCTGGCAGTTGCCGCTCTGGAGTCCGACGACGCGCCGCTCCTGTCACCCGCCGCCGAAGGAGTCGACTCGGCCGCCCGAGCCGGTCTCCTGGGCTCGATCCCCACCGGCTGGCTGGCAATCGCCGGAGCCGGCGCCACGCACGACGTCTACGCGCAGACCGCCCAAGCGGTCCTCACCGCCGACCAGAACCTCACCGGCTGGGACACCACAAGCACCATCGGCCCAGCCGCCGCACCCTCGTCCGCTCCCGACGGGCCACTCTCCTTCGATCCCTCGGTTGTCCCCACCACCGTCCCCTCGGGTGTCTCGGTCGAGACGGTGCTGTTCCGGCTTGCTGCCGCCGAGGACGTGCCTGCCTTCCGGAAGCTGGCTGCCGACCTCGGGGAGTGGGTGACCGACTCCCGCGTGATCGTCCGTTGGGACGACATCGTCTTCGACGGCGAATCCTTCGCGTACGGGGTGTCGCCGTGGGTGGCCCAGGAGCGTGTGGAGAAGGACGATCTGCTCGCAGCTGCCTGGGTCCGGTTCCACGACCGTCTGCTCGGGCAGCACCGCCGGCACCCCTGGCCGCCGTGGATGCTCGGTGACGACCTGGTATCCGCGTGGCTCGGGATGTCCGGGATCGAGCCGCCCGAACAACTCCAGGCGACCTCACCGGACACCGTAGCGGCGACCGCCCAACAAGTTGCTCGCGGCAAGGACCTCGCGGCGGCGCTCGACGTCGTACTCGAAACCCGCGCCGGCACCGTCGACGTACGCACAACCCTGGCAGCGGCTGAGGAAGCCCAGCAGGAGCTGTTCGAGCTCAAGGGTCACGTCTACGGCCTCGAGCGCACGCTCGGCTTCCGCAACAAGGCGATGAAGACGCGCGAGAACCGCATCCGCGAGCTCCGCGGCCAGCTGCAGAAGCTGACCACGGCGCACGATCGGATCCGCGGCTCCCGCACGTACGCCGTCTCGCGGGTGATCTTCCACGCCGCCCAGGTGCGCAAGCCGAAGACCGTCGCCCGCAAGCTCGCCCGCCGGATCCGGAAGCGATGACCGCACCGCGTCTGAGCGTGGTGGTGCCGTTCTACAACGTCGGCGCGTACATCGGCGACTGCCTCGACTCGATCGCGCGGCAGACCTGGCGCGACTTCGAGGCGATCCTGGTCGACGACGGATCGCCGGACGACAGCGCCGTGATCGCTAAGGAGATGTGCGCCCGCGACCCGCGGTTCCGGATCGTCGAGCAGGACAACGCCGGACTCGGTCCGGCGCGCAACACCGGCGTGGAGCACGCGACCGGGGAGTACATCACGTTCGTCGACAGCGACGACCTGGTCACCCGGCACGGGTTCGGGCTGCTGATCAAGGCGCTCGACCGGACCGGTTCGGACTTCGCTGCCGGCAACGCACGGCGGTTCAACAACGGTTACGGCGTACGGCCGTCGTGGCTGCACGCGCAGACGTTCACCGAGGACCGGCTGGCCACGCACATCTCCGAGACGCCGCAGCTCGTGCTCGACCGGATGGTGTGGAACAAGGTCTACCGCCGGTCGTTCTGGGACGAGTACGCGCACCGCTTCCCGGCGATCCGGTACGAGGACTACCCGGTCACCCTCAAGGCGCACCTCGACGCGGTGACTGTCGACACGATCGCGGCGCCGGTGTACTTCTGGCGCGAGCGTGAGTCGGGTGACTCGATCACGCAGCAGAAGTTCCAGCTCGCGAACCTCCGCGACCGTGTCGTCTCGGCCGGCCTGGTGCTGGACGAGGTCGAGGACGCGCTGCCGGAGATCCGGCACCGGGTGCACGCACACTTCCGCCAGATCGACCTGCACGCGGTCCTGTCGGCCTTCGGTACGGTCCCGCCGGTGGAAGAGCAGCACCTCGTCGAGCTCACGACCGAACTCCTGGGCCGGCTGGACGACGCCGTACTCGAGACGGCGCCGCGCGTCGCTCAGCTCCAGTTCGAGGCGCTCCGTACCGGCGACGTGGAGCTGCTGCGCGCGGTCGTCCTCGACCCGGGCGCGGCCGAGGAGCTGCTGCCGCTCGACAAGACCGATCTCACGCTGGCGACGAGTATCCGCGAAGTGACCTGGATCGACGGCGACCTGTCGATTCGGGGCACTGCCGAGATCCGCCACCTCCAGTCCAAGCCGTCGACTCTCCGGATCGGTCTGGTGATCGCCGGCAGGCACTATCGCCTTCCGGTACGGCGGTTTCCGGCGACCGACCTCCGCGGCGAGGACAGCCTCGTCGGGTTCGAGGTCCGCGTCAGCCGGGAGCTGCTCGCCAACTGCCCGGCAGGTCCGTCGCACTTCGACGTACGGATGCGCGTCGGTGGGATCCGTCGGCGGGACCTGCTGCGTGGGCAGAAGGCGGGCAGTCCGGGATGGCCGCCGGGGATGTGGATCGACGGGACGAGCTGGGTTCAACCGGGTCCGGGCAAGGACGGGGCCTTCGCCGTACGGCGCTTGTCGGATCCGTGCCGGCTGACCTCGGTCGAGCAGACGCCCGATGCGTTGGTGCTGCACGGGCGGTCGGCGTTCGACGAGCCGTCGCTGTTCGTCAGCCGGCCGCTGTCGGGTGGCGAGGAGGAGCTGCCGCTGGAGGTTCACGGTCGCGACTTCACCGCTCGGTTGCCGATCCGGCCGATGCTCGAGGAGGTCAATCCGGACGATCCGTTCAGCCAGCGGACGACCCGGGCGTTCCGGATGCGTGGACCGGACGGCCGTGAGCAGGTGCTGTTGTGGACGGCGGGCGACCGGCTGGTCTCACACGCCGAGGGCGGTCGCGTGGTGATGCTGACCCGGTCGACCGGTGGCTACGTGAACCTGCACGAGTCCCCGATCCGGATGACCGCCACTGCTGCCGTTGCCGCTGGCAACATGTTGGTTGTACGGGGCCCCGACTGGAGTGACGTCGAGTTCAGCTGGCGCCGGTATCTGCCCGACTCCGACGACCACGTCGACGTCGCGTGCCGGCGTACCGTCTCCGACGACGGCTGGGCGGCTGTCGTGGAGATGGCCTCCTTGGAACCGGCGGAGTGGATCCTCTTCGCCACCGCGCCGGACGGTACGTCGCACGCGGTCCAGTGCGAGCCGTTCCTGTCCAGCCGACTGCCGTTGACGATCACGCGCGCTCGCCACACCTTCGCCGTACGCCCCCTGGCTGGCACCCTTCACCTCGAGGTGACTTAGCGCCGCGCCACGAGTAGTTGGTGGGTGACCGGCCAGTCGACGGGGTCGCCGTTGGAGGATGTGATCGATGCGACCGGGGCGATGCGGTTGTCGATCACCCAATCGTTGCGCCAGGCGTTCGATGCGGGGTCGATGGTGAAGCCGGCGCGTTCGGCGACCGCGGACCAGCCGGCGAAGTTCAGGCCGCAGAACTGTTCGTGGGTCTCGCTCAGCCAGTTGTCGACGTAGTCCTTCCGGGTGAGGAAGTCCATCGCGTCGGCCAGCCGGAGTACGAGTCCATCGTGGCGTACGTCGTACTCGAACGGGACCTTCGCGTTCCGCCGGAAGTCGTGGGCGAACTGGAAGAACCGCGCCCGCGTGGACAGTCTGGTGATGTACGCTGCCGGGTCGTCGAGCGTCTCGAGCTCCGTGACGTCGGCCGGGTTCTCGCCGTCGCTGTCGTCCAGCCGCAGCACGACGGGACGGTCGGGCTCGTCGGGACCGCAGACGTCGGAGTTGATCCACACGCCATGTGGCGCCGTGTGCGCGAAGAGCGCGTCGGCGAATCGCTGGACGGTGCCGGAGCGCGAACCGTCGGCGTACGACCAGATCTCGTGGGTGAGTGCGAGGGTCAGCGTGGTGTCGATCGATCGCGCTGGGAACACGGCCGAGCCGAGCATGTTGCGCTGGTAGAAGTACACGTTCGGGTTGGTGAAATGGCCCTGCTCTTTCTTGTGCACGCATTCGGCGTACAAATGCCGGGCGACCTCGACACCGATCAGATCCGACTCGTGAAAGCGTGGATCGGCGTCGATCAATTGCAGCGTCGCGCCGGTGGCGCAACCGATGTCGAGAATCCGGCCGGGGCGGACAAAACCCTTGATCTGTTGCCATTTCCGGTCCGCGGCCGTTTCGAACGCGTCGGCATACGTCTTGTAGTCGCGGGTCGTGGTGAGCCCGCCGTCGTCGCCGACCACCGGGTCGTTCACGCACCGCGCGACGTGCGCGTCCAAGGCGTACCGCTCGAAGACGTCCACGGTCGCCGGGTGCGCCAGTTCCTTCCACTGATCATTGCCCGCGGCAATCATCAGCAGAACGTCCCACGGGCGCGCGACGCCTTCAGGCTCGACCCCGATCACGGTGTACCCGAGCTGTTCGTACAGCTTGCTCACCTCCGGCGTCGAGCAGGCGACCACCGTGTTCGCCGGGGTCAATCGGACAAGGTCATCGGTCCCGGCCTCGATCGCCTTCACCGTCACCTCGGCGAAGTCGTCCGTCGGCGGGGTGTCCACCACGCCGACCACCAACGACCGGATCCCGGTGGCGACACTGAACCGCTCGATCGCCGCCTCGCGCCGATCGAACCCGACCGGATTGCGCTTCGTCGTCCGATGATTCGCCGACGTCACCGCCCACACCACGGTCCGGTCCGCGAACGCCCGCAGAAACTCCGCCTGAAACCGGGTCAGCACATGATGCCGCCCCGGAAACAACAAGTACTCGGTCAAGTCCCGAACCTTCCCTGCGTACCATGCATCAGACAGAACATGATCCCAGGGGGAGGGACCGCAATGATCCGGTGGGCACCTGTGGCCGGCTGTCTGGCGCTGGCACTCGGCGGCTGCACGACGCCCGATCGGCCAACCGATCACACCGCACCTCCCGCGACCCCGGCCGCCACGGCGCCTTCGGTGTTCACCACGGTCCCGCGGGCCACGTCCACCCCGACGCCGGCGACATTCCGGTACAGCGTCAACGATCTACAGCTGGCGCTTCCGTCGACGTACGGGACGCACAAGCTCGAGAAGTCGAACTACATCTACCCGCCGGGGTCCGACGTGACCCGGCGGCCGGACCCGATGGCCGTCTGGAAGGTCGAGCCGGCGATCTGCCGGGACGTGATCCGCTACCTGGGCGTCCCCGGTGTGCCCGGCGACTTCATCGCGCCGACCACACCCTCGGCCGTGGCGACCGCCCGCCTCGGCCAGGGGATCGGCAACGAGCGGCCGTTCGTGAGCGCCAGCATCACCGAGCTGGCCGGCGCGCTCGGCGACCGACTCCTCGACCAGCGCCGGCCGCCGCCGCCCGAGTGCGCCCACATCCTCATCGACGGCAAAGAGCGCGCCTCGGTGGTCGAGCGCCCCCTACCAGGCTTCGGCGTCCGTGCCCGCTACATCGTCCGCACCTACCCGGTCGGCCCCCAGACCTACACCGAGCGCACCCTCCAGTACCGCACCCCGACGTACGTCGTGCTGATCCGCCTGGACGCCTTCATCAACCCCGAACCCGCCTTCCTCGCTTTCGCTGCAAAGACCCGAGACGGCCTCAAGTCCCTGACCCCGATGAGCTAGAGCAGGTCCCACGTCAGGGGGGTGCCGGCTTTGGTGGCGGTGCGGAAGGGGCGGCCTTCTACCTGCTTGAACACGTCGGGGGCGAGGCCGCCGGCGGGGCGGATGGAGCGGACGTTCTCGGCGGTGATGGGGTCGCCGGGTTGGACGTCGCGGGTGACGAAGAGGGAGCGGCGGAAGCGCAGGACGTTCTCTTCGGCTTGTTTGGGGCCGATGACCGGTTTGCCCAGAGACAGCTGAGCAACACGAGTGCTCTCGACGAGCAGCTCCAGCTCCCACGGCTCCAGTGAGAATGCCGAGTCGACCCCGCCGTCGACGCGCTTCAGCGTGACGTGCTTCTCGATTACGGTCGCTCCGAGCGCGACAGCGGCCACGGCGGCGCCGATGCCCATCGTGTGGTCGGACAGGCCGACCTGTACGCCGAGCGCGTCCCGCAGGACCGGGATCCCGCGCAGGTTGGACTGCTCCGGCGGGGCCGGGTAGCTCGCCGTACACGACAGCACGATGATCTGTTCGTTCCCGGTCGACCGCGCGGCCCGCACCGCGGCGTCGATGTCGGTGAGGGTCGCGGAGCCGGTGGAGATGATGATCGGCTTCCCGGTCTCGGCCATGCCGCGGACCAGCGGCAGGTCACCGATCTCGTTCGACGCGACCTTGTACGCCGGGACGTTCAGCTTCTCCAGGAAGTCGATCGCGGTCTGGTCGAACGCGGACGAGAACGCGACCAGCCCGAGCGACGTCGCCAGCTCGAAGATCGGCTCGTGCCAGGCCCACGGCGTGTGCGCCTCCTCGTACAGGTCGTACAACCGCGCTTCGCTCCACAGTTCGTGCTCCACCGGCAGCCGGAACGCCGGCAGGTCGAGGTCGAGCGTCATCGTGTCCGCGGTGTACGTCTGCAGCTTGAGCGCCTGGGCACCGGACTCCGCGACCGCGCGGACGATGTCGAGCGCCCGGTCGAGGTCGCCGTTGTGGTTCCCGGACATCTCGGCGATCACGAACGGCTGGTGGTCGGGTCCGACCTGCACGCCGCCGATCTCGATCGTGGTCATCTATTTCCCCTGGGTTCTACGGTCCTGCTTGCGCAGGCTGATCGGAATCACGGTGAGCTCGCGGCCGTCGGCGTACCGGACCTCCGGCGGACCTTCGGCGAACCGGAAGCGGCGGTTCATCTGCCGGACCACCGCGTTGTGCTCGAGCACCTCGCCGGTGAGTACGTCGAGGCCGAGCTCGTCGAACGCGTACGCCGTGGCCTCGCGCATCACCTCGATCCACGCGGGCAGCGTCTCGCCGCGCTCGGCCAGCCCGTCCGCGTCCAGGAAGAATCCCCAGGCCCCGGACGGCCCGTCGAGGTCGAAGAAGTTCACGACGCCCGCGGTCTCGCCGCCCCGTTCGTAGATCAGGACCCGGCGGGTGGGGTCGACCGAGGTCTTCGCCCACCACGTTGCGTGCTCGTCCGCCGAGATCTCGTGCGAGGTGATGCTCACGTCGCGGTTCGCCTGCTGGTTCCGCAGCCGCCGGACGGTGTCGACATCGGCGTCGGTCGCAGTGCGCAGCATGCACCTAACCTAGCGCCATCGCAGCGAGCGCTGTTCTTCAAGCGGGTGGATGTGTAAACATCTTTCGACTTCACGTTGAACGACGGTCGGAGAGTGACATGAGAGTCTGGCGAGCCATGGGTGTTCTGGGCGTAACAGCGGGCCTGCTGATGGGCGGACTGACCAGTACGGCGGCTGCCGCGCCGGTCGACCGGCAGACGTGCGCGCCCAGCGCGAACACGCCGTTGCGGCAGTTCCGGGCGAGCTGGATCTCCTCGGTGGTGAACATCGACTGGCCGTCGAAGACCGGTCTGAGCGCCGCGCAGCAGCAGGCCGAGCTGATCGGCTGGCTCGACGACGCGGTCCGGCAGCACCACAATGCAGTCGTCCTGCAGGTCCGCCCGACCGCGGACGCGTTCTGGCCGTCCAAGGTCGAGCCCTGGTCGCAGTACCTGACCGGCACGCAGGGCGGCGACCCCGGCTACGACCCGCTGGCGTTCGCGGTCGCCGAGGCGCACAAGCGGAACCTCGAGCTGCACGCGTGGTTCAACCCGTACCGGCTGTCGATGGGCACCGACATCAACGCGCTCATCCCGTCACACCCCGCGCGCCAGCACCCGGACTGGGTCGTCTCGTACGGCGGGAAGCTGTACTACAACCCCGGCATCCCGGCCGCCCGCAAGCTGGTCGAGGACGCGATCATGGACGCCGTCTCGCGCTACGACATCGACGGTGTGCACTTCGACGACTACTTCTACCCGTACCCGGTGGCCGGCCAGACGTTCGACGACGCCGCGACGTTCGCGCAGTACGGCGCCGGCTTCTCCAACCTGCAGGACTGGCGGCGGAACAACATCGACCTGCTCATCCACGAGCTGAGCCAGAAGATGCACGCGATCAAGCCGTGGATCAAGTTCGGCATCTCGCCGTTCGCGGTCTGGCGGAACAAGGCGACCGACCCGGAGGGCACCGACACCACGGCCGGCGTGCAGACGTACGACGACCTCGCGGCGGACACCCGCAAGTGGGTCCGCGAGGAGTGGATCGACTACATCGTCCCGCAGGTCTACTGGGCCGGTGGGTTCGCGGCGGCCGACTACAACAAGATCGTCCCGTGGTGGGCGGACCAGGTACGCGGTACGCACGTCCACCTCTACATCGGCGAAGCGACGTACAAGGTCGGTACGTCGACACAGTCGCCGGACTGGTCCGACCCGGCCGAGCTGAGCGACCACCTGGCGTTCGACAGCGCGATCCCTGAGGTGAAGGGGAACATCTACTTCTCCGCCAAGGACGTCCGCGCGGACCGCCTCGGTGCGACCACCCTGCTCAACAACACCTGGTACACGAAGCCGGCGCTGATCCCCGCGATGCCCGCACTCGACTCCCGCCCGCCGCTCCCCGCGCACGCGGTCCACGCCAGCCGCACGGCAGACGGCGTACAGCTCAAGTGGTCCCGGACGTCGAAGGACACCACGTCGTACGCGATCTACCGCCGCGACCTCCTCGGCGCCGACCACTGCCCCGACAACGACGCCCGCAACCTGATCGCCACAGTCCGCTCCACCGGCCCCGCCCAGTCCTACACCGACCCCACAGCAACCCCCGGCAAGCCCTACCTCTACACAGTCACAGCCCTGGACCGCCTAGCCAACCAAAGCCTCCCCATCCCGACGATCACGCTCCGCTGAGTCCTACGGGCTCTTGACGCCCGGCGTGGTGGTTAGCTGCGTCGGGACTGGGCCGGTGGGGAAGGTTGGGGACTGGGTGGGGAAGGTGCCGGTCGGGAAGGGCTGGGTCGGCTGGGTCTGGCCTGGGGGTTGGGTGCCAGGCGTGCCAGTCGTGCCAGTCGGGAAGCTCGGTGTGCCGGTGGGGAAGCTTGGCGTTTGCGTGGGGTTGCCTGTTGGAGACGGCGTTCTGGTGGGGAACGGGTTCTCGGGAGGTGGCGGGTAGATCTGGTAGACGTGGACACTGCCCAGCTGGAATCTGAGTTCGGTGAGTTTGTCCAGGTTCCGCGGGGGTGCGCTGACTCGGTCGTCGAGCAGCAGCCACTGGACGTCGTACTTCGTGCGTAGGGTCTCGATCAGCTGGCGGGTGGGGTTGGTGAAGACCTCGTCGTTCAGCTGCAGTTCGTCCTGGTCCCAGTACGGGCCCTGGACCGCATCCGGGTAGGTGTCGTCGGCGCGGGCCTGGTACGACCAGCCCTCGACGAGCACGCGTCGCTCGGCGTACCCGGCGATCCAGTAGGACCCGGTCAGGCAGTGCGACGCCCGCGCCTGGTGGCAGTGCACGTTGGTGGCGATCCGGTCGTCCGACCCGGAGTTCCGGCGGATGAAGCGGGCCGCCTCGATCCCGCCCGGTGCGATCGACTCGTACGACGTCAGCGGCGGGCTGGCGAACTTGCGCACGGACGCCACCGTCGGCGACACCGTCGTACCCACCAGCACCGCCACCGCGATGACAGCCCAGGTACGCCGGGAGCCGCGCAACACGAGCCCGAACACGCCGATGCCGATCGCCGCGACCACCAGCGCAACAACCAGCCCTTGACCGAAGCAGCTCCCCGAAGTGCACGAGCTGGGCGAGCGGTAGCGACCCCAGTAGATCGCTGCGACGCCGATCGCGAGCGCGACAGCGGCAATCCAGTACTGCCGCCGCTCCAACGACCCAAGCCCCCAGGTCGCCAGCAGCACCCCGAAAACGAACCCGGTCCGCACGAAGAACAGCTGCGTGTCACCGCGATCGGCCAACAGCGACGCACCCACCACCGCAGACGCGAACCCAGCCACCAGGAAGACCACCATCGGATCCCGCCGCTTGATCAGCAACGCGCCGACGACCGGCATGACCCAGCCGACCAGCACGACCGCGGCGATCACCGGAACGGCAGACCCGCCACCACCCATCCGGTCCGCCAGGCTGTCGAACGTCGCCCCCGGATCGAACCGCACACTCGACACGGCGCCACGCAGTACGAAGAAGAACGTCAACGCGTACGCCGCCGCGACCCCGACGCCCAGCACCAGAGCACGCAGGTTGAGCCGCCCCGCCCGCACCGTCAGATAGATCCACGCAACCGCCAGCCCGGTCGCATACACAGGCAGTGCGGTCGCTTTCGTCAACGCCAGCGCGGCGATCAGCACACCGGCCGCGACGAAGAGCCGGAACAGCTCACCCCGCGTCTTTCCCGTACGACGTCGCAGCAGCACCGCAGTGACCGCGATCAACGGCAGCAGCAGCACTGTGGAGAACGCCTGCGGCGGATTGGTCAGCTCACCGAGCGAGAACGGCCCGTCCGCGAACACTCGATCCGAAACGGCCCATGGCCAAGCAACCAGATCGCCACCGGCAACCACGAGCCCAGCTGCGATCGGCGCGGCGACTGCACGACCGGTCAGCACCATTCCGACGGCGGCCGCGCCCAGCACGGTCAGCAGGATCCAGGCGAACGGCACCATCCGATGCGTGAGTACGTCGAGCGGTGCGCTCGTGATCCAGTGCACCGACGCGATGTGGTCGTACGCCGCCCAGTGGCTGGTCAGCCAGCCGCCATCGGCGTACGGGATGCGCGGCGGGAAGTGGTGCGTCAGTTCACCTGCCAGCGCGAGGTTGTGGGGCGCATCCGAGTCGGGCCGCAGCGCCTGCGGTCCGTCGAGCGGAATGAGCTGCGAGCCGACGCGAACGAACCACGCCGCCGCGACACCGACCGCGACCATGACGCCGGCCGTCGACCACCATGGGGTCGGCCGCTCCGCGGGCTTGTGCCGCGGCAACGCCCGCCACATCCCGACTGCCAGCGCCGGCATCAGCAACGCCGCCAACGGCATCTTGAACAGCATCCCGATCGGGTAGACCAGCGCCTCGACGGCCAGCCCGAACGCAGTACCCAGGACGACGTCCGCCGAGAACCACCCGACCCCACCGGTCAGCCGGCGCCAGAACATCGTGCCCGGGACGACGATCACGACCAGGAGATAACCGAGGTACGCCGCCGGCATCCAGGGTGGATGCTCCTGCAGCGCCACGAACCAGGCCAGCGGCAGCACGGGCAGGCTCGCCAAGGCCGCGGCCCGCTTGCCGCGCCCCGGTGCACGGCGCCTCCCCGGTCTGATCATCGGGAAAGTGTATGAGTCCGACGAGTCGGGTTCGTGGCCGGTGAGCCGTTTACCACCATGAGCTTCGCATTTACACTCGGTAATCTCCCAGACCTCGAGGCTCGTCGGGAGGTCCGATGGTCAAACGGTTGACAGCCTGGGTGCGCCATGGTGACCCGGACCCGGTCCCGAAGGGGGACGCTAGGCTTCGGGTTTATGAGTTCGGTGCAGCGGGGTCGGATCAGGGAGTTGATGGGTGAGGTGATGACGGCCCAGGGCCGGTCATTGCCGGCCGACGACACAGCGGACCTCCGCGAGATCGGGTTCCGATCGCTGGACTTCTCCGAGCTGGCCCTCCGGGTGGAGGACGAGCTCGGCGACGAGCTGAACTTCGATGCCCCTGGGCTGCGCCGGATCGCTACGGTCGGCGACGTACTGGACTTCATCGAGCATCTCCAGTCTGCGTGACGGCGCAGTGACCAGCCGCCGCCGGACCACCGCACTGATCGGTGACGACAACACCGTGGTCGTCGCCGGCAAGCGCCTGACCTGGCGGACACTGCACAAGTTGCCGCAGCTGCCGTCGCCCGCGGCGGTCCTGGTCGACAGCGGGGCCGATGCCCTCGCGGCCCTTCGGCATCACGCGGTCCACGGCACCGAGCTGCTGGTCGCCACCGAGTCCCGCGTCGACCAGCGGATGCGCGAGGAGCTGGGCGAGTCCGGCTTCGCGATCGTCCTGCCCGATGGGGCAGTGACCCCGGCGAAGCTGAAGCGGGTCGAGGAGTCCGGCCGAGCCTGGCTGCTCACCTCCGGTTCCACCGGCCGCCCGAAACGCATCGGCCACACGCTCGAGTCCCTCACCACCGTCACGGCCGATCAACCACCGCGCACCTGGCTCCTGCCGTACTCGCCCGGCACGTACGCCTGGTGGCAGGTCGTCACGCTCTCGCTGACCCAGGCCGACCAGGGCCTGGTCGTGATCGAGCCCAGCGAGCTGGAGAACTGGCCGGCGATCGCCACCGAACACGGCGTCACCGCAGCCTCGGGTACGCCGACGTTCTGGCGGCAGGCCATCTACCGGGACGCCGAAGCGCTGGCCGGCGTGCCGCTCGAGCAGATCACGCTCGGCGGCGAACCGGTCGACCAGGCCATCCTCGACCAGCTGCGGGAGATCTTCCCCAGCACCCGGATCTCCTGGATCTACGCGTCCTCCGAGGTCGGCGCCTCGATCGTGGTGCACGACGGCAAGGCCGGGTTCCCCAGGTCCTGGCTGGACCGCGAGCCCGACCCGGAGCGCCCGATGCTGACAGTCGAGGACGGCGAGCTGGTGATCCGGTCGCCGCACCACGGCGCCGGCCTGGTCGGCGCGGTCCACACCGGTGACCGGATCGAGTACGACGGCGACCGCGTGCTGATCGTCGGCCGCCTCGACAGCGACGAGATCAACGTCGGCGGATCCAAGGTGTCGGCGGGTGTGGTCCGCAGCGTGCTGATGGCTCATCCGGGTGTCTCGTGGGCGCGGGTGTTCGCGCGCAAGGCGCCACTGGTCGGCCGGATGGTCGTGGCCGAGATCGTCCCGAACCGCGCGCTCGGCCCGATCACGAACGCCGACCTGGTGCAGTGGTGCTCGACCCGGCTGCCCGACTACGGCGTACCCCGGAGAATCACGTTCCTCGACGAGATCCCGCAGAAGGAAACCCTGAAGAGTGATGTCTGAAGTCAGTCTTGTCCCGCCGGCCTCGGTCGTGCTGGTGTCAGGTGGTTCCCGCGGTCTCGGCCTGGCGGTCGTCACCGACCTGCTGGCGGCCGGTCTCAAGGTCGCCGCGTTCGCCCGGACCGTCACGCCCGAGCTGACGGCGCTCGGCGAGAAGTATCCGGACCACCTGCACTACGGCTCTGTCGACATCAACGACGCGGCCGCCGGCCAGGCCTTCGTCAAAGCCGTCGAGGTCACGCTCGGCCCGATCGATGCCTTGGTCAACAATGCGGCGATCGGCCAGGACTCGTTGCACGTCCACACCTCCGCCGATCACCTGGCCGAGATCATCCGGACCAACCTGACGTCGCCGTTGATCCTGACCCGGTTCGTCCTGCGCCGGATGCTCGCCAAGGGCCTGAAGGGCCGGATCGTCAACATCACCTCGATCTGCGCGCAACGCGGCTATCCCGGCCTGGTCGCGTACTCGGCCACCAAGGGCGGAATGGACGCGGCCACCCGCTCACTGGCTCGTGAGCTCGGTGGCCGCATCCTCGCCAACGCGGTCGCTCCGGGCTTCTTCGCCTCGGAGATGTCCGCGGTCCTCGGTCAGACTCAGCTCGACCAGATCGTCCGCCGTACCCCGACCGGTCACCTGACCGAGCCGGAGGACGTGCTCCCGGTCGTCCGCATGCTCCTGCTGGAGAACACGAACATCAACGGTCAGGTGCTGGTCGTGGACGGCGCCGCGTCGATCTGACTCAGACGTGTGAGTCCACGACGACCGGCGCTTCGACCGGCTCGGGCGTGCTGCGGAACCAGGTCCAGGGCCGGACGCTGATCACGATCATCGTCAGGCTCAGTACGGCGTACACCAGGGAGCCGATGAAGGCTGCGTGGACGCCGTCGACCAGGACCTCACGAGGAACGACCGAGGTCGAGTTGCGGCTCGCCGTACCGAAGATCGTGACCAGGATGCCCAGGCCGAGTGCGCCGCCGACCTGCTGAACCACGTTCAGCATGCCGGACGCGGCGCCCGAGTCCTCCGGTGCGACACCGGAGATGGACCGGCCGACCAGCGGGATGAAGATCATCCCGGCGCCGCCGCCGAACAGCAGCAGCGGACCGACCACGTCGTGCAGGTAGGTGCTGTGCGCGTCCAGCCGGGTCAGCCACACCGTGCCCAGTGCGACCAGCGTCGAGCCGGCCAGCATCAGCTTCGCGCCGTCGACCCGGGCCACCAGCCGCGGTACGACGCGCGACGAGGTGAACAGCAGACCGGTCATCGGCAGGAAGGCCAGGCCGGCGGCCAGCGGGCTGAGCTCGAGCACGCCTTGCAGGTACTGGGTCAGGAAGAAGAACATCCCGAACATGGTCCCGACGACCAGCAGCATCGTCAGGTACGACGTCGACCGGGCCGCGGACCGGAACAGCCGCAGCGGCACGATCGGGTGACTGACCCGGCGCTCGATCAGCACGAACGAGACCAGCAGCACCACACCGACCGCGAACGAGGCCAGTACTTCGGCCGATGTCCAGCCTGCCTCGGCGACCCGGATGAAGCCGTAGACGAGCGACGTGATGCCGAGCGTCGACGTGAGCGCACCGGCCACGTCGAACCGGCCGGTCTCCGGCTCGGTCTCGGTCAGCACCCGTCGTGCGGCGAAGACCAGCGCGATACCGATCGGGACGTTCACGAACAGGCCCCAGCGCCAGGACGCCCATTCCGTCAGCATGCCGCCGAGCACCAGACCGACACTGCCGCCACCGGACGAGACCAGGCTGTAGTAGCCGAGCGCCTTCATCCGCTCCGGACCTTCGCGGTACGTGAGCATGAGCAGGGTCAGCGCGGCCGGCGCGGCGATGGCGCCACCGATGCCTTGCAGTACGCGGGCAGCGAGCAGGAGCTCCGCGCTCGGCGCGAGACCGCCGAGCAGCGAGGCGAGCGTGAAGACACTGATACCGGTGATGAACACCCGGCGACGGCCGAGCAGATCCCCGGCGCGTGCGCCGAGCAGAAGCAGACCGCCGAACGCGAGGGCGTAGGCGTTCTGCACCCACGACAGGCTGGACGGGCTGAAGTGCAGGGCGTGCTGGATGTGCGGCATCGCGATGTTCACCACGGTGCCGTCGAGGATCACCATCAACTGGGTGACCAGGATGACTGCGAGAACTACCCCCGGCCGCCGAGCGGGCGTGCCGGAATTGGCGCCGGCCGGCGCCGCGGCTGTTGCCGACATATTGCTCCTTACCCCAGTGGGGCTACAGTTATGAGAGGAAGCGGAGCGCTCCTCCGGATACGATACGGAGGCCTCCTCCGCTTTGCAAGCGATATTGTGAGCGAACCCGTGCGAGGAGGTTGGATGGCGCCGCAACCCCTGCCGTGCGCGCGGCCGACCCGTGCGGACGCGGCGCGGAACTACGACCGCCTGGTGACGGCCGCCCGCGAGACGTTCGCCGAGCACGGCACCGACACCTCGCTGGAGGAGATCGCCCGCCGTGCCGGTGTCGGCATCGGCACGCTGTACCGCCGGTTCCCGAGCCGGACCGCGCTGCTCGAGGCGGTCTACGTCGAGGAGATACAGTCCGTCTGTGACCGGGCGTACGAGTTCGACCGGGAGCTGGAGCCGTTCGAGGCGCTGGCCGCCTGGTTGCGCAGTTTCCTCGGCTACGGGCTGTCGAAAGGCACCCTGGCCGGCGAGCTAACGGTTGCTCTAGGCAAAGATTCGCCGTTCTTCCAGGCCTGCAAGGTCAATGTGCAGGATGCCGGTAAACTCCTGCTGGACAAGGCGAAAGCGGCCGGCGAGGTCCGGCAGGAGCTCGAGCTGGCAGATGTGATGAGGCTGGTCGGCGGCATCAACATGGGCCGCGACATCGAGCCCGAGCAGGCGAACCGGCTGCTCGACATCGTGCTGTGCGGACTCAGGCCCGCTGCTGCCTCAGCTGCTCCAGCGAAGGGTTAGCCGCGTCCCGCTCGGTGTACCTGAGCTCTCGGACCGGCCACTCGATCGCCAGCTCCGGGTCGAAGAGATCCACGGCGACCCGCTCGGGCGACCAGTGCTCGTTCACCAGGAAGTTGTACGTCGTGTGCGTCGTCAGCGTGCAGAACGAGTTCCCGACTCCGCGCGGTACGTACAGCGCCTGTTCCGGCCCGAACTCGAAGGTCTCCATCCGCCCGAAGGACTCGGTCTGCCGAAGGTCGACGATCGCCGCGAACACCCGGCCGGACGACGGCGACAGGTACTTGTCCCACGGCTCGGCGTGGATACCGCGGACGATCCCGGCCTCGGCGAAGTACGCGACGTTGTGCTGGACGACGTCCATCCCGAGCGCGGCCAGCTTCTCGCGGTGGAAGTTCTCCTTGAACCAGCCGTCGTCATTGGGCTTCACGTCCAGTGCGATTCGCAGTACGCCGGGGATCGTGGTCTCTTCGACCTTCACCGGCGCACCTGCCGGCGGGCGTCGAGCTGGGCCTGGTCGGCGGCCGTCAGGCCCGCGTGCCATCCGGCGCCGTTGGTGATGCGCGTCCGCCGGGTCGTCGTGTTCGGGAACAGTTGCGCGAACAACGCGTCCACGTGCTCCTCCCGCTTGGCCAGCACCGGCAGCAGGCGACCCGCTTCGGCTTCGGGCACGGCGGCCTGGGTCGCGGCGGTGGTCTGCTCCAGCCGCTCGCCGATCCGTTGCGCATAAGCCATCAGGAACGACTGCCGGAACGAGCGCGTCCTGGACTCGCCGCGATGCCCGATGTGCTTGCCGGCGGCAAGCATTGCCCGGTTTGCCTGCACCAGCAGCGACGTGCTGAGGATCTCGGTGTGCTGCAGATCGACCTCCGCGCCGACGACGGTGACGACGGCGAGGTCCTCGATCACGACCGTGCGACACCGGTTCGCCGCGGCGACCGCGCCGACCAGCTGCGCCTTCGCCGAGACGTACGGCGTCTCGACCCACAATCGCCGGGCCGCGGAGTCGTCCGGGATCTCGACCTCGGCCTCCACCAGCGCACTGTCCAGCGAGAACTTCGCCATCAACTCCTGCGCCTTGCCGGACAGGGCTTCCGCCTCGTCCGGGAACTCCGTCGCCTCCGCCTTCGCCAGCAGGGCGCGGATCCGCGCCAGCATCTTCCCGTTCGCCGGTACGACGCGTTGGTCGCGGCGGACCGGCGAACCGGGCAGAGGAAAGATCCGGGCCAGGACCGGCAGCGTCTGGAGGAAACCGGCCAGGGAGAGGGCGTGGTGCAAGGTGAGGTAGCGGCCGATGCGGGCGCCGGCGGCCCACGCGGTCAGGCTCAGCCCGGTGAAAGGCTGCGGCACGCCGAGGTCGGTCAGCTGCTCGAGCCAGCGCGGGTCGATGGTGGTCGCCCGATAGCCCTTGTGCTCTGCTGCGATCGCGGCCAGCAGCAACGGCTCGACGCCGGCGTCCAGACTGCGACGTCCGTGCTGGACGACGTCTGCGGGCGCCCAACCACGCTCCCAGGTGGTGCGGAGCAGTCCGGTGAGGAACGCCTGCACGCAGCGGTCCACCTGCGCCTGGTCGCGCTCGTCGTACGCACCCAGGCGGGCCAGGTGCTCGTCGGCGCGATCGTCGCGCACCGCCACGACAGCAGCCGTGATCGGTAACAATCGCAGGATTTCCTCGTCACTCACGCCGTCGAGTCTGACACCCACCGAAGTTCCTGCCCAAACGGGAATCGTTCCCCTTGTGGACAACCCGCACGATTCTGCAGGCTGCCCGAAAGGACGCTGACGCAGCGGAGCCGGGCACCTAGCCTGGCGGCAACACATCGGGGAGGGGACTGGAATGACGCAGACTGTGGGGGAACTGCGCACGGCCGTGAGCGGGTCCGTGTTCGCACCGGAGGACGACGGGTACGACGCGGCGCGCCGGCTGTGGAACGCCGAGCACGTCCGGGAGCCGGCGGTGATCGCCCAGATTCAGTCGGCCGAGGACGTCCAGGCTGCCGTTCGGTACGCGGTGGCGGAGGGACTGGAGATCGCCGTGCGCGGCGGTGGACACAGCATCGGCGGTCTGTCGTCGGTGGACGGCGGACTGATGATCGACCTGAGCCGGCTGAACCAGGTCACGGTCGATCCGGAGGCACGGCGCGCCCGCGTCGGCGGCGGTGCGCTGTTGCGGGATCTGGACGGCGCGACCCAGGAGCACGGTCTCGCCGTACCGGCCGGACTGATCGGTCACACCGGCGTCGGCGGGCTGACGCTCGGCGGCGGCATGGGCTGGCTGACCCGGATGCACGGGCTCACCATCGACAACCTGGAGTCGGTCCAGCTCGTCACCGCGGACGGCAGCATCCTGCGCGCCGCCGAGGACGAGTACCCCGACCTGTTCTGGGCCGTGCGTGGCGGTGGCGGCAACTTCGGCGTGGTCACCGAGTTCGAGTTCCGGCTGCACCAGGCCGGGCCGGTCGTGAACCTCGGCCTGGCGTTCTGGGGCCAGGACCAGGCCGCCGAGCTGCTCCGGGCGGCCCGGGACGTGATCCCGGCGCTGCCGCGCGAGGTCAACGTGGTGATCGCCGCCATCAACGCGCCGCCGGCGCCGTTCGTCCCGGCGGAGCACCACTTCAAGCCCGGCGTCGCTCTGGTGGCGGTCGGCTTCGGTTCGCCGGAGCAGCACGCCGAGGCGATGCAGCGGCTGCACGGGGCGCTGCCGCCGCTGTTCGAGCTGGTCACTCCGATGCCGTACGTCGCCGTACAGCAACTGCTCGACGAGGCGAACGGCCCGGGCATGTACCACTACGAGAAGGGCGCGTACCTCGAGACGCTGTCCGACGCTGCGATCGACGTCTACACCAGCCAGGTGGCGCAGAAGACGTCGCCGATGTCGGCCGCGATGATCTATCACCTCGACCACGGCTATCTCGAGGCCGCGGACGACGCCACCGCGTTCGGCGGGCAGCGGACCGAGCGCTATGCGATGTTCGTGATCGCGACCACGCCGGTCCTGGAAGCCCTGGAGCCGGAGCGTGCCTGGGTCCGGGGGTTCTGGGACGCCATCCAGCCGCACGCGGTCAACATCGGCAGCTACGTGAACGGTATGGCCGACGTGGACGAGGCGCGGATCCGGGCGGCGTACGGCGACAAGTTCGAGCGGCTGGTGGAACTGAAGCGGAAGTACGACCCGGACAACGTGTTCCACCGGAACCAGAACATCAACCCAGCGGCAGTTGGTAGCTGATGAACTTCTTGTGAGTGACGAAGCCGAGGCCCTCGTACAGTCCGAGGGCTCCGGTCGGGTTGTCGGCGTCGACGCCGAGCGCGACCCGCTGGTACCCGGCCTCTGCGGCCTTGGCGAGCACCTTCGCCAGGGCCGCTCGGGCCAGTCCGCGGCCACGGTAGGCCCGACGGGTGCCGACCTGGCCGATGTACAGCTCCCGGACCCCGGTCGCCTCGGTGTCGGCTTCCCACTCGTAGCCATTGGCGTACGCCGCGACGGTGTCGCCGTCCAGGACGTAGTACGACTGCTGGCCGCGGAACGCCCGTGATCCGACGTTCCGGGCCCGCCACGCCTCCGTGGTGGGCGGCGTCCAGCCCCAGTGGTCGGAGAAGGCCTCGAAGTGGGCCTGCCGCAACGCATCCTCGTAGGACGTGTCGTACGACCTGAGCTGGAGCCCGTCGGCCACCGGTGCAGCTGGGACCGGCTGGTCGAGCGGCCGGCGCATGTCGAAGAAGTAGCGCTCCTCCTCGAAGCCGAGACCGCGCAGCAACCGGTCCGCGCCTTCGTTGGTGCTGCTCGCGCCGACGCCGACCTGACCGGGGGACTCCGGGTGCTTGGCGGTGTGCAGTTCGCCGGCGCGCTGGATCAGCCAGCTCATCAGCGTCGTGCCCAGGCCCCGCCGGCGCCACTCCGGGTGAATGGTCCCCTCGACGTTGACCCGGTCCACGTCCACGACAGCGGACTTCACGTGGGCGATGCCGTAGCCCACCATCCGGTCGCCGGACCACAGGCCGATGGTGTCCCGGGGCAGGTCGAGGTGCGGGAGTTCCAGGTGCTCGGCGAGGTCCTCGGCGCTGTAGTTCTCACCGTCCTCGTCGACCTGCTCCTTGGCGGCGACCAGCTCCGCCCACGCCTCGACGTCGCCCTTGTCGATCGGACGCGTCTCGATCCCCTCCGGCCAATTCATGGCACGAAGGTACCGGGGTTCGCCCGGTGCGGGCACGTCAATTAGCCAACTGCTCGGCCAGCCAGCGCACCGCCATCGGGTAGCGGTACTCGATCCCGCCGTGGGTGCCTTCGAACAGCTCGAAGTGCATCCGCTCATCCGGCACACCGGCCTGCTGCGCGGCCCGGTGGAACGCGGTCGCGCCGAGATCGAGGTAGTACTCGTCCTGTCGGCCCGCGTCGATCCACACCGCGCGCAGCGAGCGCAGCGCGTCGGCGTACTGCGGCTCCTTCACCATCTCGACCGGGTCGCGGGACAGCCAGCGGGCCCAGACCTCCGGGACGACCGACCCTAGGTCGTCGAACGGCAGCAGGACGGTGCCGTCGGGCTCCGCCGAGTACGCCGACGCGTAGCCGTACATCTCGAGCAGGTGCAGGTCCTCGTTCGTCGTACGGCCGGTCCGGGTCGCGAGCGTCTCGAAGTACTTCTCGTAGCTGCTGTCGTACTTGTCCCGCAGCGTCCGCGCGCGCTCTGGGAACTCCGGCCGGTAGCACACGTCGAAGAGCGCGTCACCGGCGTGCGTCGCCAGCGCCCCGAACACGTCCGGCCGCAGCAACGGCGTCACCATCGCGGTGTAGCCGCCACTCGACTTGCCGGTGACGGCGCGGTGGTCGCGGTCGGCGACAGTCCGGTACGTGGCGTCGACCCACGGCACGATCTCGTCGCACAGGTACGACTGGTACTGCCCGGTCCCGGGCGAGTCGAGGCACTGGCTGCCGCCGTACTTCGTCCACGAGTCGACGAACACTACTACTGCCCGCGGCACGCTCTCGTCCGCGAACATCGCGTCCAGCAACTCCGGGTACGGCTGGCGGAACGGCGTCCGGTTGAACCACATCCCGACGTGACCGGTGTACCCCATCGTCACGTAGATGGACGGGTAGCGGTCCTCCGACTCGTCGTACCCCGGTGGCAGGTAGACCAGCACCGGGCGCTCGTGCGGATCGCCGAGCGGGTTGCCGCGCAGCAGTTCGCTCGTGAACGTCAGTTGGTCCAAGCGTCCGTTGAGTTCGGCCGACCACGGCAGCATCCGTACCTCCAGTGAGTCACATCGCGTCAGGGGCCTCGATACCGAGCAGGCCGAGTCCATCCTGCAACACGTTGCGGGTTGCGGAGCAGAGGGCGATCCGGCTTGCTCTGGTAGCGCCTTCACTGCCGAGAACCGGGCACTGCTCGTAGAAGGTCGAGAGGGCGGACGCGACGTCGTACAGATAGGTGCAGAGCCGGTGCGGCTGGAGCGTGTCGGCGACCTGGGTGACAGTGGCGGCGAAGCCGGTCAGCAGGAGCGCGAGCCGTTGCTCGGCCGGGTCCTTGAGCTCGGTGACCTCTGTCGACGCGCCGGCCTTGGAGAGGAGCCTGGTGAGCCGGGCGTGCGCGTACTGGAGGTACGGTCCGGTGTTGCCGGTCATCGCGACCATCCGGTCCAGATCGAACACGTAGTCGTTACCCCGGTCGCTCGACAGGTCGGCGTACTTGACGGCACCGATGCCCACTGCCCGTGCGGTCGCGGCCCGGTCGACACCCTCCCGGCCTTCCAGCAGTGAGTCAGCCCGGGCGACTGCGCTGTCGAGCAGATCAACCAGCTTCACCGTGCCGCCCGCCCTTGTTTTGAAGGGCTTTCCGTTCGGTCCGAGGACGGTGCCGAACGAGACGTGCTCCGCGGGCGTGGTCGCCGGCAACCAGCCGGCCGTCCGCGCCAAGGTGAAGATCATGTCGAAGTGCAGTGCCTGCCGATGGTCCACGACGTACACGATCCGGTCGGCGTGCAGGGTGCTCACCCGATGCCGTACTGCGGCCAGGTCCGTTGCGCTGTAGCCGAATCCACCGTCGGACTTCCGGACGATGACCGGAAGCGGACTGCCGTCCCGGCCCAGGAATCCGGGGAGGAAAGCGCACATCGCGCCATCGGACTCGGTCAGGAGACCCTTGTGGTCGAGCTCGGCGACGATCTGCGGCAGGTCGTCGTTGTAGGCGCTCTCGCCGACGACGTCCTCCCGTTCCAGCGCGGAGCCGAGCAGGGCATAGACCTTCTCGAAGTCGTCCAGGGAGACGTCGACCATGTGTTGCCAGCTCGCCAGCGTCTCCGGATCACCGGACTGCAGCTTGACGACCCGCAGCCTGGCCTTGTCGGCGAAGTTGCCATCGGCATCGAAGTGCTTCCGGCTGCGCTCGTACAGGTGCTGCAATCCCTCCAGATCAAGGGATTCCGCGGCCAGACCCTCCTCGAGCAGCTGCTCGATCATCATCCCGTACTGCGTGCCCCAGTCGCCGACGTGGTTCTGCCGGATCACGTCGTACCCGACGTACTTCAGCACCTTGCACAGCGCGTCGCCGATCACCGTCGACCGCAGATGGCCGACGTGCATCTGCTTCGCGACGTTCGGCTGGGAGTAGTCGACCACGACCCGTTGACCGTTGCTGGTAAAGGTTTCCGGCTCGTTGACGGCCTTGGCCAGTGTCTCCGGCAGCAGAGTCAGATTGATGAACCCCGGCCCGGCGATCTGCGGTCTCTCGCACAGGTCGTCGAGTTCCGCGGCCTCGACGAGACGTGCGGCGACCTCCCGCGGCGGCAGCTTGAGCGCATTGCCGATCCGCAGGGCCAGATTGCTCTGGTAGTGGCCGAACTCGGACTTGGTCGCCGCTCTCAGCTCCGGGTCGTACGGCGTGCCGAAGGCGGCTGCGGCGGCAGCGGACAGTCTGGTGGCAAGGACAGGCAGAACAGCGGACATGAGAGGTCCTTCAAAGGGAGACGCGACTGGAACAGGCTGGGGTGTTCAGACAGTGCGTCGTCGTCGCAGGCCGAAGCTCACGCGCAGGGCGTGGGAGGGCTTCAGGCTGATCGACATGTCAGCCATTATGCACGAAGTACGCCGACGGCGCCGGTGACCGGTCGGCCAACGGCACGATCGCCGGTACGTCGGTCTCGCCGAGGAACACCCGCCGTACGACGCGCTCGGCCGCCTGCCCGTCGTCGAACTCGCAGAACTTCTCGCGATAGAGGTGCCGGTGCTTGGCCGCTTCGGGAGTGGCGAACGTGCCGTTCCGCAACGCGGCGAACAGCTCGTCCGCCGACCGCGCCACCACTCCGGGCGGGAATTCGGTGACGTCGAAGTACGTCCCGCGCCGGTCGTTGTAGAAACCCTGGTCCTCGACGTGCAGCATGATCGGCCGGTCGAGGTTCGCGTAGTCGAAGGTGATCGACGAGTAGTCCGAGACCAGGACGTCGGCCGCCAGCATCAGGTCCTCGACCCGCGGGTGCCGGGACACGTCGAGGACCTTGCCGGAGTGCGATTCCGGTGCCGTCGACAACGAATAGTGCGTCCGCACCAGCACCCGGCCGCGCTCGCCGGCCGCGTCGGCCAGCTGGTCCGGGTCGAGCCGGAGGCCGGTCCCGCCGAGGTCCATCAGCCCGGTCGGCAGGCGGACCGAGTCGATCCCGTCGCGGAAGGTCGGCGCGTAGAGGATCACCAGGTGCGAGTCGTCGTACCCGAAGCCGGCGCGGATCGCCCGGACCTCGTCGAGGGTCGCGGTGAGCAGCCGGTCGTTGCGCGGGTAGCCGTACTCGAGCTCCTCGAAGTACGCCGGGTAGGTGCGCTCCCAGATCTCCGAGGAGTACCGGTTCGAGGACAGGTTGAAGTCCCAGCGGTCGACCTCGCGCATCAGTTCCTCGAGGTCCAGGCCCTCGCCGGCCTGCGGGAAGTTGCGCAGGTCGGTGCCCATTGTCTTCAGCGGCGTACCGTGCTGGGTCTGCAGGTGGACCTGACCCTCGCGCTTGTCCAGGTCCTTCGGCCAGTTCATGTTGCTGACGAAGTACTTCGCCTTGCTGAGCAGCTTCTGGTACGCCGGGGAGTCCGCGACGACGTACTCGACGCCCTCCGGGATCGCGCTCAGGTGATCGTTGTCGACCACCCAGACCCCGCGCAGGTGCGGCGCCAGCTCGGCCGCCTTCTCGTAGATCGCCCGCGGGTTGCAGGCGTACTGCTTGAACCAGTACGCCGTGTACGCGGCGAGGTTCGGGTCGAGCTTGGCGCGGCGGAGTATCTGGCCGACCCGCTTGCGCGGGCTGTGGACGTGCAACATCCGGGCGCTGAGCTTGAGCGTCGAGTAGGTCGCGTAGTCGTCGTGGATCAGCAGCCAGCGCTTGAAGCCGCGCGCGGTCCGGTCCGCGGTGTAGCCCTCGGGCTTCCAGCGCTTCGCGAACGCATGGGCCGCGTGGAAGAAGTCGGCCCGGTCGTCGGTGTCGATCCGCTCGGGCTTCGCGAGTACGGCGACGATGTGGTCCAGCGATCGGTCGAACGCGAACCGGCGCCAGCCGGCCAGCTCCGGGTCGGACTGGATGAACGCGTGCACCCGGTCGTACTGGTCGAAGATGTCCCACTGCTTGCGGCCGCTGGTGGCGTGGATGTTGCCGCCGGTCCGATGCTGCCGGTAGTGCACGACGATCCGGTCCAGGGTCGCGATCCGCTCGGCGGTCAGCATCGTCGAGTACGTCCACGGTGCGTCCTCGTAGAAGCCGGAGGTGAACGCGAACCCGTGCCGGGTGAGGAACGCCCGCCGGTATGCCTTGTTCCAGACCACCTCGAGGAAGGTCAGGAAGATCGGCCGCTCCGCCGCGGTGAACACCCCGGCGCCCTCCCGCGCGAACGCGTCGTGCCGCTGGCTGCCGACCGCCCGCCCGTCCCAGAAGATCCGCTCGTAGTCGAACATCACGATGTCCGGCTGGTTCGTGTCGTCGATCCGGGTGGCGATCGCCTCCAGCGAGCCCGGCAGCCAGACGTCGTCGGCGTCCAGGAACAGCACGTACTCGCCCCGGCACTCCTTCAGCCCGGCGTTCCGGGTCAGGCCGAGGCCGATGTTCTCGTCCAGGTGCAGCGCCCGGACCCGCGGGTCGGCGGCGGCGTACTCGTCCAGGATCCGGCCGGAGCCGTCCGGGTCCGCGTCGTCGACCCCGATCACCTCGAAGTCGGTGAACGACTGGCTCAGCACCGAGTCCAGGCACGGCCGCAGCCAGGCCCGCGAGGCATGGCAGGGGACCACAATGCTGAACCTGGGGACGGTGCCTAGCGCCATACGACGTCATCCTAGGCTGCAGGTATGAGTACTGACGTGTTCGAGCCACTGGCCGGGCTGGAGGGGGTCGGGTCGGCGGCGCGGGCGGCCCGGGACGCGGTCGACGTACTGCTCCGGGACCGGGGTCTGCGCCGGGTCGGCTCGGACATGACCGCCGAGGCCCTGCTCCGTGGCGCCCACGCGTCCGCCGCACTCGCCGGCAGTACGTCGACGCCGGACGAGGTACGCCGGGGCGCAGCCGACGGACTGGCCTCCGGCGCGGTCCGGCTGACCGGCGAGCTGATGGCGCTCGCGCCGCAGCTGGACAAGGCGCCGGTGCAGGTCTGGACCAGACTGCACCAGTTGGCTGCCGTGGACCTGGGGCCGGCGTCCGAGCTGGGCCACCTGCGGACCGCCGGTGAGCCGATCCCGGACGACATTCCCGGTCTGCCGCCGGCGCCCGCTGCGGACGAGATGTGGGAGCGGTTGAGCGCTCTCGCGCAGAACCTGACCCGCCCGACCAAGGCTCCCGGCCTGGTCGTGGCCGCGATCGTGCATGCCGAGCTCGCCGTGCTGCGGCCGTTCCCGACCGCCAACGGCCTCGTCGCCCGGGCCGCCGAACGCTGCCTATTGGTTGCCCGAGGCATCGACCCGGTCGCGGTCACGGTGCCGGAAGGCGGTCACTATGTGTTGCAAGCGTCGTATGTGAGCGGGCTGACCGACTACGCAGCGCGAGGACTGACCGGTGTTCGTGATTGGTTGCTGCGGTCCTGCGAGGTCGTGACAAAAGGTGCCGAGCTGTCGCCACTCGTGTCCTGACATGCGAACGGCGTTCTCGAGTGAGAACGCCGTCGCTGGCACAACCTCCTGGTTACCATGCGTGCACCGGTTTGCCGCCACAGGACTGGCCTGGGTCGCGCTGCCCGTTTGGGATGGGCTGGTCGCCGCGTGGGTGCCTGGTTGCCGTGCAATCTCTACCGGACCCGAAAGTCCTTTGTGCTTCCTTTGTACTCCTGAAACCCCTTCCTGTGAAGGGGATGCGGCGTCTTCATGGAGTTGAGAACAATGAAGCTATCTTCAGCTTTCAGACGATCCGGGACCGCCGGCGGGAGGCCAGCAACAGTGCGCCGGCGGCAACGGCCGCGAGCACGCCGGCGGCTACCGCGGGTCGTCGTACGACGTTGCGGTGCGGCTGTTGTGGCTCGGCGAACTCCAGCACCGGCCAGCCGCGCTCGACCGCGATCCGGCGCAACGCCTTGTCCGGGTTGACCGCGAACGGGTGCCCGACCGCGGCCAGCAACGGCTCGTCGGTGATCGAATCCGAGTAACCGTAGGAAGTCGCGAGGTCATAACCCTCGGCTGCGGCCAGGGCCTCGATCGCGGTCACCTTGTGCGGACCGTACGCATACTGGGCGATCTCGCCGGTGTACTTGCCGTCGGCAACGACCATCCGGGTGGCGATCACCTTGTCGGCGCCGAGCATCGTGCCGATCGGCTCGACCACCTCGACACCGGACGACGACACGATCACCACGTCCCGGCCGGCCGCGTGGTGCTGCGCGATCAGCTCGACGGCCTCGGTGTGGATCATCGGCCGGACGATGTGGTCCAGGGTGTCGGCGACGATCGCCTTGACCGTCGCGACGTCCCAGCCGGTGCACATCGCGGAGATGTACTCGCGCATCCGCTCCATCTGGTCGTGGTCGGCGCCACCGAGCAGGTAGACGAACTGGGCGTAGGCGCTGCGCAGCACGGTTCGGCGGTTGATCAGCCCGCCGGCGTAGAACGGCCGCGAGAACGCGAGGGTGCTGGAGCGCGCCAGAATGGTCTTGTCCAGATCGAAGAAAGCGGCCGAACGGCCCGTCCCAGGGTGCTCCATGGGACCGAGCATAGGAGCTGAGGAGAAACGCCGAGGGACCCGGGCTTTTGCCTGGGCCGGTATCCCGTTAGACTGGTGATCAGTGTGACAGTGACACTGGCTGAAAGTGCCCGTCCGGGTGCGATCAGCGCCGGGCGGCAGCAGATCAGTTGAAATCGAACTGAGATGTGTGAGGCCCGGATTTGGGGGGTACATACTTCCTGACAGTGGCAGACTGTCGCCTCCTGAACGGCCCCCGGCTCCTCCCCCCGAGCCCGTGGCCGAAGACGGCCCCCGGTCACCCCCCCGCCGGGGGCCGTCGCCTTTCTACCCTTCGCCAAGTACTGGTAAAGATTCTCGCTTTTCTGCGCGTGGGAGCGTTCTCATTTTATGTAGGGTCTTGACAATGTAATTGCTCGGTCACAGGTTGTAGAACATGAAACCGCCTGCGTACCGCCCCCAGGCAGCGGTCGTCATCAGCCTGCTCGCCGTACTCATGGCCTTCCTGGCCCCCGGCGCCGCGTCCGCGGCGACCAATCTCGTCACGAACGCCGGCTTCGAGTCCGGCTCCCTGTCCGGCTGGTCCTGTCCGGCCGGCGGCGTCACGACGTCGGCGCCGCACTCCGGCACGTACGCCCTCCAGGCGACTCCGAGCGGGAGTGACATCGCCCAGTGCTCACAGTCGATAGCGGTCCAGCCCAATACGGCGTACACGCTGTCGGCGTGGGTCAAGGGATCGAATGTCTACCTCGGCGTGGATGGCGGTCTCAGTACGTGGACAACCAGTTCCGGTTGGAGCCAGCTGACCGTGCCGTTCACCACGGGCGCTTCGGCGACGTCGGTGACGATCTACGTCCACAGTTGGTACGCGCTTCCGGCGTACCAGGCCGACGACGTCGTACTGGACGGCCCAGGTGGGACCCAGGACACGACGCCGCCGTCGACTCCCGGTGGTCTGGTGGTCGGCAGTCCGACCTCGAGCTCGCTGAAGCTGAACTGGTCCGCCGCGTCCGACGCGAACGGCATCGACCACTACGACGTGGTCCGTGGGACCGCCGCCGCACAGAGCGTCGGCAACGTCACGAGCTGGACTGCGACCGGACTCACCGCGTCGACGACGTACTCCTTCAAGGTGCGGGCGTGCGATCCGAGCGGCAACTGCTCGCCGTACGGCGCTGCGGTGTCGGGCACCACGTCGGAGGGTGGCACCAACCCGCCTGTCGGCAGCCTGCCCGCACATGTGCTCACCGGGTACTGGCAGAACTTCAACAACGGCGCGACCGTGCAGACGATCTCCGACGTACCTGCGGCGTACGACCTGATCGCCGTGGCGTTCGCGGACGCCGACGCATCGCGGCCGGGTGGCATCACGTTCAACCTGGACAGTGCAGGGCTGGGCGGTTACACGGTCGCGCAGTTCAAGGCCGACATCGCGGCGAAGCAGGCGGCCGGCAAGAAGGTCATCCTGTCCATCGGTGGTCAGAACGGCACCATCTCGGTGGCGGACCCGACAGCCGCGGCCAACTTCGCTTCCAGCGCGCTGTCGGTGCTGCGCGAGTACGGGTTCGACGGGATCGACATCGACCTGGAGAACGGCGTCAACTCGCAGTACATGGGTCAGGCATTGCGGAGCCTGCAGAGTCAGTTCGGCAGCGGGCTGGTGATCACCATGGCGCCGCAGACGATCGACATGCAGAGCACGTCGTTCGAGTACTTCAAGCTCGCGCTGGCGATCAAGGACATCCTGACCATCGTCAACGTGCAGTACTACAACTCCGGCTCGATGAACGGCTGCGACGGACAGGTGTACTCGCAGGGCTCGGTGGACTTCATCACCGCTCAGGCCTGCATCATGCTGCAGGGCGGGCTGCGTCCCGACCAGGTCGGTCTGGGACTGCCGGCGTCGTCGCAGGCGGCCGGTAGCGGGTACGTCTCGCCGACGGTCGTCAACAACGCGCTGGACTGTCTCACCAGGGGCACCGGCTGCGGCAACTACCGGCCGAGTTCCCCGTGGCCGTCGCTGCGTGGAGCGATGACCTGGTCGACCAACTGGGACGCGTCGAACGGCAACCAGTTCGCGAACCAGGTCGGCGGCCACGTGCACTCGCTGCCCTGATCATGCACAGCTATCGACCGGCTCCCGTGCTGGAGGCGCTCGGTGTCTGCTCGGAGGACGAGCAGCTCTACCGGGCGCTTCTGGCCCGCCCGGAGTCCACTGCCACTGACCTGACCGCGTTCGTCGACTGGCCCGCCAACCGGGTCGGCCGTCACCTCCGGTCCCTGCTGTCGCTCGGCCTGGCGTCGCGTACGCCAGGCCGACCGGCCCGCTACCTACCCGCAGTACCGGAGGCTGCGGTCGAGTTACTCGCGCTCCGGAAGCAGGCCGCGATCGTCGAGGCCCGGCTGGGTGCTTCGGTGCTGACCGCCGAGTTTCGGCAACCGGATGCGTTCACGGCCATCCGGGGCGCCGAGGCGATCGCGCAGCGGTTCTACCAGGCGCAGCAGTGCGCGCAGGACGAGGTACTCGTGCTCGACCGGATGCCGTACGCCGTGGAGCCTCGTCGGGCGCATGGTGTGACGTACCGGACGATCTACGACATGGCGTCGTTGTCGGAGCCTGGCGACCTGGTCGCAGCTCGATCGGCGGGCTGCTGCCGGATGTTGCGCGACGTCCCGCTCAAGCTGATCGTCGTCGACCGCCGGACTGCCCTGCTGCCGACTGCCTTGGATGTTGTCGTAGAGCTTGGGCCGTCAAGTCTCCTCGATGCCCTGCTCCGGCTCTTCGATCTCCTCTGGCAGCAGGCGAGTCCACTCACCCCGGCTGTCTCCGAGGGTCCGCTGTCGCCGGAGGACCGGCAGCTGCTGTCGCTGGCCGCAGCCGGTCTGACAGACCAAGCCATTGCTCGCCGTCTAGGAGTGGCTCAGCGAACCGTAGAACGCCGAATGCAACGCATCCTGAAGGCCCTCGACGCCACTACCCGCTTCCAGGCCGGACTGCGCGCCGGCCAACGCGGACTGCTCGTCTAGTCGGTGACGTCGGCCACCGTTGCGTTCAGAGCCTTGGCAAGCGCCTGGGCGTCCACGGTGATGCCGACGCCGTGGTCCCCACCGCCGATGGAGATCGTGCCGGTGATCCGCTCGTCTGCGATCACCGGCCAGGCGTGTGTGCTGCCGAGCGGTGTGATCGTGCCGCGGACGTAACCGGTGACGTCGAACGCGGTGTCCTTGTCCGGCATCGAGATCCGGTTCACGCCGAGCAGAGCCCGCAGCTTGGGCCATGCGATCTCGCGGTCGCCCGGCACCAGCACGAACCGGTAGTCGTCATCGGACAACCGCACCACGATCGTCTTGATCAGCCGTGCCGGCTCGATACCCCGCGCCGCCGCAGCCTCCTCCAACGAGTTCACCCGGCCGTGCCTGGTCACATCGTAGGTGAGCCCCAACTGGTCAGCCGCATCCGTCGCCTTCGTCACCCGGCTAGTTTGGCACCTTGCTGGGCACGTTCTTGAGCAAGATCGCCAGGATGAACGTCACGACGAACAGCGCGGCAGCCTCTCCTGCGACACCGATCCACCCGTAGCGGCTCCACGCCGTACCTGCGAGTCCTCCGAACACCGAGGACCCCAGGTAGAAGGAGAAGAGGTACATGCTCGACGCCTGCCCGGTCCCGACTCCACTCGCATGCGCTCGTGCCGGCACCCATCCACTGGCCACGCCGTGCACGGCGAAGAACCCCGCTGTCATGACAGCCAGCCCGAGCACGATGAGCGGCAGCGGAGCGGCCAGCGTGATCGCCACCCCGGCCAGCGTGATCAGGCACCCAACCGGGACCACGGTCCGCCTGCCGTAGCGGTCCGCGAGCGTTCCTGCCGTCGCTGAACCCGCCGACCCGAGCAGATAGACACAGAAGACCAGCCCCGCCGCTCCGGCACTCAGTTGGTACGGCGAGCCGGACAGCCGGAAGACCGCTCCGTTGTAGACGGCGACAAATGCCCCCACCGCCGTTGCGGCGATGCCATAGAGCGCGAGCAGCGCAGGATCACGGAGTACCCGGCTGTCCGGCCGCGCGGGGCTGGGGCGGAAGTTCCGCGACGCCGGGAGGAGCAGCCAGACGACCGCTGCGCACAGTACGCCGACCGCGGCGATCCCACCGGTCGCGAACCGCCAGCCGCCGAGGTCCGACAACCCGCCCGCGATGAGGCGTCCGGCCATCCCGCCAACCGCCGTACCAGCGATGTAGAGGCCGCTGGCTCGCGCGTGGCTGTCCTGGTGCACCTCCTCGCGCAGATAGGCCATCGCGACCGCCGGCAGGCCGGCCATCGCGACTCCCTGCAGACCTCGTAGTGCCAGCAGCGTGTGCCACGTCGGAGCGAACGCGCTGAGCAGCGCGAACGCGGTGGTCGCTGCGACCGACCAGCGCATCAGATTGGTCCGCCCGAGTACTTCAGACGCCGGACCGGCGACCAGGAGCGCGAGACCCAGGCCGAACGTGGCGAACGACACGCTGAACGCACTCTGGCTGGGGGAGACGTGGAAGGCGTCGACGAGCTCGGGCAGCAACGGCTGCGTGCTGTAGAGGAGAGCGAACGTGGCCAGTCCAGCCGCGAACAGCGCGACCGAGAGCTTGCGGTATTCCGGGTCTCCGGGCAGGTACCCGGTCTGGCGAGCGACGGACTGGTGCATGACTTCGACGGTCGCACGGCTTGTGCGATACGTAAAATGTCAATCCCAGCAGAAATCGATACGCTTTCAGTATGCATGTCGAGGATCTGCGGTGGTTCGCCGTACTCGCGGAGACCGAGCACCTGACCGAGGCCGCCGCTGCACTGGGGACCAGCCAGCCGAATCTGTCCCGGTCGCTGCAGCGGGTCGAGCGCGCTTTCGGGGTGGCGTTGTTCGAGCGGGAGCGCCGCGGGGTGCGGCTGAATCCGTACGGCCGGCTTGTACTGGAGGCCGCACGGGCCTCGACGACGGCGGTCGACACCGCTCGGCGGCGGATAGATGCGCTGGTGGACCCGGAGTCCGGCACCGTGCGGCTGGCCTTCCTGCACTCGGTCGCGACCAGTCTGATGCCTGACCTGCTGAAGGCCTTCCGTGCGGACGCGCCGAACATCGGGTTCGCGCTGCGGCAGGAGCCGGCGCACGACATCGTCCAGGACCTCGAGACCGGTGAGGCCGAGATCGCGATCATCGCACCCCGGCCGGACCCCTCCCGCTTCGGCTGGCATCTCCTCGAGCGGCAGAGGCTGTGTCTGCACGTGCCGCCCGGGCACGCCCTGGCTTCTCGGCATCGAGTCGAGCTGGAGGAGGTACGAGACGAGCCGTTCGTCGCGCTCCAGCCCGGCTTCGGCTTCCAGCGGGTGACGGATCGGCTGTGCCAAGCGGCGGGATTCACCCCGCGGTTGGCGTTCCGGGCGACCGACCTCGCCACGATCGACAGCCTGGTCGGCGCGGGTCTCGGTGTGGCGATCCTGCCGGCGGGTGCCGTGCGCGGGAACGACAGCGGCGCGGTCTCCGTACCGTTGGCCGGCGTACACGCGCGGCGTGAGATCGGGATGTCATGGCGGTTGAGTACGCCGTTGACGCCCGCGGCGGAGCGTTTCCGGACGTTCGTCCGATCCCGGCCGGTCACGTCCAGCTGACTGCCGTGACAGTGACTTCCGTAGCGTTCGTCCAATTTTCCAGGTGTCGACTTGCAGTGAGAGGGCATTCCAACGCACCCTTTCCTGCGTGAGGAAGCGTCTGGGTTCGTTCCGGCCGAGTCGCCGGCTGCTGTTCGCAGCCGGGACGGCGGCAGCTGCGTCGACGGTTGCGGCGGCGTCCGCGGCCGAGGCGGTCCCGGGCTCACCGCAAGCCGCGACCGACGCCGCGACCGGACTGGGCTCGCTGGGCAATTACGGCTCCGGTGTGCTCGGCGCCTGGGCGCGGCAGGCACGCGCGATCTCGAACGAGGCGCAGATCCGCCGGACCCGGGAGAACGACGGCGTCTTCATGTTCGGCGACAGCATCGGCGTCCAGGACGGACCGGCGCTGGTCCGGCAGTTGGCGAAGCTCGGCATCATGACCGCCGTGCACAACTGGGCCGGCCGCCCGGTGACGCCCGCGGTCGACGCGCTGGACACCTGGGCACAGGACTACGGCCTGCCGCACCGGATCCTGATGTCGGTCGGCTCCAACGACATCTTCACGCCGCCGGCAGTCGCCGCCCAGGTCGACCGGACCATGCAGATCGCCGGTCCGGAGCGGACCGTGTACTGGGTCAACGTGCAGGCCGCCCGCACCGCGTTCATCCCGGAGATCAGGGTTGCCGACCAGCGCAACAGTGCCTGGATCAACCTGCAGCTCGCCGAAGCCCAGCGCCGCCACGACAACCTGCGGATCGTGCACTGGGCCGAGCACCTGGCCTCCAGCCCGAACCGCCTGGCCCGGTACCTCCGCGACGGCCTGCATCCGTCGGTCCCGCTCGGGCAGAACGCCCGCAACAGCCTGATCATCGACGCGATCAAGGCCGGCTGAGTGCGGCTGATCGCCGCACCCAGCCGGTACCTGACCTAGAAACCCGCGGTGATGCGGGTGAAGTCCCAGTCGCCCTGGGCGATGCCGCTGCAGTTCGAGACCACACCGCCGCCGGCACAACCGCGGTCGCGGTTCACCGACCAGAACGCCAGCCGGCCGAGCCCGTTGCTCTTGGCCCAGCTGGTGATGTTCTGCCAGGTCGCGGTCGACGTCATCTCCTGCTGGTCGGACAGACCGTTCATGCCGGAGATGCCCTGGTGCGCGTACGCCTCCGCGGTGGACCAGCCGAAGGTCGACTTCAGCTTGTTGTTCAGGCCCTGGGACGCGCCGACCGTGTCGTTGTAGATGTTCGAGCTGCCGAAGTCGAACGGCATCAGCGTGAAGATGTCGATGTTCGCGCCGAGCGCCTTCGACTGGTCGATCAGCCGGTTGCCGTAGTACGTCGGGCCGGTGGTCGACGTACCGAACGTGACGATGGTCTGGATACCGGGGTTGTTCTGCTTGACGATCTTCAGCGCGTTGAGGATCCGGTCCTGGACGGCCTCGTTCTCGAACTCGTCGGAGTTCTCGATGTCGATGTCGATCGCCTTCAGGTTGTAGGCGTTGATGACCTGCTGGTACGCGCCGGCCAGCGCCTCGGGCGTGCTGCAGTTCGGGCCGAGCTTGTTGCCGCTCCAGCCGCCGAACGACGGTACGACGTCACCGCCGGCTGCCCGGATCGCCGCGATCGCGTTGGCGTCCGCACCGCCTTGCAGAGGCCGGGTGCTGTCCCAGGCCGGGCTGCAGCCGCCGCCCGACAGGACGAAGGCCATGGTGAACCACTTGATCCCGGTCGCGTTCATGACGGTCGCCGGGCTCGGTGGGTCTCCCCAGCCCATGTACAGGTACGGCGCGGCCTGCTTGGTACCCGTGTTCCCGCCACCGGTGCCGGTCGTGACCGAGACGCTGCTGCTCATCGGTCCTTCACCGGCGCTGTTGGACGCACTCACCTGGTACGAGTACGACGTGTTGGCGCTGAGGCCGGAGTCCGTGTAGGACGTGCCGCTGGGCGAGCCCACCTTGCTGCCGTTGCGGTAGACGTTGTAGCTGGTGGCGCCCGATGCCGCGGACCAGGACAGGTTCACCGACGTACCTGACGCCGTACCGGACAGGCCTGTAGGTGCGCCAGGGGCAGTGCCGCCCCCGCCGCCCGAGCACGAGCCGCCGTTCAGTCGGCAGGCGGCGAGTCCGGCGAAGTTGCCCGGGCTGCCGTTGAAGCCGAAGCTGACCGTCGCGCCAGGTGCGAGCGGTCCAGCCCAGCTCGGTGGGGTGAACGTGTGCGTCTGTCCATTGCTGGTGTGGTTGGCGTCCCACGTGCTGGTGACGGTATAGCCGGACGGGAAGTCCAGCGCGACCGACCAGGTGCTGAGAGAGCTGGTGGTGCCGTTGGTGACGGTCACCTTGCCCTCGAAGCCGGTGCCCCAGTCGGACACTTTGGTGAAGGTGGCAGAGACTCCTGCCGCGCTGGCCGCCTGTGCGGTCAGCAGAGCGATGACGACGGCCGCGATGGCCGCTATCGCCAGAGAGATGCGTTTCATGATGCTCCGATCAGTGGGCGGTACGTGATCAGACCTGGCCCCAGAGTGCGGGGACGTTCGGTGGCTCCCAGCCGGTCAGGGAAGTGTGGCCCTGGATGCACTTGTAGGTGACGCCGTTGTAGGTCACCAGCGCACCTGTCGCGTACGTCGTGTTCGGCGCCCACGGAGTGGCCGATGTGGGCGGCGTTGTCGGCGGCGTGGTGGGCGGCGTGGTGGGCGGCGTGGTCGGGGGAGTCGTGGGCGGTGTTGTGGGAGGTGTGGTCGGCGGCGTGGTGGGCGGTGTCGTCGGGGGGCCGCTGCAGCCGGCGGTGTCGGCGTTGACCGCGTCGACCACGTTGTTGAAGAGGGTGACGCCGGGGTCGAGTGCCTCGAGGGAGTACATCATCGCGCCGGCCAGCCCGTTGCAGTGCTGGTAGTCGGCCTTGGCCTTGATCGACTGAGCGTTGTCACCGGACCAGAACGTGCCGTTGCTGTAGAACCACGACGACTTCGTGGCGTCGTCGAAGTACGTGCTCGACGGGTTGTCGACGAAGCCGGTGAGCTCCTTGTAGAACGAGACACCTGGCACGTTGCCGCTCAGTGCATGTCCGTCGGCCGGTCCGGTCGCGGTCTGGTACTTGCCGTTGGCTGTGGCCGGCACACCCTTCCATCCCCTGTAGTAGAAGGGATATCCGATGCTCAGCTTGTTCGCCGGGAACCCGCCAGGGATGCCGTACGCCGAGTCGCCCGTCGTCCACGCCTTCACCGCGGAGTCGACCGAGTACTTGCCCTGACCTGGTGGGATCGGGTTACTGGGGTCGTTCGGCGCTGTGTAGAGCGGGTCCTGGAAGTTGGTCGGCCCGGTGGCCTCCCAGCCGCCGTGCATGTCGTACGTCATCACGTTGTTGTAGTCCAGGTACTGCCCGATCTTGTTGGTCTCGATCGTGGCGATCTTGTCCTGGCCGGCCGGTGTCGCGGCGGTCAGGTAGTACCGCTTGCCGGTCTGGCTGCCGTACGCATCGAGCTGGGCGCGGAACTCGGCCAGCAGCAAGGTGAAGTTCTGCTTGTCGGCAGCGCTGTAGTGGTTGCCGACGTGACCGTTCGGCGAGCCCGGGTACTCCCAGTCGATGTCGACACCGTCGAAGATCCCGGCCGCCGAACCGGCGCCGCCGAAGCCGTCGATGACCGGCAGGTCGCCCTTGAGGAACATGTTCACGCAGGAGCTGACGAGGGCCTTGCGCTTGGCGTCGGTCGAGGCGGCGTCGGAGAAGTACTTCGAGTACGTCCAGCCGCCGATCGAGATCAGGATCTTCAGGTTCGGGTACTTCGCCTTCAGCTTCTTGAGCTGGTTGAAGTTCCCCTGGATCGGCTGGTTCCACACGTCCCCGACCCCGTCGACGCTGATGTCCGCGCCGTACGACTTGCCGTAGTCGGCGAACGCGTCACCGGCGCCGTCACCGGCGTTCGGGTTGTTCTCGTCCTGCGACGCGGCCTTGTTGGCCATGAAGCAGGTGTGGTTGGCCGGATCGATGTTCGCGAAGGCGTAGTTCAGGAAGTCCAGCTTGGCGGCCGCGCCGGTGGTGATCAGGTTCTTTGGATAGAAGGCGTTGGCGTAGATACCCCACTGGGTGAAGTACGCCGTCTTGACGCCACCGCTGCTCGCCTGGGCCGTGGTGGCGGCGCTGGCGGTGGTGGCGGCGTCCGGGCCGGCGAGGGAGACGCCGGCGGCGGTGAGCAGGGCGGTGGCCGCGACGGCTGAGGTGGCGGCGAGCAGGCGTAATCGACTCATCAGAGATCCTCCGGAGCGATGGGACGGAAGCGGTCCGGTGAAATTTAGTTAAAGACGCTTCGAAAGGAACCGTAACCGTTCATGGCGGGTTGGTCGCGGGCTCGTCGTGGCGGGTTCCCGCTGCTGACGGAAACCCGACAACGCTTTGTCCACAGGGAATTCGTTCGGGTCCGCGGAACAGGCCGAATCACGGCATGTTCTAGGCATGGACACAAACTCACCGACCACTTCGGTGCTCATGGCAACTACCAACGAAGCCCTGCTCGACGATCTCCTCCGGCTGGCCGCTGCCGCGTCGCTCACGCCTCTGGTCGAGCCCGACCTGCACGGCCTCCGGCGCAACTGGCACACCTGCTCGTTGGTCGTGGTCGGCCGCGATCTGGCCGAGCCACTGGCCCGTCTTCAGCCCGCTCACCGTCCAGGAGTCGTCGTGGTCGGCTCGGCGCTCGACGGCGACGATCTCTACCGCTGCGCCTTCGACGTCGGCGCCGATGTCGTCTGCCGGTTGCCCGACGACGAGTCGTTGCTCGCCGGCAAACTAGCCGATGCCCTGGATGGTGTCAGTCGCACGGCCGTCACCCTCGCCTTCGTCGGCGGCTGCGGGGGAGCGGGAGCCACCACACTCGCCGCTGCTGTGGCGGTCTTCGGCAATCGACGTGGGTTCCGGACGATGCTTGTCGACGGCGATCCGCTCGGCGGCGGCATCGAGCTTGCCCTTGGCATCGAACGCGACCCTGGCGACCGTTGGCCCAAACTCCTCAACGCGGCCGGCCGTGTCAGCGCCGCCGCTCTCCGCTCAGCATTGCCATCCGTCGACGGCCTGGCCGTCCTGTCGTGGGACCAGTCCGACGTCACCGTGCTGCCACCAGACACCATGAGCTCGGTCATCGGCGCCGCGCAACGCAGCAATGACTTGGTCGTCCTCGACCTACCTCGCCGCGCTGATCCCACCGTCGAGGAAGGCTTCATCCGCTCCACCGCCACCCTCCTCGTCGTCCCCTGCGACGTCCGCTCGGTCGCCGCCGCCAAACGCCTCTCCGGCCCACTCCGATCCGTCGCCGGCGACCTCCGCGTAGTAGCCCGCGCCTCCCGCCCCGGCCTCTCACCCACCGACGTCTCCCATCACCTCTCATTGCCCTTAGCAAGCAAACTCGGCATCGACCGAACCCTCCCCACCGCCATGGACCAAGGCCACTTCACCCCCACCTCCCGAAGCCCCCTGACCCGAGCCGCCACCACCCTCCTCAACCTCTTCAACCTCACAACCCCAGCCACCGCATGACCACCACCGACGTCCCCACGCAGTTGCTCGACCGCGTCCGGGGCGCCCTCGCCTTGACCGGCGCCGAGCCGACTCCTGTTCACGTCGCCGCAGCACTCCGCGCCGACGGCACCATCTGTGGTGACGCCATGGTCCTAGCGGTCGTGACCGCCCTCCGCCGCGAGGCCCTCGGCGCCGGCCCGCTCGACAGCCTCCTCGCCGAGCCCGGCGTGACCGACATCCTCGTGAACGGCCCCGACGAGGTCTACATCGACCGCGGCCGCGGCCTCGAGTTCGTCGCCATCCGCACGGGTGACGAGGCCGCCATCCGACGCCTCGCCACACGCCTCGCAGCCGCGGCAGGCCGCCGCCTCGACGACTCCACGCCGTACGTCGACGTCCGCCTCTCCGACGGCACCCGCTTCCACGCCATCCTCGCCCCGATCGCGGCACCCGGCACTTGCCTGTCCCTCCGCGTCCCCTCCCGCAAGGTCTTCACCCTCGACGACCTCGTCGCAACCGGCGCACTTCCACAGGCCGGTGCTGCCGTCCTTCGCGACCTCCTGGACTCCCGCCTCGCATTCCTCATCAGCGGCGGCACCGGCACCGGCAAGACCACCCTGCTCAACTCCCTGCTCTCGCTGGCATCCCCATCCGAACGCCTGGTCCTAGTAGAAGACGCCAGCGAACTCCGCCCCGACCACCCACACGTCGTACGCCTCGAAGCCCGCCCACCCAACGTAGAAGGAACAGGCGAAATCTCCCTCCGAGACCTTGTCCGCCAAGCACTCCGCATGCGCCCAGACCGCCTGGTAGTAGGCGAGGTCCGAGGCCCTGAAGTAGTCGATCTCCTGATCGCGTTGAACACCGGCCACGAAGGCGGCTGCGGCACCATCCACGCCAACTCCGCCGCAGACGTCCTCGCCCGCCTAGAAGCTCTAGGTGCCCTGGCCGGCCTCACCCGAGAAGCCATCCACAGTCAGATCGCCTCCGCCCTCCACGCTGTGGTCCACCTGACCCGAACCCCCGCAGGCCATCGCCGCATCACCGAAATCCACACCTTCACCCACAACCGCCAAGGCACCCTGACCACCCAGCCGGCGGTCACCTTCCACCCCAACAACACCCTCACCCTCCACCCACCCGCCCACCTCTTCACCAACCCCGCCCCCGCGCCTACCTCCACGGCCGGTGCCGCATGAGACCAGCCTTCCTCGCAGCCCTCCTGACTCTCGTCACCTGCACCCTCGCGCTCCCACGCCCCGCCGCACCCCTGCATCGCCTACAAACCCAACCCAGCAAGCGCTCGCGCCCATCACCCACCGGCCCACGAACCGCCACCGCGCAACTCCCGATCGCGCAACTCACCGACGCGCAACTCACCGACGGACAACTCGCCGACAGCCCCCCAACCCGCCGCCAGCTCCGAGCGCGACTGACCCGCGCCGGCCTACTAACCCTTCCACTCGCCCTAGCCACAGCGGTCCTCGGCCCTCAGGCCCTCGTCTCAACCTTCGCGATCGCCGCCGTACTGACCCTCATCGCCAACCAACGAACCCAACGCCAGCGCCAGAGATCCACCGCCGCCCGCCGCACCAACCTCATCGAGGCCCTCGACGTCCTGGCCGCCGACCTCTCCGCCGGCCGCCCACCAATCGCCGCCCTCGAAGGCGCAGCCTCCATCAGCCCCGACCTCGAAGTAGCCCACGCCGCCGCCAAGCTCGGCGCCGACGTACCCACCGCCCTGATCCGAGCATCAACCAATCCGGGCGCAACCAGCCTCCGAGCCCTGGCCGCCGCCTGGCGCGTCACCGAAGAATCCGGCGCCGCCTTCGCAGCCCTCGTCGACCGCCTCGCCAACTCCCTCCGAGCCGACGAAGCCATCCACCGCCAGACCGAATCCAGCCTCGCCGGTGCCCGCTCCACCGCCCGGATCCTCGCCATCCTCCCCGTCTTCGGCATAGCCCTCGGCTACTCACTAGGCGCCCACCCCCTCACCTTCCTGACCACCACCCCACCCGGCTGGCTCTGCCTAACAACCGGCCTGACTCTCACCGCCCTAGGCCTCCACTGGACCACCCGCCTCTCCGCCCACCCAACCTGACGCCATGCCCCACGCCTTCGCAGCTGCCACAGCCGTTGCCCTAAGCATCTTTCTCCTGATGCCACCCCGCCTCGACCTACGCCGTCTGAGCCGCCCCCAACCCCGCACCCGCCCCCGAACTCCATCCCTCCACCGCCTGGCCGCAACAACCACAGCCCTAGGCGCATTACTCCTCATTGGCCTCCCCTGGGGCGCAATCCCAGCTGTCATCGCCCTGTACGTCGTCCCACGTGCCCTCTCGCGCCTAGAACCAGCCGCCACCAGACAACGCAACGCCCGACTGACCCGCGACCTCCCTCTAGCCATAGACCTCCTGACCGCCTGCCTCCGCGCGGGCCGCCCACCCCAACAGGCCCTGACCCTCGTAGCCGAAGCCCTCCCCGGCCCTCTAGCCGACCTCTTCACAAAGATCGCCCGCCACCTAGCCCTCGGTGCGGACCCAGCAATCGCCTGGGCGCAGCTAAACGCCGAACCTGCCTGCGCCCCCATGTCCCGAGCCATCACCCGCTCGCTCCGCTCCGGCGCCCCACTCTCCAAAACCCTCGAACACCTAGCCGACGAAACCCGCCGCTCCCATCACCACACCGCCGACCAACAAGCCCGAGCCACAGAGTCCCGCGCAGCCCTCCCACTAGGGCTCTGCTTCCTCCCAGCCTTCGTCCTCCTCTCCATCGTCCCAACCATCGCCGACTCCCTGATCCCGTACGTCATCAACCCCTGACCCCGTCATCCACAACCCCCAAACCTCTTAAGAAAAAGCCCACCCAACAACGGCATGTTGTAACCAAACCCCAACCCACGCCAAGGAGACCCCCCAAATGCCCACCCCCGTAGTAGCCCCCAGCAACAACCTCGACTCCCACACCCTTGACCCGGCCAACTCCCAGACCCCCGCCCACCTCCCCGCACACCCCCTGGCGCATCGCCGCGCCCGCACCCTGCATCGCATCCGCACCCTCGGGGGCCTCCGCACCCGCACAGAACGCGGCGCCGCAACCGCCGAGTACGCCGTCACGATCGTGGCCGCGTGCGGCCTCGGCGGCATCTTGGTCGCCCTCCTCAAGTCCCCCGTGATGATGAACGCCCTCAAAGCCCTCATCAACTACGCCCTGAAAATCGCCGGCGTAGAAGGAGTCCACCTCTAACCACACCCACCGCGGGCACGATCCCGCCACCAACCACCCACAATCCGGCGACCGGTCGGCCCACCCTCCCCGACCGGTCGCCACCCTAAGGAGCCCCGATGCCCCGCCGCTCCCACCGCACCACTCAACCCACCAGCTCCGACCGCACCAGCAGCTCACGTCGTGCCGAGTGGGGTGCTGTGACGGCTGAGTTGGCAGTTGCTCTTCCTGTGTTGTTTGCTCTGCTCCTGCTGGGGGTCTGGTCCATCGGACTCGTTGTCCTCAACATCCGGTGCATCGACGCCGCGCGCGACGTGGCCCGCGCAGTAGCGCGCGGCGAACCACCCGATCAAGCAGAGTCCGTCGGCCACCGCACGATCCCCTCCGGGACGATCACCATCAGCCGCGACGCATCAGACATCCACGTGACCGTCACCGCGACCCCCACCCACACCCCGCCGATCCTCACCCTCCTCACGCCCACCCGCATAACAGCAACCGCCACCCTCCAAGCCGAACCCGAGGCCGCCCCATGACCCACTCCGAAAGCGGCAGCGCCACCCTCCACACCCTCCTCGCCGCCGCACTCCTCCTCACCGCTCTGGCCGCAGCCACCCTCTGGTCCACCATCTCCACTGCCCGCCACAAGCTCACCGCTGCAGCCGACCTAACCGCCCTGAGCGCCGCCCAATCCCTCGCCACCACGCAAACCCTCACGACACCACCGGTCAGTCCAACAACAGGGCGGCCCCATACGACCCCGCCGAAGCCAACCACTGCTGCGGCACCTGCCATGGAGTCCCTGGTAACCATTGGCTCCAGAACCACGCCCGAGATTTCCCTGAGTACGCAGGGACTTCCCGCGGTGGGCTCGCCGAGTGCCGATCCGCCTCAACCCAACACTCCGCCCGCCGCGCCCTGCGAGACTGCCGCTCGGACGGCCATGCTCAACAAGGTCCGTCTCGCCAGCTGTGACGTGACCAGCAATGCCGTAACCGTGCAAGTGGCGCTCGAGCTCGACCTTTCGCTGGCGCACCCGACCCTCACAGCTACTGCCCGAGCAGGCCCGCTCTGACCACGTACGCCGCCTCTGACCCGAGCCTGGTTCTGGTGTGGTCGCGATCTGGTCGCAATCTGGTAGAGATGCCGCGTTGATGTGGACGACGTACGGGACCGCGCTCCATGATCTGGAACCGAGTCCTACTCATGTTCCCGGACGTACTTCCCCGGCGCCCGGACGCTACCTCGGAGGCCCCGCTTGCCCGACCGGATTCGGCTGCTGCTGGTCGATGACCAGATCCTCAGCCGAGGCTTGCTCCGCAGCGGTCTGGAGCGCGAGCGCGATCTGGAGATCGTTGCCGAGCTCAACAGAACCGACGACGTCGTGAGTGCTGCGAAGCGACATCGCGCGAACGTCGCTCTGCTCGACGCGGGTGGACCGGGGAGTGACAGCATCACCGTCACGACCAAGCTGCGGACGTCGATGCCGGAGTGCCGGGTCGTCATGCTCACGACGTACGGTCGGCCGGTGCACTTGCGCCGCGGGCTCGATGCCGGGGCGAAGGGGTTCGCGCTGAAAGGATGTCCGGCGCCACAGCTAGCGGATGCAGTACGACGGGTGCACCTGGGGCTTCGCGTGGTCGACGCGAATCTCGCCGCTGAAACCCTCCAGTACTCCGAGACTCCCCTCGACGAGGGCGAGACCGAGACCCTTCGCGCGGCACGTGAAGGCGGGTCCGTCGCGCTGATGGCGCGGAAGCTGGACGTCTCCGAGCGCGTCGTCCGTACTCGCCTGTGGTCAGCGATCGGCAAGACCGGAGCACGCACTCGCTCAGACGCCATCCAAGTCGCCGAACAAAACGGCTGGCTCCTCGACTGACCCGAGCGCTCGGCACGGGATGATCCGGGGCGGTCGCGGAGCCGCTGCCGCCTTCTCGATCCGATTCCGCGTGGGGTGAGTGGAGTGGGGGTGGTTGGGAGGCAGACTGAGGTCGTGGCTGGTGGGCGGAGTCGGGTGGTTGTGGTTGATGCTGCCAACGTGGTGGGGTCTCGGCCGGATGGGTGGTGGCGGGATCGGGTCGGGGCTGCTCGGCGGTTGCTGGTTCGGCTTGCTGCGTTTCAGGAGCGGTTGCCGGACACCGATGTGGTCGTGGTGCTTGAAGGTGCAGCCTGTCGGGCGGTGTCCGGGGAGGATGCGCCGGACACCGGGCAGGTTCGGGTGGTGCTTGCCCCGGGTTCGGGTGACGACACGATCGTGAGCGTGACCGCTGAGGTTGTTGCGCAGTCACACCGTCCCGCAGTCACAGTCGTCACCGCGGACCGCGGCCTACGCCAACGAGTAGAAGCCACCGGAGCCACCACCACCGGACCCAGTTGGCTCCTCGACCAGCTCGACGACCTGCCGAAGTAGCCGCGCCTACGTCCGCTCCCACCGGCTCAAGCATCTCGCCCGCCGCGGTGACGATCGAGCAAGCTCCCACCCGAGTCGCTCAGCACCCACGGCGTTTCTGTTGGAAGCCTCATCAGCCTGGTGTTCGCGTGAGGTCAGGCGCAGGCGGATAGGAAGTTGCCGGTGTGGGTTACGAGGAGGTGGGGGCCGGGGGTGGCAGGGAGGTGGGCTTCGGGGGTGCGGATGGGGTGGCGGGTGCCGTCGGGGGTGATGACGAGGGTGTTCGCGGCGTCGAGCGCGATGAGTTCGTCGTCGGCTCGGATGAGGACGGGCGCTGTGTAGGACCAGGAGAGGGCGGTTCGGCCGGCGGCGAGGGCTTCGAGGGTGGCGGTGGGGAGTTCGTCGGGGCCTTCGGCGGAGGCGTCGACGGCGATCCAGGTGGTTGGGGTGCCGGGCGGGGTGATGGACGTGGGGTTGTGCCAGTCGCTTCCGCCGATGGGCGTTGTGCCTTCGAGGCCCCAGGCCTGCCACCACGCGATGGGTCCACCCCAGGTGTGGTCCAGCCAGGAGGAGTGCCAGATTTCGGCCAATGGCGGGTGCTCGGGGAGCGGGTGACGCCAGGAGCAGTCGCCGCCGAGTGGGTGGTTGATCGAGAGCAGACCGCCGCGGCGCGCGACCTCGGAGACCCAGGTGGCGGCGGGTTGGCGGAAGTCGATCGGGCCGATCTCGCCGAACGCGTTGGCGTGGCCGGTGTCGGTGGTGACTTCCTGGCCTGGGATCAGGCCGATGCCGAAACGCTTGCTGAGCGAGGGGAGTTCGGCGTGGTGGGCGACGGTGTTGTGGTCGGTGACGGCCAGTACGTCGAGGCCGGCCGACACTCCGAGTGCGGCGAGGTTGGCGATCGGAGTGGAGCCGTCGGAGTGGAGTGAATGAGCGTGGAAGTCGCCCGCGATCCACTTCAGTCCGGAGGATGCGGGGAGGGTACGGCGCGGTGGGCGAGGTGGTACGGCGATCGCGGCCGACGCGTCGGCGTACTCGGTCAGGCCGGGGATGTTGTCGACGGGGCCGGTGGTGGCTTCGACGAGGAGTTCGACGCCTTCGACCGGGATTCGGTGGAGGCCGAGGACGATCCACCAGGTGCCTGGTTCGAGGTCACCGGATAGGTAGCCGGGGGTGGCGGCGTCGGGGGTGATGGCGAAGGTTTGCCGGGCTCCGCCGGACCAACCGCGCCAGCCGGCGGCGCCCTCGCAGCCGATGTCGATGACGGCGCCTTCGACCGGCGGGATGGTGAGCGTGACCAGGAGGCCGGGGCAGTCGGCCGGGATGTCGACGGGGAGCGAGTGCCAGGGCGACTCGGCCCGATCGTCCAACGTCCAACGCCGGCGGTAGGAGGTGACAGCCATCAGACGACCTCCCGGCTCTCCGCCGTCGAGCGGTGGTGGTGTGGAGTGAGGGTCATGAGGCGACGGGGATCGGTTGGCGGGCGAGGAGTTCGCCGGATTCGCGGTCGTACAGGAGGACGCGGGTGGCGGGGGCGGTGAGGACGACTGCGGACCCGGGGGACGGTTCGGTTTCCTCGGGGACGGTGACGCCGACGAGAGTGCCGTCGCAATCGACGGTGACCAGCGACTGCGTGCCGAGGTTCTCGGCGACGAGCACGACGCCCCGGAGGGCCGGACCGGTGACGTCACCCGACGCGACGGTCAGGTACTCGGGCCGGATGCCGACCGTCACCTCAGCGTCCTCGGGAACAGAAGCCGTAGTCGCAGGCAACGAACCGCCTGCGACGGACACCGCGCCGACCTCGCTGGACCCCGAGGAAGAGCTCACCTTCCCGGGGAGGAGGTTCATCGGAGTGGAGCCGATGAAGTTGGCGACGAAGGTGTTGCTGGGCCGGGCGAAGACCTCACGAGGGGAGCCGAGTTGCCGGAGCTTGCCGGAGTCCATGACCGCGATCCGGTCGGCGAGGGCGAGGGCCTCGGCCTGGTCGTGGGTGACGAAGACCGTGGTGATGCCGAGGTCGCGTTGGAGCTTCTTCAGGAACGTGCGGGCTTCGAGGCGGAGCCGGGCGTCGAGGTTCGACAGCGGCTCGTCCAGCAGTAGCACCTTGCCTCGCGACGCGATCGCACGCGCCAGGGCGACACGCTGCTGCTGGCCGCCCGACAGTTGGGCGGGTTTGCGCTCGAGGAGACCCTGCAGTGAGAGTTCGCCGGCGGTGCGCTCAGCGGTCTCGGCGCGGGTGGCCGCGGCGACCCGGCGTACCTTCAGCGGGTAGGTGATGTTCTCGGACACGCTCATGTGTGGGAAGAGGGCGTAGTCCTGGAAGACCATCGCCACGCCCCGCTTGCCGGGCTCGGTCCTGGTGACGTCGGCCGCGTCGATGCGGACCGTTCCCTCGGACGCCGCCTCGAGGCCGGCGATCGTCCGGAGCAACGTCGTCTTGCCGCAGCCGGACGGGCCGAGCAGGGCGAAGAACTCGCCGTCGGCCACGTGCAGGTCCAGCCCGTCGACGGCGCGGACGCCGTTCGGGTAGACGGTTGCGAGGCTTTCGATGTCGATGCCCGCCATCAGCTCTTGATCCCTCCGTGGAAGCGGAACCCGTATCGCGAGTTCACCAACAGGTACAGCACGACGACCGGGATCGAGAACAGCAGCGAGAACACCGGCAGCACCTGCAGGTTCACACTGCCGCCTTCGTCGGTGAGGGTCTGCATCAGCACCGCACCGGGCTGCTTGTCGATCGACCGGAGAAGCAGGAAGGGCACCAGGAAGTTGCCCCAGGAGTTCACGAACGCCCAGACCATGATGGTCGCCAGCCCAGGCCGTGCGACCGGGAGTACGACGTCCCGCAGGATCTGGCCCGTGGATGCGCCGAAGACGCGCGCCGACTCCTCGTACGACTTCGGCACCGCGTCGACGAAGTCCTTCAGGATGAAGATTGCCGCCGGCAACAACCCGCCGGTCATCACCAGCGCGACCCCGAACCGCGAGTCGATCAGCCCGAGCTGGAACATCATCACGAAGATCGGCACCATCGCCGCCGTGCCGGTGACCACCGACGACAGCAGCAGCAACCCGTACAGCAACGCGTCGCGGCCCGGGACGCGCACCCGCGACAACGCGTACGACGCCAGCGCCGCGAACGCGGTCACGGCAAGAGCGGTCGTCACACAGATCAGTAGCGAGTTGACCATCGAGTGCATCGCATACGGATGCTCGAAGGTCTTCCGGAAGTTCTCCAGCGTCCAGTCCGGCCAGTGCACGCCAAGGCCGGGCGAAGCGTCGAACGGCGCCGAGGCGATCCACAGCATCGGTACGGCGAAGAACAGCGTGATCGCGCAGATCAACACGTAGAAGCCGATGCGCCGCAGGACGAAGGCGGGGGTTGTCGGCAACGACCGCCTGGTCATGAGCGCCTCCTCAACAGTCGCAGATAGACGAGGGAGACCAAGAGGTTCGCGATCAGCAGCAGGAACGAGATCGCCGACGAGTACCCGAGCTCACCGCCCTGCAGCGCGACGTTGTAGATGTACACCGGCACGGTCTCGGACTCGTGGTTCGGTCCGCCCTTGGTGAGCAGGAACGGCGAGAAGTCGTTCGCCGTCCACAGCGAGATCAGCAGCGTGTTCGTCAGCACATGCCCGCGGATGTGCGGGAACACCACGTCCCGCAGCGTCTGCCAGCCCGACGCCCCGACCATCCGGGCCGACTCGAGCTGCGACGGTGGGACGGCCTGCAGCGCGGACGAGTAGAGCATCATCGAGAACGCCGTACCGCGCCAGGTGTTGAACACCACGAGGCAGGCCATCGGATAGTCGATCAGCCATGCGGTCCCCTGCGTGCCCAGCAAACTGTTCAAAGTACCGCCGTCGCGGTCGTAGAACGCGACCCACAGGTACGCGACCACCGTCGACGGCAGGATCCACGCCAGCAGCGTGAAGGCCTCGACCGTACGGCGGACGGCGGGGCGGGTACGACGAAGAATCCAGGCCAGCGTGAACCCGAGGATGTTCTGCCCGATGATCGCCGAACCGAGCACGAACACCAACGTCAGCCACAACGCGTTGTGGAACAGCGCGTCGTTCAAGGCCTTGGTGTAGTTCGACAACCCGACGATCGACGGCGACACGGCCTCGACGCCGGTCAGCCGGTAGTTGGTGATGCCGATGTAGATCGTCCAGACCGCGGGGAAGATCAGGAACGCGCCGATGAGCAGGAACGCGGGGGCGACGAAGCCGAAGGCCCGGCCGACGCCGAGCCCGGCGACATCCCGCGCGGGAGCTCGCCCCCGCGCGGGAGCAGATGCGGAAGCCATCAGTTACTGGTGACCTTGTCCTTGCTGCCGGCCGCTGCCTCGACCGCCTTCTCGTACGCCGTCGCGGCGGCGTCGGTGCTCTTGCCGGCGACCACGTCCGCGGTCGCCTGCTGCAGCGCGGCCGAGACCTTCGGGTACTCCGCCAGACCCGGACGGAACTGCGTGATCGGCAGGACCTTCTCGGCGATGAAGCTCAGCATCGGGTCGCTCGCCAGCACCTCGCTGTTGACGTCCGAGCGCTGGGTGATCTTGGCCGCGCCGTCGAGGGACGCCTTCACCATCTCCGCGGAGTTCATGAACTGCAACAGCTCCCACGCCTGCTGCGGGAACTTCGTGTTCGGGTTGATCACGGTCGCGCCGCCACCCGACATCGAGACGAAGTCCTGACCCTTGACGCCGCCGCCCGGCTTGCTGGCCGGGATCAGCGCCCAGCCCACCGCCGAGTCGCGGTCGGCCATCTTGGCGACACCCTGCTTGGGCTCCACCACGCTGCGCCAGAAGTAGTCGCTCTCACCCAGGATGCCGATCTTGTTCGCCGCGAACTCGGCGAACGACTTGTCCCGGCCCTTCGCCTCCTTCTGCAGCACGGGGTCGCCTAGACCGGTGCTGTAGACCTGGTGGTAGAAGTCGAGCACCTGCCGCAGCTGCGAAGTGTTGCCCAGCCACTTGCCGTCGGTGTTGATGGTCGCGCCGGTGCCGACCAGCAGCGGCAGAATGCCCTGCATGGTGGTCGCCTCGCCCATCGCCGTCCCGGCATTGATCTGGATCGGCGTCACGCCGGGCAGCTTCTTCAGCGCCTGACCGGCGGAGATGACGTCGTCCCACGACTTCGGCTGCCAGTCGGCGGGCAGGCCGGCCTGCTGGAACAGTTTCTTGTTGAAGTACAGCACCCGGCCGTCGGTGCCACCGGGGACGCCGTACCGCTGGCCGTTGTAGCTGCCGAGCGCCTGGACGGACTCCGGGATCTGCTTCCAGCCGTCCCAGTCGTTCACCTTGGCGGCGTCGCCGACGGTGTCGGTGAGCGGCTTGATGTAGCCGGCCTGGGCGAACTCGCCGACCCAGATGCCGTCGATCTGGAACAGGTCCGGTCCGGACTTGTTCGACAGGTCGAGGGACAGCTTCTGCTTGTAGACCTCGTCGTCGGAGCCGTCGCCCTGGAACTTGACCGTGACGTCGACGCCCTTGCCCTTCTGTTCGGCGACGAACTTCGGGATCAGCACGTCCTCCAGGAACGTCGCCCCGGCGCTGCTCTTGCCGCCCTTGACCGAGTTCGAGCCGATGGTCAGCTCGACCGTCTTGGCGTCGGCGTTGCGGTTCGCGTCCTGGCCGCCGCTGTTGCCGGAGTCGGACGAGCCGAGGCATCCGGTGAGCAGGGCGAGGGCCGCGGCGCCGAGGACGCCGGCGGTGGTCAACCGCGAGAGAGATCGCATCAGGGCTCCTAGCGAAAGTGGTCCAGCGAGAGTGCCGGTCAAACATTGGCACTCTCGGGCGACTATGTGAAGACTTTTTCCCAACCCGGAGAAGAACGTTGTCAGGGGCTGTAGGCAACCAAGTGCCGACTGTCAAGCCGGGATCCCGCGGTACGCATTGCGGACGGGTTAAAGGATGCTCAAGGTTCTGTGGCAACAGGTAGTTGACTAGATACAGACTGTGATCACGGGAGCTACTGTCTTGCCGACCGGTTCAGTGGATCGGAGGTGAAAGACATGGGACTGCTCCACGGAGTGGCTTGCCTTCTCGACGACCTGCTTGACCACTGCCATCACTGGTGTTGGTGGTGACCGTGGCCGCCTGGTGACGGCTGCGGACCTGGCGGCCGAGCGGTGACGACGACGCCGGGCTCCCGCTGACGCGCAAGCAGCGGGGAATCCGGAAGTCAGCCCCGAGCACCGAGCGACCGTCGTTCGATTCACCAGACACAACAAGTGAATGTCGATCCGAAGGAGAGAGAAAACGGCCGGCCCCGACAATGTCGGGGCCGGCCGTCTGTCTGGCTGGAACCTCCTCGGTCAGCTCTGCGCCAGCTGCATCATCTGCTTCGGCAGCACTGTCATCTGGGCCGGGATCGGCAGCTGTGGCCGGAGCAGCGACAGCAGGCTGGCCGCCGCGCCCGCGATCGGCAGCGGCAGGGCCAGGCCCAGCGACGCCAGCAGCGCGTTCACGAGCGCCAGCACCGCGCCCAGGATGTCCAGGCTCGGCACCGGGAGTCCGGCCCAGGCCTGGATCGGCGTGCCGGCAGCGTTCATGCTGCCGGTCGGTTGCGCCTGCTTGGCCTTCCCCTTGCCAAGCAGCGATGTCAGGGCGAGACCGCTGGCATCGTTCACGAACGTGCCCGCGTCCTTGTCGTAGCTCCACTTCTGCCCGTTGCCCTCACGGCAGGGCAGCACCAGCAGCGGCGCGGCGGCCGGTACCTTCACCAGGTCCGCACCGCTGTCCAGGCAGGCTCCGGTCGTAGCAAGGGCGCCACCGACGCTCTTGCTCATCGCGACCTGCAGCTGGCCGGACTCGGTGTAGATCCACTCCTGGGTCTTGCCCTCCTTGCCTGGAGCACACGCCATCATGACGGCCATCGGGACCTTGGCGGCCGCGACGAACGTCAGGCAGTAGCGCGTGTCGGAGCGAGTGGCGATCTGTTGTGCCACGCCCACCGTGACGCCCGGTGTCTTCGAACCGCCGGAGACGGGGTTCGCGGCCTGGGCCGGTACGGCGGTGGCGAGTGCGACGCTGACTGCGAGCACTGCCACGCCGGTGCGGCTGAACAGCTTACGGATGATCAAGACAACCTCCAGAGGTCGTGCTATCTCAGTGAGCGTCAGGTCGTCGGGACCCCGTGCGCGAGCCGGTATGCCGGCAGTGACTCAGCGCGACGTTGACGCCACAACAAGTAAGGCACAGGTGTGACCGGGGAGGTTATGCCGATCAAGTGAAACTTGATGCCAATGGCAACTAACTGCCATCCCGATCTCGTTGCGCAAGGCATCGAAATCGGGCCGCCGGGTCGCCGAGCGACCGCTGTGAGGTGATCGAGATCTTACGGCAATCCGGTGATATTCCGGTAGCTTGCCGGGTTAGTTGATGCCATAGGCAACAGAGTGGTCAGTGCGGCTGCTTGGTGTCCTTGGGGTCCGGCGCGAGCTCCTGCTCGGTCGCCAGACGCTCATCGGCAACCGTTTCGCTGCTGGTCTCCAGGGCGGGGGAGGCGTCACCCTCAGTGATCTCCCCACCGACGGTGTCACTCGGCGTGCTCGTCGCCTGGGCGCGCAGCTCGCGCATCTCCTTGCGCCGGCGGTAGCCCCGGCCGAGACCCTTCTTCAGCAGCCACAGCCCGACGATCAGCGCGGCGCCGGCCAGGACGCCGAGGAAGAAGACGGTCGGCACCGAGACGCCGAAGTCGACTCCGAAGACCTCGAGCTTGGTGGACGCGGTCGACGACACCGAGACGCCCAACCCGAACAGCACCGCGAGGGCGATCAGAACAATTCCGAGGACGGCCATAGCAAGCTGCCTTTCCGCCGGCTGCGCCGGCCCTTCAGGCGAAGGGGGTGTCTGACGGATCATCGCCTACTGCGGGGCACTCGGCACGGCACCTCGGCGCACGGGTGCAAAGGCCACGATGCTCCGCATCGAGACCTTCGCCCCCGTACGCCGATGCACCGCACCGAGCACCTCCTCGCTACGGCGCTGATCCATCAGACACCCCCTCACTACTTAGCAAAGCGGAGAGCAGCGCCACGGCGCCGCTCTTGTCGAGTGGGTTGTTCTGGTTCCCACACTTGGGCGACTGTACGCACGACGGGCATCCATCCGTGCATTCACAGTGTGCAATCGCCTCGCGTGTCGCGGTCAACCACTCGCGCGCCGCGGCGTACCCGTGTTCGGCGAATCCGGCCCCGCCCGGGTGGCCGTCGTAGACGAAGACCGTCAAGCAGCCGGTGTCGGCGTGCTTGGCCGTGGACACGCCGCCGATGTCCCAGCGGTCGCAGGTGGCGAAGAGCGGCAGCAGCCCGATCGAGGCGTGCTCGGCGGCATGCGCGGCTCCCGGTATGTCGGCCAGCCCCAGTCCGGCGACCGTGGTGTCGGGCATCGTCCACCAGACCGCCTTGGTCCGCAGCGTGCGCTCCGGCAGGTCCAGCGGCTGCTCGTCGAGTACATCGCCGGTCGCGATCAGTTTGCGCTGGAACGAGATGACTTGGCTCGTCACCTTGACCCAGCCGCGCGACAACTCCGCCGTACCCCAGCTGCACGTCTCTTCGGTCGCCAGGATGCTGATCTCGGTCGTGTCCCGCGCGAACGTCGTGTAGTCCGGGGAGGCCTGCTCGACGACAGCTGCGTGCTCCTCGAGGTCCAGCGACCGGACCAGGTACGACTCGCCGGCGTGGACGTAGACGGCGCCCTCATGGACAGAGGAGTGCGCCGAGCCGCCGTCGACCGTGCCGAGCAGCCGACCGGTGTGGTCCTCCACGATCTGCACGGTCTTCCCGCCGGCCGACCGGATGTCGATGGCGTCGACGGCCCGCTCCCGGCGCGTCCAGAACCAGCCGTGCGGTCGCTCCCGCAGCGCGCCCTGCTGCACGAGCTGTGCGATGACCTGCGGTGTCGTACTCCCGAAGATCTCGAAGTCGTCCGCGGTCAGCGGCACCTCCTGCGCAGCCGCGCACAGCTGCGGGCCGAGGACATAAGGGTTCTCCGGGTTGAACACCGTCGCCTCGACCGGTCGACCGAAGATGGCGCTCGGGTGGCGCACCAGATAGGTGTCCAACGGGTCGTCGCGCGCGATCAGCAACGCCAGCGCGTCCCCACCGGCTCGCCCTGCCCGCCCGGCCTGCTGCCACAGCGATGCGCGCGTGCCAGGCCAGCCAGACAGCAGTACGGCGTCCAGTCCGGCGATGTCGATGCCCAACTCGAGAGCGTTGGTGGCCGCGACACCGGTCAGCTCACCGCTCTGCAACATCCCCTCGAGTCGTCGACGCTCCTCCGGCAGGTATCCGGCCCGGTACGCCGACACCTGGTCGATCAGCGTCGGGTCGATCTCTGCCAGGTTTTCCCGGGCTGTCATCGCGACCGACTCCGCACCACGCCGAGAACGGACGAACGCGACAGTCCGGACACCTGTGACGACCAGATCGCTCAACAGGTCGGCCACCTCGGCTGTAGCGGATCGTCGCACCGGTGCGCCGTTCTCACCATGCAGTGCGGTCAGTGGCGGCTCCCAGAGGCCGAAGGCGATACCGCCGCGCGGTGAGCCGTCCTCGACCACCTCCACCATCGGCAGACCGGTCAGGCGCTCGCCGGACACCGCCGGCTCGGCCACGGTGGCCGAAGCGCAGATGAAGATCGGGTGAGCGCCGTACTGCGCGCAGACCCGCCGCAGCCGCCGCAGTACGCCGGCGACATGCGCACCGAAGACGCCGCGGTAGTGGTGACACTCATCGACCACGACGTACTGCAGGCAGCCCAGAAAGCGCGCCCAGCGCTGATGATTCGGCAGAACCGACCGGTGCAGCATGTCCGGGTTGCTCAGCACGTACGTCGCATGGTCACGGGCCCAGTCGCGCTCGCTCCGCTCGGAGTCCCCGTCCAGCGTCGTCGCACGCAGTCCAGGCACGGTGTACGACGAGACCGCGCGGAGCTGGTCGTGCGCCAGCGCCTTGGTCGGAGACAGGTACAACAAGGAGGCCGTGCGGCGATGTGGTGACGCGGCCTGCGCGATGCTCAACGTTGCAAAGGCCGGCAGCAGGTAGCCGAGTGACTTGCCCGAGGCGGTCCCGGTCGCGACGACGACATGCTTCCCGCCGTACGCCGCTTCGGCCGTGGCGACCTGGTGGGTCCAAGGTGCCGTGATCCCGGCGTCGCGCAACTGGCCGAGCACCTCGTCCGGGACCCAGCGCGGCCAATCGCACGTTTGTCCCGATCGCGGTGGCACGGACTCGACATGCGTCAACCGGTCGTCGCGACCGGCGGCCAGGCGCTTCAGGACCGCCTCCGCCTCACCACCTGCACGCATACCGCGAGCCTAGTGCTCGCCACGGACAGCGAAATCTGCTGAGGATCAGCTGAGGATGCACGAGCCGCGTGCACGGTCGGATGCACCCGGCTTTTTGCGGAGGGGAATCGACTTCGGTCTGACGAGATGAAAGAGTTTTCGGCAACGGGTCTTACTCACGGTCCGTACATGGTTGAATGCAGCAGTTCACGGGATCGGAGGCCGAAGTGGATCTGTCGCTGACCGCGCGCGCCGAGGGCGGGCGCACCGTCATCGAGGTGGCGGGGGAGATCGACGTCTACACCGCACCGAAGCTCCGCGAGAAGATCGCCGCGCTGGTCGACGAAGGGGTCTACGACCTGGTCATCGACCTGGAACGCGTGGAGTTCCTGGACTCCACCGGCCTCGGCGTTCTCGTCGGCGGACTCAAACGGGTGCGCACCCACGACGGCTCGCTGTCCCTGGTCTGCACCCAGGAACGGCTGCTCAAGATCTTCCGGATCACCGGCCTGACCAAGGTCTTCGACATCCACCCGGACGTCGCCTCGGCGATCTGAGGCCGACGACCCGAAGCGAAAAGGTGTCCGCTCTGCTACGAAGAGTGAGCTGCTTGCTCAGACACTCGGGTATGGCGTAGACCACCCTGTCGTCAGGTCTGGTCGGGAACCCGTTAGAGTAGCCCACCGCGCCAGTCCATTGGCGTTGTGTCGTATTTCCCCAACCCTTCGGTTGCGGCAGATGGGGGCCGTCAAGCCTGGATGGGTTGCCTACAAGGAGGACGGATGTCCGCGTCGCTTGCTCCACAAGCGGTGGATCTTTCGTCGAGCAACACCACACTGGTGATCGTCGTCGGGGTGATCGCGATCCTCGCGGTCGCCATCGCGATGGTCTTCCGGGGCCAGGTGCTTGCCGCGAACGATGGCACCGAGAACATGAAGACGATCGCCGCTGCGGTCCAGGAAGGTGCCTCGGCCTTTCTGAGCCGGCAGTTCCGGACGTTGTCGATCTTCGCCGTAGTCGCATTCCTGTTGCTGTTCCTGCTGCCTGCTCACACAGACGGCGGCAACGAGACCACGCTGAAGATCTTCCGATCCGTCTTCTTCCTGGTCGGCGCGGGCTTCTCCGCCCTGATCGGCTACCTGGGGATGTGGCTCGCGACGCGCGCCAACGTCCGGGTCGCCGCGGCCGCGCGGGACGAGGGCCGCGAACCGGCGATGCGGGTCGCGTTCCGTACCGGCGGCACGGTCGGCATGGCGACCGTGGGCCTCGGCCTGTTCGGCGCCGCGCTCGTCGTGCTGCTGTTCAAGGGTGACGCCCCGACGGTGCTCGAGGGCTTCGGCTTCGGCGCCGCGATGCTCGCCATGTTCATGCGGGTCGGCGGCGGTATCTTCACCAAGGCCGCCGACGTCGGCGCCGACCTGGTCGGCAAGGTCGAGCAGAACATCCCCGAGGACGACCCGCGCAACGCCGCCACCATCGCCGACAACGTCGGTGACAACGTGGGTGACTGCGCCGGTATGGCGGCCGATCTGTTCGAGTCGTACGCCGTGATGCTGGTGGCCTCGCTGATCCTGGGCAAGGCCGCGTTCGGCGAGCAGGGCCTGATCTTCCCGCTGATCGTGCCGACCATCGGTGCGATCACCGCGGTCGTCGGCGTCTTCCTGACCCGTCCGCGGACCGGTGAGAACGGCCTGCGCACGATCAACCGGGCCTTCTACATCTCCGCGATCATCTCCGCCGTGCTCTGCGCGGTGGCTGCGTTCGTCTACCTGCCGAGCAGCTTCAAGGACCTGACCGGCGCCAGCGCGACGATCGCCGCGTACGACGGTGACCCGCGGCTGATCGCCACCGTTTCGGTGATCATCGGCATCGTGCTGGCCGCCATCATCCTGGCGCTGACGGGTTACTACACGGGCACCGAGGACAAGCCGGTCAGGGACGTCGGCAAGACCTCGCTGACCGGTGCCGCGACCGTGATCCTGTCCGGTATCTCGGTCGGTTTCGAGTCCGCCGTCTACACCGCCGTGGTGATCGCGGCGGCCGTCTACGGCGCCTTCCTGGTCGGCGGTTCCGGTGTGGTCGCGCTGTTCGCGATCGCGCTGGCCGGCTGTGGTCTGCTCACCACCGTCGGTGTCATCGTTGCGATGGACACCTTCGGCCCGGTCTCCGACAACGCGCAGGGCATCGCTGAGATGTCCGGTGAGGTGGACGGCGAGGCGGCCCAGATCCTGACCGAGCTGGACGCCGTCGGCAACACCACCAAGGCCATCACCAAGGGCATTGCGATCGCGACCGCCGTACTGGCCGCGACCGCGCTGTTCGGCTCCTACACCGACTCGATCCGGACCTCTCTGGGCGACAACTACGCCAAGTTCGAGGCCGAGGCGCTGGTGTTCAACCCGGGCACCCTGGTCGGCATCATCCTCGGTGCGGCCGTCGTGTTCATGTTCTCCGGTCTCGCGATCAACGCCGTCGGCCGTGCCGCCGGTGCGGTCGTCTACGAGGTCCGTCGCCAGTTCCGCGACATCCCCGGGATCATGGAGGGGACGGGCAAGCCGGAGTACGGCAAGGTCGTCGACATCTGCACCCGGGACTCGCTGCGGGAGCTGGCCACGCCTGGTCTGCTCGCGCTGACCGCGCCGATCGCCGTCGGCTTCGGCCTCGGCGCCGCGGCGCTGGCCGGCTACCTGGCCGGTGCGATCGGCGCCGGCACGCTGATGGCGGTCTTCCTGGCCAACTCCGGTGGTGCCTGGGACAACGCCAAGAAGCTGGTCGAGGACGGCAACTGGGGCGGTAAGGGTTCGCCCGCGCACGAGGCCACCGTCATCGGTGACACCGTCGGCGACCCGTTCAAGGACACCGCCGGCCCGGCCATCAACCCGCTGATCAAGGTGATGAACCTGGTCTCGGTGCTGATCGCTCCGGCCGTCGTCGGGATGTCGGCGATCGGCGACGACCCGAACAAGGCGCTCCGGATCATCATCGCGGTCGTCGCGGTGGTCATCCTGGCCGCCGCGGTCTACGTCTCCAAGCGCCGGGAGTCGGTCATCTCCGACACCCCGGCCGAGGTGAACGCGGCCGCGTAGTACGCCGCAGTACCCATCGAAACGGCCCGCCGGCCTGTCCGGCGGGCCGTTTCGCGTGGACCGGGACCGTCCACCGCCCTTACTGTTTTTCTACGACGTAACGTCCGTTTGGGAGGTGGCACGGTCGATGTCTCCCCGGCGGGTGATCGCTTTGCTGCTGCTGGTCCTGGCGGGCCTGGCGGCAACGGCGCAGACGGCGAGCGCCGCACCGCCGACGCCGGACTCCACCTACCTCGACGCGGCGCACCAGCTCAATCTGACGATCATCGATGCCGCCCACGCCGCGAATTCGCAGGGCGGCAGCTCGTGCGTGCGAACCGTCGCCGTCCAGATCGAGCGTGATCACCGCAAGCTCGCCGCACAGGAGACCCAGCTCGCCACTCGCTTCGGCATGAAGCTGCCGACGCTTCCTTCGACGGCACAGCGCAAGCAGCTCGACGCCGTCGGAGCCAAGTCCGGGACGGCCGGGTACGACGCCGCGTGGCTCGCGTTGCAGCGGCAGCTGCACCAGCAGTACCTGAAGCTGATCGACGGCGACCTGCCGAAGGCCGCCTCACCCGCGGTGGAGTCGGTGGCCGACGGCGCCAGGCCCGTCGTCCAGATGGATCTGCAGATGGTGACAGGTCCCTGTCGTGTCGTCACCAACAAGCCGGTCGTGCCCACTGGCGACGGTGGCCAGGCAGCCGACGCCCAGAAGGCACGCTCGCGGGCAGCATTGGTCCTGCTGGTCATCGGAGCACTGCTTCTCCTGGTCGGCAAGCAGAAGACGATGCGGCGGCGCCTCCTCGGTGTGGCAGCTGTGGCCGCAGGGCTCGTCACGGTGTTCGGGCACCCCGGCAATACCGGGAAGGTCCCACAAGCCGGTAAGTCCGCGGCGGAACGTGAAGCTGCCATTCCGCCGGTCCGGGTGACGCTCCCCGGGGTCAAGAACGCGTCGGTGCAGCCGGTCGCGACCAGTGCGAACGGCCAACTGCAGGTGCCGGCGTCGCCGACCGCAGTGGGCTGGTGGGCCGGCGGAGCGGCACCGGGCTCGGACGGTGGCACCGTGCTGCTCGCCGGCCACGTGGACTCCGCCCGCTACGGACTCGGGGTGTTCGCCGGGCTGTCCGAAGTACCGGTCGGTGCCAAGGTCACGGTGACAGGTGGAGACGGCGACATGCACCGGTACAAGATCGTGGCTCGCCGCGTCTATCCGCAGACCGCTCTGCCGACGGATCTCTTCCAGGGGGCCGGGAAGCCCCGGCTGGTGCTGGTCACGTGCACCGGCGCGTACGACCACAAGGCGCACCGCTACACCCACAACCTGGTGCTGTACGGCGTGCCGGTGGTCTGAGCCTTTTGGTAGTCACTTCCACCTGATGCAGACCGAAGTACGGCGGTCCGTCGACTTTCGGCTGATGTGCCGAGACCCGTTGATAGGGGATCGTCGGGGTCGTGGTCAGGGCTTTAACCGATAGCAGCCAGTGTCGGACGGACGGCAGAATCAACCCACGGGTGGACACACCGGATCCGCCCGGGGTCCGATGATCCCGGCCCCCGTGACCTCGATACTGAGTGCTACACAGTCCACTACCAGGTGCGCCACCGAAAGAGGAGTACGGCGATGATCGAGGCAAAGGGCCTCACCAAGCGATACGGCGCAACAGTTGCCGTTGACAACCTGTCTTTCGAGGTGAAACCCGGGAAGGTGACCGGCTTCCTCGGCCCGAACGGGGCCGGCAAGTCGACCACCATGCGGATGATCCTCGGGCTCGACACCCCGACGTCCGGCGAAGTCACCATCGACGGACAGCGCTACCGCGACCTGAAGCGGCCGCTGACCAAGGTCGGCGCGCTGCTGGACGCCAAGTGGGTACACCCGAACCGGTCCGCCCGCGCCCACCTGGCCTGGATGGCCGCGTCCAACAAGCTGCCGAAGGACTCGGTCGACAAGGCCCTGGAGATGGTCGGCCTGTCCGCGGTCGCGAACAAGCGGGCCGGCGCCTTCTCGCTGGGTATGTCCCAGCGGCTCGGCATCGCCGGCGCGCTGCTCGGCGACCCGGAGGTGCTGCTGTTCGACGAGCCGGTCAACGGTCTCGACCCGGAGGGCATCGTCTGGATCCGGACCTTCATGCACCGGCTGGCCGACGAGGGCCGGACCGTGCTGGTCTCCAGCCACCTGCTGTCCGAGATGGCGCTCACCGCCGAGGACCTGGTCGTCATCGGCCGCGGCAAGCTGATCATGCAGAGCACCACCCAGGAGTTCGTCGACCGGGCCAGCGGTACGACGGTCAAGGTGCGGACCCCGCAGCTCGACCAGCTGGCCGGCGTACTGAACGGGCAGCAGCTGGTCACCCGGATCGAGGACGTCGAGGACGAGGGCAAGGTCCTGTTCGTCGACGGCGACGTGAGCACCGACCAGGTCGGCGAGGCGGCCGCCGCCCACGGCATCGTGCTGCACGAGCTGACGCTGCAGCGTGGATCGCTGGAGCAGGCGTTCATGCAGATGACCGGTGACTCGGTCGAGTACCACGCGCACGACGAGATCGCTGCCGTGACCAAGCTCGACGAGCCGTCGGGCGCCGAGGTGGCCGCGGGTCCGAAGGAGGACAACTGACATGTCGGTGATCACTGTCGAGCGGATCAAGCTCTTCTCCACCCGCTCGCCGTGGTGGTGCATGGTCGTCGCGGCCTTCCTGACCGTCGGCTTCGCGGCGTTGACGACCGGCTTCCTCAAGGGCGCCGACGAGCAGCACGCGACGATCTTCATCACCCAGCCGGGCGCCCAGCTCAGCCAGATGGTGATGATGGTGATGGCCGCGCTGGCCGTCACCACGGAGTACCGGTTCGGCACCATCCGGACCAGCTTCCAGGCCGTTCCGCAGCGCGCCGCGCTGCTGCTCGGCAAGACCGCGGTGGTGGCGTTCCTTTCCGGCGTCATCGGCCTGATCGCGTCCTTCGGCGCGTGGGGCGTCGGCAGCCTGTTCGCGAGCAACGCCGACCTGTCGATCAACACCGGGGCCGAGTGGCGGCTGCTGGCCGGCCAGGGCCTGGTGTTCGCGATCTCCGCGGTGTTCGCGGTGGCGGTCGGCATCCTGATCCGGCAGAGCGCCGGTGCGATCGCGATCCTGATCCTCTGGCCGCTGCTGGTCGAGAACCTGGTCAACCTGATCCCCAAGGTCGGCGACGACCTGGCCCGGTGGGCGCCGTTCGCGAACGGCAGCTCGTTCCTGAACCAGGGCCAGGACTTCGGTCTGGCCGGACAGGGCGCCGGGGGCAGCGACTTCGCCCTCAGCCCCTGGTGGGCCCTGCTGTACTTCGCCGGCTGGGCGGCCGCGCTGATGGCGATCGCCTTGTTCTCGGCGAGCAAGCGCGACGCATAGACGAACCCCGGCCAAGGTCAAGTGACCCTGGCCGGGGCAGGGAGCCCGGTCGGGCTGAGGGGTCCTGGCCGCGACGGCCCGTGGTACATCCGGGAGACCGGATGGACCACGGGCCGTTCTCCTGTCCGGTCAAGGGTTGGCGAGTGGCCCGGGGACCGTCTACGGTGCCGCGCATGACCGATTGGGCGCAGGTGCGCGACGCGGGCTACGCGGTCCCTGACGACCGCTCCACGGCCGAGCTGGTGGCCGAACTGGCAGGCATGCTGCGATCCCCGGATCCCGTTGTCCGCGACCGGCACGCGTACGCCGTACTCGCGACCTGGATCGGCCGCGGCGTACTGCCGGCCGAGCAGCTGCGGGCGCTGGGCGACGAGATGGTGCCGCGGTTCGGCGACCCGGAGATCCAGGCGCGGACGTTCGCGCCGTTGATCCTGGACTCGATCGTGTCCGCGGGAGTCTTCGAGCCGCACTGGGTGCCGCCGTTCGAGCGCTGGTACGTCGCCGAGGAGGACCTGCGCGGGTACGACGAGAAGCTCGGCTGGCTGCACGCGGTCGCGCACGGCGCCGATCTGCTCGGGGCCCTCGGGCTGCACTCCGCGGTGGAGCCGGTACAGATGCTCCGGCTCGGGATCGGGCGGTTGCTGACGCCGACGTCGTACGTGCTGCGGGACATGGAGGACGACCGGCTCGGGTACGCGCTGGCGGTGACGCTCACCCGCGACGACCTGACCGAGTCCGATGCGGTGTCCTGGCTCGACCCGGCGATCCGGATCCTCTCGAACCCGCCGGTCGAAGGGATCACGCCCGAGGTGACGAACACAATGCGGACGTTGCGGGTGCTCTACGTGCTGGCCGATCACGGTGTGCGAGTCGGGGATGAGAAAAAGCTCACCCCGATCCCGCACCGCGAACACGTCAAGACAAAGCTGGTCGACGTGTTCCGGATCGTCACGCCGTACTATCTCTGAACGCTTGTCGCTCCGGGCAACTACCTGACGGGGTACGACGCATCCGACTTTCGTCTTGAATATCCCTGATTCCACCCCGAGCAACGGCATGTCGAGGTCCAGGGCGGAGTACAGGTGAACTCAGGTGGCAGTGGAGGGCCGGTCCGTGACAAGGTCTCTGCTGGCAGGCCATGGCCCCCTCCCATGGTGGTGCCAACGCCACTACCCGAGTAGTGCCAACACCATCAGATCTGGTCCTCGGCGAGGTTAGCTTTGAGCTACAAAGCCGTCGGGGGCAGCGGGTTCTAGAGAGGGCGCGTGGAAGTCATGGTTGCGACATACCTGAAGAGATGGGTCGGCAACCGCATTCTCAGCAAGACCACCCGCAAAGGTGGTCTTGACCTGTCGAAGATGCGGATGTTCCCCAGCTCGGTCTCGATGCCGCTGCGCCGGGAGGGTCTCGACCCGGTCCCGGCGCTCGCCGAGGTGCGGGAGACCGAGCCGGTGCACAAACTGGCCCACCTGTTCGGGCTGAACGTGTGGGTGGTCAGTGGGCATGCCGAGGCGAAGGCCGTGCTCGCCGACACCACCAACTTCAGCAACGACATCCGGCCGCTGGTCGGCTCGGACCCGAACAAGCCGTCGGAGGGCATCGGCGGTCTCGGGTTCACCGATCCGCCGGACCACACCCGGCTGCGGAAGCTGCTCACGCCCGAGTTCACCAAGCGCAAGCTGGCCAGGCTGGAGCCGGCGATCGAGAAGATCGTCAACGACCAGCTGGACCTGATGGAGGCCAAGGGGCCGGTCGTCGACATCGTCTCCGACTTCGCGTTCAACGTGCCGTTCCTGCTGATCGCCGACCTGCTCGGCGTCGAGGAGCAGGATCGCGACCGCTTCCGCGCCCTCGGCCCGGCCCGGTTCGACCTGTCCGGTGGCGGGATCGGGGTGTTCGGGTCGGCTTCGGAGTCGCGGGACTTCCTGTTCGAGATCGTGCGCAAGCAGCGGACGAACCCGGGCGACGGGCTGATCGGGTCGATCATCCGCGAGCAGGGTGACGACCTCGACGACGTCGAGCTCGGTGGGCTCGCCGACGGCGTGTTCCTGGGCGGGTACGAGACGTCCGCGAGCATGCTCGCGCTCGGCACGCTGGTGCTGTTGCGCGACCCGAAGAACTTCGAGCTGATCCGGAACGAGCCCGGCGCGGTCGACGGGATCGTCGAGGAGCTGCTGCGGTACCTGACGGTCGTCCAGGTCGCGTTCCCGCGCTTCGCGCGGCACGACCAGGAGCTGTTCGGCCAGCAGGTGAAGAAGGGCGACCTGGTCGCGGTGTCGCTGTCCGGAGCGGACCGCGACAAGGCGGTCTTCGGCGCGGACGCCGAGGACTTCTACCCCCGCCGTACGGTGTCTGCCGCCCACCTCGCCTTCGGTCACGGCATGCACCGCTGCGTCGGTGCGGAGCTGGCCCGGATGGAGCTGCGGGCCGCCTTCAGCGCCCTCGCCAATCGCTTCCCGGACCTGTCCCTCGCCGTACCCGAGGAGCAGCTGCGCTTCCGCGACTTCTCGATCGTGTACGGCGTCGAGGCCCTCCCCGTCCAACTCCACGCCGCCTCCACCAACCAAGCCGCCGTCTGAACTTCACCGTCGGGGCTGGCGTCTACTGCAGGTATGGACGCTTTGAAGGGTGTGGGTGAGCCGGCGGCGGCATATGCGGCTGGGCTACCGCGGAAGCGCGTGGTGGCGGGCGTGGTGTTCCGGGCGTCCGATGGTCGGGTGCTTCTGGTCGAGCCGTCGTACAAGGTGAACTGGGAGATCCCGGGCGGCTCCGTCGAGGCGGATGAGTCGCCCTGGGACGGGGCGGCCCGGGAGTTGCAGGAGGAGCTGGGCTGGGAGCAGCCCGTTGGGCGGTTGCTGGTTGTGGATCATGTGCGCACGCAGCAGCATCGGCCGGAGGGGATCGTGTTCGTCTTCGACGGCGGCGTACTGAGCGATGCCGAGGTCGCCGCGTTGAGGTTCCCCGACGGTGAGATCGTGTCGGCCGGGTTCTATGGCCCGGCCGAGACACGGCAGTTGGTGAAGCCCTTGCTGGCTGATCGCATCGAGGCGGCACTGACCGCCGCGCGCGACGGCTCGACCTGGCTGTGCGAGAACGGGAAGCCGGTCAGGACAGGCTGAAGCGTTGAGCGAAGGTGGTCAGGTCGGCGGGGGTTTGGGCGTTGATCACCAGGCGGGTGACGCCTTGGCGTTCGTACCCCTCGAGGGCCGAGGGGGTCAGGTCGGCGGAAGCCCAGCGGGTGTACTCGAGGTCGTCCCGGCCGGAGGTCTCGCGGGCCAGCTCCCATTGGGCTGCACGCTCGGCCGGCGGCAGTGCGCCACCTGGGAAGTAGCCGTCGCCGCGGCGGCCGGCTCGGCGTGCGGCCGCGCGGCTCGAGCCGCCGATGTGGATCGGCAGCGGGGCCAACGGGTGTGGGAAGCTGCACAGCTCCTCGAACTCGAAGAACTCACCCGAGTAGCTGACCCCGTCCGCTCCGCCGGTCCACAGCAAGCGCAGTACGTCGATGGCCTCGTCCGTACGGCGACCACGGGTCGCGAAGTCGACGCCGACGGCGCGTGCCTCACCGGGCAGACTGCCCAGCCCGACGGTCAGCAGGCGCATCCGGCCCTTCGACAGCACGTCGATCGTGGCGAGACGCTTCGCGAGGGTGACCGGATGGTGGTACGGCAGCAGCAGTACTGCGGTACCCAGCAGGAGACGCTCCGTCGAGGCGGCGACGTACATGAGCAGGTCGAGTGGGTCGGCGTACTCGAGTGTCGTCGGGAGCTCGAAGCCGCCCAAGGACGCACCGCGGTAGAGGGCGATGTGCTCGGGGACGTACAGCCCCTCGAAGCCGCTGGCCTCCGCGTGCTGGGCGAACTCCACCAGCCGCTCCGGATCCATCCCCTGTCCTGGCGTGCTGTAAGTGACGGCGAATTTCACCCGGCGACCTTAGAACCTTGCCCCCAGGGTCAAGGCAAATCGGGTGATATTTCCGGCACTGATGGTTCTCGTGAGTAGTGCCTTTGTGGCACTAGGTGGTCGTTGGCCGGATCGGGTCGTGACAGGATGCGGGGTGGGTGGTCACAATGGGCGGTCCGGCCCGAGGTGCGGGTGACGGAACAGGGAAGGGCCGTCGGCGGGTATGGGGATTGGCGAGATGCTGACGGGCGATGTACTGACCGCCCGGATCGCCGCCGCGATGACCGCTGCCCAGTCGGGTGGGCACGCGACTGCGGCGGCCGAGATCGAGGCGATCCGGACCGAGTTGGGTGGGGTGCCGAGCTACCGGTTGGCAGCCGTCGAGTACGTGCGCGGCGTGACGGCCCACCATGCGAGTGACGCCGACGAGGCGTTGCGGGCGGTCGACGCGTGCATCGAGGTGGCCCGCGCCATCGACGAACCGGGCTGGGAGGCCAACGCTCTCCCGATCCGCATCATCAACCTCGCCCGCAGCGGCCGCGGTGGCGACACGGTCAACGACCTGGTCGCGGCCGAAGCGGCACTCAGCCGGACCAAGGATCCAGGGCTGACCGCCTGGGCGCACACCGGTCTCGGTTACGCGTACGACGTCCTACGACTGTTCGAGCTCTGCATCCCGCACTACGAGCTGGCGACCGGGCTCGACGCTGACGTGTTCGAGCTGGCCGAGTCCGAGGCGATCGATCGCTTGAATCTGGCCGAGACGTACCTGCGCTGGGCGCACGAGCTCGAGCGGCTCGGCGATCCTTTGTATACAAGGGAGATCGAGGAGCGCCTGGCGTCCGCGGCGTACTGGGCGCGCGAGGCCGAGCGGGTGGTGGTCGACGACGAGAGCCAGGAATTCTGGCGGCTCAGCGCCCGCCTGTGGCTCGCCGCCGCCGCGACCGCCGCGGATCCGGACCAGGCGGTCGCCGACCTGACCGAGATCCGCGACGAGATCAGCAAGCTCGGTGAGACCGAGCGGCTGGCGATCGCCGGCGCCTACCTGGCTCGGGCCCTGCAGGCACAGGGGAAGTCCGACGAGGCCAAGGCCGCGGCCGATCGCGCGGCTGACGATCTGATTCCGTTGGCCGACCCATCGACCCATGTCCTGGTCCTGCAGACCCGTTCGGAGATCGAGGCGGCCGACGGGACCCCGGGTGCCTCGGCAGGCTTGGAGTACGCGCAGTCGGTCGCCCGCAGCTGGTGGAAGGAGCGGCAGCGCGCGCTGAACGCCGTACGGCATGCGCTTGCTGTGCACGACCTGCCGGCCCGGCACGACGCGGAGTGGCACGCGGCGCGGCAGGATCCGCTGACCGGCGTGGGGAATCGCCGCGCGCTGGACGAGCGGCTGACCGCGGCCCGCGACTCCGCGCGGGCGGTCACCTTGCTGGCCATCGACGTGGACGACCTCAAGATCGTCAACGACACTTTCGGGCACGCCTGTGGGGACGAATTGCTGCAGGTTGTGGCAAATCTCCTGGTAGAACAGGCGCGAGCGACCGATGCCGTGGTTCGATCGGGTGGCGACGAGTTCTTCGTGGTCCTCGACCAGCCCGACGCCAAGGGCGGCGCCGCGCTGGCCGAGCGGATCCGGGTCGCCGTCGAGGCGATCGCGGCGACGACGGAGAAACCGTGGTTGCGCCGGCTCGGGCTGAGTCTCGGGTACGCCGCGACCGCCGAAGGTCTCGGTGTCGAGCAACTGGTCGCGCGGGCGGATCACCGCCTCTACGAGAACAAGCGCCGCAAGAAGCTGACAGGCGCCACCGGAGCGTGAAGCAAGGGGAGGTGTGGTGCGCGAGACGTCGGGGGTGACCGAGCGGATCGCGGCGGCGATGACGCGGGCGCAGTCGGGCAGTCCGGCCGAGGCTGCGCTCGAGCTCAACGAGCTGATCGCGGAGCTCGGTCCGGAGCCGAGTCACGAGCGGGCCGCGGCCGAGTACGTGCGGGCCGTCGCGGCACATCACGCCACCGACTCGGTCGAGGCGCTGGACGCCGTCGACGCCTGTATCCGGGTCGCTCGCGCGATCGACGAGCCGGGCTGGGAGGCGAACGCGATCGCGGTCCGGATCGTCACCCTGATCCGCACCGGCGAGGGCGGTGACTCGGTCGCCGACCTGGTCGCCGCCGAGAACGCGCTGTCGCGGACCCGCGACCTCGGCCTGGCCGCCTGGGCGCACACCGGTCTCGGCTACGCCTACGACCTGCTCCGGCTGTACGAGTTGTGCATCCCGCACTTCGAGCTCGCCGCCGAAGGCGATCACGATCCGCTCGGCCTGCCCGAGGCGCCGGCCATCAACCGGCTCAACCTGGCCGAGTCGAACCTACGCTGGGCGCACGAGCTCGAGCGGCTCGGCGACACGTCGTACGACGAGGAGATCAAGCAGCGCCGCCGGGCCGCGCACCGGTGGGCGGGGGAAGCGATCGACGTGATCCTCGCGGCCGACCTGCTCGGGTACTGGCCGATGGCGGGGCGGATGTGGCTCGCGGCGAGCAACGACGGCGGGGACGCGGACGAGGCGGCGGTGATCCTGAAGGACTGCCGGGACCAGCTCGCGAAGCTCGGCGACCTCGAGCTGGCCGCGATCGCCGGCGCGTACCTGGCCCGGACGTACCTGGGGCTCGAGCGGATCGACGATGCGATGGAGGCCGCGGGCCGCGCGGCGGCTGACCTGCCGCCGACGTCGGATCCACCGGTGGAGGCGCTGATCCGGCACACCGCAGTACAGATCGTGGCCGAGTCGGGCGATGCCGGTGCGTCGACCGGGCTGCAGTACGCGCGGGCCATCAGCAGAGGATGGTGGGCGGAACGGTTGCGCGGGCTGTACGCCGTACGGAGTGCGCTGGCGAACCACGAGCTGTCGATCCGGCACGACGCCGAGTGGCGGGCGGCCCGGGAGGATCCGCTCACCGGTGTGGGCAATCGGCGCGCGCTGGACGAGCGGATGTCGGTGGCGCGTGACTCCGGTCGATCGGTCGCGGTGATCGCGATCGACGTGGACAACCTGAAGGTCGTCAACGACAGCTATGGGCACGCGTGCGGGGACGAGGTACTGCGACGCGTCGGGCAGCTGCTGACCGAGCAGTGCCGCGCGGAGGACGTGGTGGCGCGGGCGGGCGGGGACGAGTTCGTCGTCGTACTGGACAACCCGGACGAGCGGGGTGCGCCGGAGCTGGTCGAGCGGATCAAGATGGCGGCGGACCGGGAGGCGGCGCGCGCAGAGGCGCCGTGGTTCGCGATGCTGCGGCTGAGCGTCGGGCAGGCCAGCAGCACGGACGGTACGTCGGTCGCTGACCTGCTGACCGAGGCGGACCGGCGGATGTACGCCGAGAAGCGCCGACGCCGGCGTCAGTAGTCCAGAAAGCCTTCTATGACAAGGCTTCTGATCTGGGGGAGGTAGTCGGAGAGCACGTCGACCAGTGGGCGGTCCATCAGGTCAGCCAGAGCCGCGAGGATCTGACCGGTGCTCAGGTCGCCGTCACATGCGCCGACGAAGCCGGCCAGTACGGTGTCGACCTGCTCTGCGCGGCGCATGCCACGCTGGCGCCTCAAGACGATCGTGGCCGGGTCCTCCGCGCCTGGTTGACCGGTGGTCTCCTGGATGACGTCGTCGGCGACACGCAGATGCAGGGCGGTCAGGTCGGCCGGGAGGCCTTCCAGACGCTCGAAGCGGTGCAGGACGTGCGGTCCGATCGGGCGCTCGATCTCGTACGGCCAGGACTCGGCGTCGAGGGTGCCTGGGACGTTGTGGAGCGTGATCCAGCCCATGCCGATCGCTTCGACATTCTGATCGTCCAGATAACGCATCCACTCGTCGTACCGGGTGGTGTACTGCGGTGCGCCGTGCAGGCCGGCGTCGCGCAGCCAGAGTTCGACGTACTCGGCTGGGTCGAGCTGCTCGCGCTGGACGGCCCAGGCAGCGCGATCGCCTGTCCACGCGGCGATGCGGTCCTGCCAGTCCTCGCCGCGGACACAGGTCCAGTTGGCGAGCAGTTGGCACCAGCCGCCGTCGGTCAGGTGAGCTGGCGCTTGCCTTATTAGCTGCTCGACGAGTGTGTCACCGACGTACTCCGTCTCGCGGTACGTCAGATCGCCACCGGGTGGGGAGATGACGTACGGCGGGTTGCTGATGATCAGGTCGAACCGCTCGCCCTTGACCGGCTCGTACAGGCTGCCGTCGCGGACGTCGAGGTCGATGTGGTTGAGAGCCGCTGTCGCTTTGGCGAATTGGAGAGCACGCGGGTTGACGTCGGTGGCGACGAGCTGGTCGACACGGTCGGCGAGGTGGAGCGACTGAATGCCACATCCGGTGCCGATGTCGAGAACCCGCTCGGCCTTGGTCGGCACCGTCAGGTTGATGAGGCTGAGACTGGCCGGCGCGATGCCGAGCACGTAATCGGACCGCATCGCCTCCCGCCGCCCGTCCAGCCCGGGGGTGAGGTCGGCAACAACCCACCACTCCCGCCCATCCACCGCGAACGGCCGAATATCGAGCACCGCCCGCGCCTCACCGCCCGATGTCGCGATGATGCCCAGGGCAACCAGATCGATCCCCGGAAACACCTTGTTCACCAGCGCTTCGGGCACAGGCCGTTGGAGCAAGAACAACCGGATCATCGTGTCGAGCGCATCCCCGGACCCGGTACGCCGTACTGCCGGCGCTGTCTCGTTCCGCGCCAGTGCACCGTTCGCCTGCTCCCCGAGCCGCTCAGCGACCCCGTCCACGGTGTACCCCGCGGCCCCGAACGCGTCCCGCAGCCCGCCCACGTCGTACCCCGTCAGCTCAGTCACGCACCCATCCTCCCACCGCCCCACCCGCCCCACCGCCCACTCACCCCACCCGCCCCACCGCGGCCAGGCCTCCCGATTTGGTGGGTGAACCCATCGCGTTGTGGGTTACCCACCCGGAATAGCGGTGGGTAACCCACAACTTGGTGGGTGAACCCATCAAATGCGCGCAGGCGGGGCGAGACGCGCGGGGTGGGCGGGGGGAGCGGCTGGGCACGGGTTGGGTTACGGGGTGGGTCAGGGGTTGGGGAGGGCGGTTGGGGCAGGGGTTGGGTTAGGGGTTGCAGGTCAGTTTGGCGTCTGCCCAGTCGGCGTGGTCGCTGGTGTTGCCGTCGCCTCCGTCGGTGACTTGGAGGGTCAGGGTTTGGGCGCCGGTGACGTCGACCGTGGTGGTGGCGGTCGGGGAGGTGCCGGTCAGCTGGTCCGACGTGTACTTGGCGGTGCCGTCGGTGAGGACCTTGAAGGTGACTTTGCCGCGGTCCTCCATCTCGTCGTCGATGCCGAGTTTGCTGGTGAACGTCGTGCAGTTGCCGCCCAGGCGGACGCTCACCGACGACGGGGCGTGTGCCCCGAGGCCCTTGGCGTACGTGACTCCGTCCAGGGTGATCGGGCCGCCGTCGCCGGCACCGTCCTCGCCGTTGCTGTGGTCGCGCTCCACCGGGCCCCAACCGTTGGTGGAGTCCAGGAACTCCAGGTCACTGACCCAGTTCTCCCCGGTGGGTGCCGGAGGCAACGGTTTGTCGGCGATCGTGGCGGCGAAGAACCCGAGCCCGCCGCCGGGCAGCTTGATCGCCTTCACGGTCTTGCCGGGATCGAGCGGTACGGCGGTGTAGAAGACGCGATAGTCCGTCGTTGTGTTGCCCAAACCGGCTGGTGTGTAACGGCCCTTGACCGAGACGGCGAGCGACGCGCCGCCGGTGGTCGGGTCCTGGCAGCACCAGTTCGGCAGCTGGAACGTACCCTCCGAGGACGTGCCGTCGGTGTAGATGATCGTCACCGTCCCACGGGCATTCAGACTGGCGCCCGCGCCCAGCAGCGCGAGATGCGAGCCGGTGCCCGACACGAGGATCGGGGCCGACTGGTTCTTCACCAGGTTCGGCGTGCCGGGCGCGCCGGTCGGCCAGGTGAAGTCGGCGCCCTGGACCGTCACCGTTGCCCCGGGCGTGTACCCGGCGGCAGCTAGGGCCTCTCCGTTGAAGCTGTCGCCGGACCCGTCGAAGTTGCCCTGCGCGTACGTCGAAGCGTCGGTCACACCAACGACATTCGCCGCCTGTGACAACGATGCGTACGGCAACTCCGCCGTCGCCGCCGCACTGTTCGAATAACTCTTGCCCTGAGCAACGTACGACGCTTTCAGCTGCAACGTGAAGCTTGCCGGTTTCACGTCCGCGCCCGGAGTGACCTGGAGCTTGGTGGTCACTGTCTTGCCGGGAGCAACCGAGGAGAAGGTGTTCGCGCCGGCGACAGACCATCCGGCCGGGACCTGGACGTCGAGGCGGACGTTGCGAACGGTCGTGGCCGTGCTGTTGCGGAAGGTCGCGGTGACCTCCGTGGCCTGGCCGGGAGCGTTCCACAGCGACGGTGTCGTGAGCTCCGGCGTACCGAAGGTGTTCGTCACGTCAGGTCCGCCGACGGACGACGTTCCGGACAGGCGGACGACGGCGCTCCGCGAGGTGGGGATCGAGGCGGTCTGGACCCGGACCACCCCGTTGGCGTAGGTCCAGCTGGCCGGACGGCCGTCGATGGTGACGTTGTGCGGGGCGGTGCCCGTGTGGACCGTCAGTTCGTACGGGCGGGTGGTCGGCTTGCCGGCGTACGAACCGATGCTGGCGCCGATCTTGACCGTGACATCGCCGCGGCCCTGCGTCGGTGCGTCGACCGCGAACGTCTGCGTCGCGGACTTCGCCGCTCGGGTCACCCGGTCGTCCTCGTACATGTCGAACGACGACTTCCCGGACGGGTAGATGTCGACGGTGACGCGGTCGCCGAACCCTTGCTCGGCGGCGTTGTTGATGCCGGCCTTCCACATCGGCACGACCGCGCCCGCCTTCACGAACAGCGGCAGCGTGTCGAGCGGCGCGTTGTACCCGTTGACCGTGGTCGGACCCTGGTACACGCGACCGGTCCAGTAGTCGATCCAGCGCCCGGCGGGCAGGTAGATCCCGTTCTTCACCTCGTCCGCGCCGTACATCGGCGCGACCAGGAACTCCTTGCCGGCCAGGAACTCGTACTTCGTCGTGTCGTCCCACGTCTTCGGATCGTTCGGGTACTCGAGCACCAGCGACCGGTTCAGCGGAGCGCCGGTCCGGTGCGCCTCGGCGGCGTACGTGTAGAAGTACGGCAGCAGCCGCTCGCGCAGCTTCAGGTACTTGCGGTTGATCGAGGTGTACGGGTCGCCGTACGCCCACGGCTGCTTGTACGCCGGCGTCGACCAGCCGGACATGCTCATGAAGGCGGGGTTGAACGTCTTCCACTGCAGATCCCGCACGTACGACGTGGCCGATCCGCCGAAGATCCCGTCCACGTCGCCGGCGCTGTAGGCGATGCCCGAGTTGCCCGACCCGGTGATCGCGGGGATCTGCCACTTGATCGCGTCCAGCGAACCACTGTGGTCGCCGGTCCACTGCACCGCGCACCGCTGCGCGCCGGCCCAGCCCTCGACCATCCACGCGAACCCGCGGGCGTTGCTGTACTGCTCGATGCCGTCATGTGCCGCGTCGCAGGCGCTCAGCGCGTACCGGTACCCAGGACCGACCCATGCAACGTCCAGCTTGCGCACCCGGACGCCGGCGTCGCCGACCTCGGCCGGCTGCCGGTCCAGGTTGGACTGGGTCCACAGGCCCATCTGGAGGTTCCGCTGGCGCAGTTCGTCACCTGTCTGCTTCAACGCGGGGATGTCCCGCTTGCCCCACCAGGTGCCGTCGACCTGCTCGGAGTCGGTGTTGGCGGAGTACCCACAGCCGTAGTCGTCGTTGACGAGCATCCAGCCACCCGGTATGTCCTCGTCCTTGAACCGCTGCGCGACCTTCACCGCGTCCAGCGTGGTCACCTTGTCCGGGTTGACCTTCCAGTCGTTGCTGGGATCCGGGTCCGTCCCGTAATGACCGCGGTTGTAGCAGTCGGAGTCGCCGTACTCGAGTCCGTAGATCGGCGGCATGAACGGCCGCCCGGTGAGCTCGGTGTAGCGGTCGAGCGAGGTCTTGAGGTCGCCGACGAAGTAGTACGCGTCGAACCGTTTCTCGTCGTGCGTAGTGGCAACCGGACTAGTGAAGCTGTAACTACCTGGGCTGAACGTGTTGCGGAGTACGCCGTACCCCGCGGTGCTCATGTAGTACGGCGACGCGTTCGGGTTGCCGCCGTCCTCCCAGTTGAAGTCCTTGGAGATCTGGATCGTCTGGTCGCGGTGCGTGAAGCGGCCGTTCTGCATGCCGCCGCCGAAGAACTGCTCGTTCGCTCCACGGCCGAGCGTCTGCGTGGTCGACGTGTCGGTCCAGGACAGCGGTGCGGTCTCGGACCAGACCAGCTGGCCGTTCGACCGGTACAGCGAGAACTTCAGCGGGCTCTTCTGCGCCCGGACCTCGATCTTCCCGGTGGTGAGCGAGTAGTAGGTGCCACGGTCCCGCCACGCGGTCCGCGGAGTCCCGTAGTCCGTCTTGGTGACGATGTTGGACGCCGGAGCGCCCGGATCGGTGGGCGGAGTGTTCGCCGGGTCGGTGAAGTTCCCGTCCGGCGCCATCCACAGCCGGAAGACGTCGTCCTTCAGGAACACCACCCGCACCTTCGCCGCGCCGGCGCTGAGGGTGTACGTCGCCTTGTCGGCCGCGAACCCGGTGACGTCACCGAGCGTGGTCGCGGCGGCCTGGGCGGGGACCGCGGTGTACACAAGTGCGCCCGCCAACAAGGCCAGGGCGACTACTGAACGTTTCATGCGGACAAAGATGCTCACGAGTGCCTCACTTCACGCATCAATGAACAAGATGCGCACATTGAAGCTCACCGGCGACGTGTTGTCATCAGGTCGGCCGTGACGAAGTTGAGACGGTGTCTCCATCACGGGGTGAAACAGGGCGATGACGATGAGTCGCATGGCGAACTCGCGTCCCACCAGCCCCAGCAGTCACAGACTGACCAGGCGGAACCTCCTCACGGCAGCTCTGGCCGGCGGGTTCACGCTGACTGCCGCGGGACTGGCGCACGCGTCGCCGTACAACCCGGGGGCACCCGGCCGAGTCGACGCGCAGGACGACCCGAACTTCCACCCGGTGAAGTTCCGGCTGCCGGCGCCGACCGGGCGGAAGGCGCTCGGGACGACCGCGGTCCACCTGATCGACCGGTCGCGGCCGGATCCCGCCATGCCCAGCGGGCAGCGGGAGCTGATGATCAGCCTCTGGTACCCGGCGGGGATGTTCGGGTCGGCCCCGATCGCGAAGTACATGCCGCCGCGGACCTCGGTCGCGGTGGACGACGCCTGGACGGGCGAGTACGGGCTGGCGCTGCCCAGCGGGTCGTTCGACTTCGCCGGCACCGAGACGCACGCACGGGTCGACGTACCGGCGCAGCCGATGCGGCACCCCGTCGTGTTGTTCTCTCCCGGCTTCCAGTACAGCCGGTTCGTGAACACCGCTCAGGTGGAGGACCTGGCCAGTCGCGGGTACGTCGTGGTGACGATCGACCACTCGCACGAGACGCCGGTGGAGTTCCCCGGCGGACGCTTCCTGCCGGGCGCGCCGCAATCGGAACCGCCCGGTCCGGACCAGATCCGCGCGGCGGTCGAGACGCGGACCGCGGACGCGCGGTTCGTGCTGGACCAGCTGGAGCGGATGGCCGGCGGCCAGAATGTCGATGCCGAAGGCAAGGATCTGCCGAAGGACCTCGCGGACGGTCTGGACCTGCGCCGGACCGGCATGTTCGGCTTCGGGCTCGGCGGCTACGCGACCGCGAACACGATGCTCCAGGACGGCAGGATCGCGGCCGGGATCGACCTGGACGGCACGCTCCAGGACGACCGGGCGAAGGGCCCGCTCGGCGACGTCGCCGAACGTGGTCTGGACCGGCCGTTCCTGCTGTTCGGCTCAGGTGAGACCCAGCGGACCGATCCGGCCAAGGACAACTACGACCCGTCCTGGGCGAGCTTCTGGGCGGCGCAGCGCGGCGGGAAACTGAACCTGGCGCTGGCGAGGACCAAGCAGAAGGCGTTCACCGACTACCAGTTCATCTTCTCCCAGCTGTTCCACGACATCTACGGCGAGGACCCGATCATCACGTCGGTGATGACGGCCCTGGTCGGCAGCGCGAAACCGGCGCGGAGTGTGCTGGCGCAGCGCGAGTACAGCGCGGCATTCTTCGACCAGACACTTCGCCGCCGGCCGTCCCTTCTGCTCCGCGGTGACTCCCCGAAGTTCCCGGAAGTTCAGTTCGTCCGCTGAGACGGCGTACTCTCGGAGAGATTCACCACGCCCACCGTGGCGGCATCGCGACGCGCGGTGACGATGGGTTGTTCGCCACTTTCTGAAATCCTGAGAGGCGGACTGGGGGTCTTAGCGGTTACGGTGCGTTGAGAAATGCGTTGCCGTCGGCCGTACTCTGTCCTCGGGCAGGGTCGGTCTGTGCCCGGGGGAACAGACACCGAGACAGGGGCGTTGTCGCAGGGACGAGAGTAGGGAGCACAGTGGCAGGGGCAGCAGGGACGAAGACAGGCACCCGTTTGGTGATCGTCGAGTCGCCGAAGAAGGCGCGGATGATCGCCGGCTTCCTGGGGTCCGGGTACGTGGTGGAGTCCAGCTTCGGCCACATCCGCGACCTGCCGAGCGGGGCGGACGAGATCCCGGCGAAGTACAAGGGCCTGCCCTGGGCACGGCTGGGCGTGAACGTCGACGAGCACTTCGACCCGCTGTACGTCGTACCGGCGGACAAGAAGGCGCAGATCCGCAAGCTGAAGGACCTGCTCAAGGGCGCCGACGAACTCTTCCTCGCCACCGATGAGGACCGCGAGGGCGAGGCGATCGCCTGGCACCTGCTCGAGGAACTGAAGCCGACGGTCCCGGTCAAGCGGATGGTCTTCCACGAGATCACGCCGAAGGCGATCCAGGACGCGGTCGGCAACGCCCGGCAGATCGACGAGGACCTGGTGGACGCCCAGGAGGCGCGCCGGATCCTCGACCGGCTCTACGGGTACGAGGTCTCCCCGGTGCTGTGGAAGAAGGTCATGCCGCGGCTGTCGGCGGGCCGGGTGCAGTCGGTCGCGATCCGGATGGTGGTCGACCGCGAGCGCGAGCGGATCGCGTTCCGCAGCGCGTCGTACTGGGACCTGGACGCCACCCTGGACGCCGGCGAGAGCCGGAACCCGCGGCATTTCCCGACCCGCCTGGTCTCGGTGGACAGCAAGCGGGTCGCACAGGGCCGCGACTTCAGCTCGACGGGTGAGATCAAGGGCGCCAACACGGTCCATCTGAACGAGCAGACCGCGACCGCACTCGCCGGGGCGCTGCGTGACTCGCAGTTCACCGTCCGGTCGATCGAGTCCAAGCCGTACACCCGCAAGCCGTACGCGCCGTTCCGGACCACCACGCTGCAGCAGGAGGCCGGCCGCAAGCTCGGCATGTCCGCCTCGCAGACGATGCAGATCGCCCAGCGGCTCTACGAGAACGGCAACATCACCTATATGCGTACCGACAGCGTCACGCTGTCGGAGACCGCGATCACCGCGGCCCGGGCCCAGGTCCGCGAGCTGTACGGCGCGTCGTACCTGCCGGACAAGCCGCGCGTCTACACCTCCAAGGTGAAGAACGCCCAGGAGGCGCACGAGGCGATCCGCCCGGCCGGTGAGCACTTCCAGACTCCGGCGCAGACCGGTCTGAGCGGTGCGGAGTTCCGGCTCTACGAGCTGATCTGGATGCGGACGATCGCGTCCCAGATGAAGGACGCGGTCGGGAACAGCGTCTCGATCAAGATCGAGGCGACCGCCTCGACCGGCGAGAAGTGCGACTTCACGTCCTCCGGCCGGGTGATCACCTTCCACGGCTTCCTGAAGGCGTACGTCGAGGGCGCGGACGACCCGTCCGCGGGGACGGACGACCAGGAGACGCGGCTGCCGGACGTGTCCGAGGGCGACGTACTGCCCGCGACCGAGGTGGTTGCCTCGGGGCACGAGACCAAGCCGCCGGCGCGATACACCGAGGCCACGCTGATCCGCGAGATGGAGGAGCGGGAGATCGGGCGGCCGTCGACGTACGCCACGATCCTCGGCACCAACGTCGCCCGCGGGTACATCTACAAGAAGGGCCAGGCGCTGGTGCCGGCCTGGCTGGCGTTCGCCGTGGTCCGGCTGCTCGAGGAGCACTTCACCCGGCTGGTGGACTACGCGTTCACCGCGACGATGGAGGACGTGCTCGACGAGGTCGCGGCCGGTGACCTGCAGCGCGAAGGCGTGCTGGCCCGGTTCTACTTCGGCGACGACAACCTCGAGGGCCTGAAGTCGATGGTCACCGACCTCGGCGACATCGACGCCCGCCAGATGTCCACCTTCCCGGTCGGTGGCGACGACTCGGGCATCGTGCTCCGCGTCGGCCGGTACGGGCCGTACGTCGAGGACAAGGACGAGCGGCGCGCGAACGTGCCCGAGGACCTGCCGCCGGACGAGCTGACCGTCGACAAGGCCCAGGAGCTGCTGGCCCAGCCGTCGGGTGTCGAGCTCGAGCTCGGTACGGCGCCGGACAGCGGCCTGCGCGTCGTCGCCAAGGCGGGCCGGTTCGGGCCGTACGTGACCGAGGTCCTGCCGGAGAACGCGCCGAAGAGCGCGAAGCCGCGGACCGGGTCGCTGCTGAAGTCGATGACGCTGGAGTCGGTCGGGCTCGACGACGCGATGAAGCTGCTGTCGCTGCCGCGGGTGGTCGGTAAGGACCCCGAGACCGGCGAGGAGATCACGGCGCAGAACGGGCGCTACGGGCCGTACCTGAAGAAGGGCACGGACTCGCGGTCGCTGACGTCCGAGGAGCAGATGTTCGACATCACGCTCGAGGAGGCGCTGGCGATCTACGCCGAGCCGAAGCAGCGGGGCCGGCGGGCTGCCGCGCCGCCGCTGAAGGAGCTGGGTGAGGACCCGGAGTCCGGCAAGCCGGTGGTGGTGAAAGAGGGCCGCTTCGGTCCGTACGTCACCGACGGGGAGACGAACGCGACGCTGCGCAAGGACGACTCGGTCGACACGATCTCGCTGCTGCGCGCGGCCGAACTGCTGGCGGACAAGCGCGCCCGCGGCCCGGTGAAGAAGACCGCGAAGAAGTCGGCCGCGAAGAAGACGACGGCCAAGAAGACCGCCGCCAAGAAGACCACGGCGAAGAAGGCGGCGGCCAAGAAGACGACCAAGAAGGCGCCGGCGAAGAAGAGCTAGAAGTCGCTGGTGACCATCCCGTGGATCACGAACGCGATGAACGCGAGGACGACCAGCAACAGGATCACGAACGGGATGATCAGCCAGACCGATGGTCGCCGCGCGCCGACAGTGGCGCCGGTGGTCCGGCTGGCCACCTGCTTCGCGACCACGCGGCCGTTGCGCCACTTCCCGGTGACGGTCACGTCCTCGCCGTCGGTGACCTGACCCTCCAGTGAGACCCCGCGCAGCTCGACGAGCGTGGGCTGCAGTTCCTTGCCGACGGCGTCGTGCTGTTCGAGGTGGAAGGTCAGGACCTGGACTGACCCGTTCTCGCCACGGAGCTCGGAGCGGAACTGCACGTTCCGTACGACGCCACGCAGCTCGGCGGCGCCCCGGCGGGCGACAGCGTTCGACTGGTCACTCATCGGAGTTCCCCCAGGTGTGAGACGTAGTACTGGGAAAGTACATTGGGTTGGCCGCCCCCTGGTGACGGCAAGTCGGACGAGACGCAACTGCAAGGGAGCTGCGGATGACGAGTGCAGCAGAGGTCAGCGCGCAGCGGTTGCGGGAGCGGGGCGAGCGGGTCACGCCGGCCCGGCTCGCGGTGGTCGAGGTGCTCGCGGGCACCGAGGAGCACCTGAGCGCCGAGCAGATCGGCGAGCGGGCCGAGCAGCTGCGCCCGGGGATCCACCGCGCGACCGTGTACCGCGCTCTCGACGCGCTCGGTGAGTTCGGGCTGGTCACCCACGTCCACCTCGGCCGCGCGGGTACGACGTACCATCTGGCCGGCGACCTGGCCCCGCGCCACCTGCACCTGCGTTGCTCGGAGTGCGGCACGGTGTACGACGCCCCCGGCGACATCCTCGAATCCGCCCGCAAGAAGGTCGCCCGCGAGCTCGGCTTCCACCTCGCCCCTGAGCAGGTGGCCCTCGTCGGTGTGTGCAAGGAGTGCCAGAGCTGAGGCCCTCTGTCCATATCTGTTCATCGGTGTGGATTCATGAACAGAGTTGGCTTAGGGTCAGGGTCTGTGACCTATGTCGAGGACTTTGCTTCCGGTGCGAACGTGCTGGCGCCGCGCGCCTGGCTGGATGACGACTCCGGGCGGTTGGCGCTCAGCGGGGACTGGAGTTTCCGCCTGTCGCCGACGGTGGCGGACGCGCCGGACGACCTGAAGGACCCGGACACGTCCGGCTGGGACACGATCGTCGTCCCCGGCCACTGGCAGCTGAGCGGGTACGGCGCCCCGGCGTACACGAACGTGGTCTACCCGTTCCCGCTCGAGCCGCCGTACGTGCCGACCGACAACCCGACCGGCGACTACGTCCGGACCGTGACGGTGCCGGCGAACTGGGACGGCGCGCGGATCGTGCTCCGGTTCGAAGGCGTGGACTCGCGGTTCGCGGTGTACGTGAACGGCGAGCGGGTCGGCTGGTCGTCGGGATCGCGGCTGGTCTCGGAGTTCGACATCACCCCGTTGGTTGCCCCGGGCAAGGAAGCGCGGATCGCGGTCCGTGTGCACCAGTGGTCGGCCGGCAGTTACGTCGAGGACCAGGACATGTGGTGGCTGTCCGGGATCTTCCGTGAGGTCAACCTGCTCGCGCTCCGGCCGGACGCGCCGACCGACGTGTTCGTCAAGGCCGCGTGGGACCACATCGACGGCGCGGGCACGCTGCTCGTCGAGTCCGACGTACCGGGCACGGTGACGGTCGCGGAGCTGGGGCTGGAGCTGCCGACCGGTGAGCACACCCGGATCGAAGGCGTGCAGCCGTGGAGCGCCGAGGTGCCGCGGCTGTACGACGCCGTACTGCGGACCGCCGGTGGCGAGGTGCGGCTGCGGATCGGGTTCCGGACCGTCGCGATCGTCGACGGGATCTTCACCGTCAACGGGAATCGCGTGCTGTTCAACGGCGTCAACCGGCACGAGTTCCACCCGGACCGGGGCCGCACGCTGACCGAGCAGGACATGCTCGACGACGTACTGATCATGAAGCGGGCCGGGATCAACGCGGTCCGCACCAGCCACTACCCGCCGCACCCGCACTTCCTGTCGCTGTGCGACGAGTACGGGCTGTACGTGATCGACGAGTGCGACCTGGAGTCGCACGGGTTCGGGTACGAGCCGCAGCCGCCGAAGCTGCCCAACCCGGTGATGGACCCGCGCTTCCGGGACGACCTGGTCGATCGGATGCGGCGTACCGTGCATCGCGACAAGAACCACCCGTCGATCGTGATCTGGTCGCTCGGCAACGAGTGCGGGATGGGCGAGAACCTGAAGGCGATGTACGACCTGGTGAAGGAGCTCGACCCGTCGCGGCCGGTGCACTACGAGCGCGACACCGAGGCGGAGTTCGTCGACATCTACTCGCGGATGTACACCTCGCCGGAGGGCTGCGCGGAGATCGGCGCGGACACCTCGAAGTACCGGAACCTGCCGTTCATCCTGTGCGAGTACGGGCACGCGATGGGGAACGGGCCGGGTGGGTTGCTCGACTACCGCGAGGTGTTCGAGAAGTACCCGCGGTGCCAGGGCGGGTTCATCTGGGAGTTCATCGACCACGGCCTGCGGACGACGATCGACGGGCGCGAGGTCTACGCGTACGGCGGGGACTTCGGGGAGACGATCCACGACGGCAACTTCGTCTGCGACGGGCTGCTGTTCCCGGACCGTACGCCGTCGCCGGGCATGCACGAGTACGTGAAGGTGATCGAGCCGCTGCGTATCGTTGCTGACGGCAACCGTGTGGCGATCACCAACCGCTACGAGGTGCTGGACACCAGCCACCTGCGCTTCACTGTGCGGGTCGAGGCGGAGGGCGAGATCGTGGCCGGCGGTGGGATGCCGGCGCCGGTGATTGCGCCCGGTGAGACTGTCTCGGTCGAGCTGCCGCCGGCGATCGAGAAGATGCGCGCTGCCGGTCGCCCGGAGACCTGGCTGACGATCACCGCTGAGCTCGCCGAGGCAACCTCCTGGGCCGGCGCCGGCCACCGCGTCGCGTGGGGCCAGATCCGCCTGGACGAGCCGGCTGACACTGCAGCTGTTGCCGGTGGTTCACCGGCTGAAGGAACGGCTGGGGTTGACGGGATCAGCGTCGCCGGGCTGCGGAACGTTCGGCTGGATGTGTGGCGGGCGCCGATCGACAACGACGCGATTCCTGGGGTTGCGGCGGCCTGGCGTGAGCAGGGTCTGCACCGGGTGCAGCACCGGATCGTTTCGCAGGGTGAGCGCGACGGCGCCTGGGAGGTTGTCACCCGGACCGCGCCGCCCGCGCTGCAGTGGGGTCTGCGCAGCACGTGGCGCTGGACCGCTGTCGACGGTGATGTGGTGCTGGAGCTGAGCGTCGTACCGGAGGGGCTGTTCCCGGAGATGCTGCCGCGGCTCGGCATCACATTCGAGCTTCCCAAGGTCGAACGGGTCGAGTGGTTCGGCACCGGCCCCAACGAGGCGTACGTCGACACGCGCGCGGCTGCCGCAGTCGGCAAGTACTCCGCGACGGTCGCCGAGCTGCAGACGCCGTACGTCCGCCCGCAGGAGAACGGCCAGCGCATCGACACCCGCTGGGCCCAGCTGGACGGCCTCCGGATCGCCGCCGTCGACGAACTCTTCGGTCTGACCGTCCGGGACTGGACAACAGCCGACCTGGAGTCCGCCAAGCACACCCCGGACCTGGTCCCCGACGACACCACCTACGTAACCCTCGACATCTCCCAAACCGGCGTGGGCACCGCCGCCTGCGGCCCAGCCCTCCCCGACCGAGACAAACTGAAGACCGCCCCGGCCGGCCTCACCTTGCGCTTCACCAGCTGAATGACGGATCCCCAGGCCATCACAATCACGTGAAACCGGGCGGCCCCCGCGAGGGACGCCGCTGACTTGGCCGTTGTGATGGCCTGGAGATCCGCAGGTCGCGGCGGACTCAGATGGCGATGGCCGGGCGGGGGTGTACCCGTTCGGCCGGTGGGTGGTAGGCGGACCAGGCTGTGGTCAGGCGGTGGACGGCTTCGGTGAGGTCGGTCTCACGGGCTCGGAAGTGGAGGCGGATGTGGGCGTCGCTGTTGCCGGTGATGTCCAGGCCGGCGCCGGGGAGGATGGCCAGGTCGTGGCGTAGGGCGGTCTGGGCGAAAGAGGTGCCGTCGCCGTAGGGGAGGCCGACCCACAGGCATTGGCCTCCTCTCACTTCCGGGATGTCCCAGGCTGGTAGGTGCTGGGTCAGCAGCCCGTGGAGGTGGTCGTGGCGGGACTTGAGGGTCGCGGCGAGGGCGGGGTCGTCCAGCAGCGGCAAGAGGTGTACTGCGGCCAGCTGGGTCGGGATGTTGCCGCCCAGGTCGTGTACGGCGCGGAGGCGGGCGAGGCGGTTGATCAGGGGTGTGGAAGCGCGGATCCAGCCGATGCGCAGACCGCCCCAGATGCTCTTGCTGAGTGAGCCGATCGAGATCACCGACTCGCTGTACGCCGCCATCGGTGTGGGCTGCTCCGCGCCAGGGAAGCCGAGATCGGCCGGAACCTCGTCCTCGATCAGCGGAACCCCCGCACCGGCCAACCGCTGCCGCACCAGCGCAGACAGCACCGACCCGGTCGGGTTGTGGTACGTCGGAACGACGTAGGCCACCGCCGGACGCCGCTCCCGCACAGCCGCCTCGAACCCGTCCAGTCCGACCGGCAGACCACGCAGTACTGCGCCCTCCTCCCGGAACACCTCGAGCGCGCCCGGGTACGTCGGTGCCTCGACGAGCACCTGGTCACCGGGCGACACCAGAGCATGAGCCAGCAGGGACAGGGCCTGTTGGCCGCCGTTGGTGACCAGGATCTGCTCGAAAGACGTCCGTACGCCGCGAGCCGCGTAGCGGGCCGCCAGCGCCTTCCGCAGCGACGGATGACCGTACGGGTAGTAGCCGATGTCATCGCTGATCTGACTGAGCTCAGGAGCGATCTGCACGAACGCCTCGGCCAGCTGGGGCGGCGGATCGCCGGGCGCGGCGCAGATGGCCAGTAGTACGTCGTCGTCGCGCGCCTCCAGCGAGTCCAGGAAGATCGGGTCGACCGGGGCGTCCTCGACCGCGCCTTCGGACGGTACGCCGGCCACCCGCGTGCCACTGCCCTGTCGTCGGGTGATCCGCCCCTCCGAGCGGAGCAGGTCGTACGCAGCGACCACCGTCGTACGGCCGACTGCCAGTGCGCCGGCCAGCGCGCGGTCCGGCGGGAGGAGCACGCCCGGCGGCAGTTCGCCGTCGTCGATCAGGCGCCGGAGCCGGGCCGCGAGCAGAAGGTAGAGCGGGCCGCGGCCGGACGACCAGCGGCCCAACCGGTCAACTACTTCGATTGGCCTCATCTGCGAACCAATTCTGTCAGATTGGCTCTGGGGTGGCCAGTCGAGGCCGAGAACGATGGAGGCATGCCCACCTTCCCGAGCAACCAGATCATGTCGCTGACCGCCGAGCAGTCCCAGCACGAGCTGGGCGAGAGCTACGGGCCGGACCTTCGCCTGGCCGACCTGCTGACCCCGGAGCTGGCGGACCTCGAGCTCAGCTACGGGACCGCGGCCGGCGATCCCCGGTTGCGGGCAGCGATCGCGGACCGGCACGGCGTACGTCCGGATCAGGTCGTCGTCACGGTCGGCGGCATGCACGGGATCTTCCTGCTGTCGTACCTGCTCGCGGACGGCGGCGGCCAGGTCGTCACGACCGCGCCGATGTTCCCGATGACGCGCAACATCTACGCGTCGCTCGGCGCCGACGTGCGGGTGGTTCCGGTGACGTTCGACGACGGGTACCGCCTGACCGCCGACGCAGTACGGGCGCAGCTGACAGCGGATACGAAGCTGGTCAGCCTCACGACCCCGCAGAACCCGTCCGGTGTCGCCGTACCGCTGGAAACCCTGCAGGAGATCGTGATCGCGATGAACGCGGTCTGTCCGGATGCCTATCTGATGATCGATGAGACGTACCGGGTCGCGTCGTACGGCGATGACGCGGTAGCGGAGACGGCCGTTCGGCTCGGGCCGAAGGTCGTGTCGGTCGCGTCGTTGTCGAAGTGCCATGGGGCGGCGGGGCTGCGGATCGGGTGGGTGATCAGCACGGATGCGGAGCTGGTCGACCAGCTGAGTACGGCGAAGTTCAGCACGGTGGTGTCGGCGTCGCCGGTGTCCGAGGCGTTGGCTGTCCGGGTGTTCGAGCAGGAGGACCAGATCCTCGGCGTACGACGGTCCTGGCTGGCGGAGAACCTCCTGATCACGCAGGACTGGGTGAGCGAGAACAGCGACGTCGTGGAGTGGGTCCGGCCGGACGCGGGGGCGTTGTGCGTGGTGCGGTTGAAGCCGCCGGTCGACCTGGACCGCTTTGGTAAGGCTTGCCGGGAGCTGGGCGTGCGCCTGGCCGACGGTGACTGGTTCGGGGACGAGCCCGGGGTCTTCCGGCTCGGGTTCGGGTTCTTGCCGGCCGGGGAGCTGAAGGCGGCACTGGATGCGCTGCGCGAGGCTGTCCACGCCGCCCACTAGTCTTTAGGCGTGCCGGAGGTTTACGACCCGCTGACTGATCCTGCACCGGCGCATGACGTGCGCGCGGTGTTGCGGATCCGGGCGTTCCGGCGGCTGTGGATCGCGTTCGGGTTGTCGAGTCTCGGCGACTGGATCGGGCTGCTGGCGCTGACCGCGATGGCGAAGTCGTTCGCCGGCGACAACTACCAGGCGGCGAACTTCGCGATCGGCGGCGTGCTGTTCCTGCGCGTGCTGCCCGCGCTGGTGATGGGACCGGTGGCGGGCTGGATCGCGGATCGGCTGGACCGGCGCTGGACGATGATCATCGGCGACCTGGTCCGGGCCGCGTTCTTCGTCAGCATCCCGATCGTCGGCACGCTGACCTGGGTGCTGGTGGCGACCGTGCTGATCGAGATCGTCAGCCTGATCTGGGGTCCGGCCAAGGACGCCAGCGTGCCGAACCTGATTCCACGGCACCGGCTCGAGGCGGCCAACCAGCTCAGCCTGATCACGACGTACGGCACGGCTCTCCCGGCCGCGGCGATCTTCACCGCGATCACTCTGGTCTCCCGCTGGGCCGGTGACTTCGCCATCGACCTGGCCGTGTACGTGAACGCGGCGACCTTCGTCATCTCCGCCTTGGCGATCGTGTCGGTTGCCGAGATCGGCCGCGCGATCCACGAGCACGAGGACCACCCGACGCTGTGGCGGACCATGGTCGAGGGCTGGTCCTACGTCACCGGCACGCCGGTGGTCCGCGGTCTGGTTGTCGGCATCTCCGGCGCGTTCGCGGCCGGCGCGGTCGTGATCGGCCTCGGCCGCACGTACGTCGAGGGTCTCGGGGCCGGCGACCCCGGGTACGGCGTGCTGTTCGGTGCCGTTTTCGGCGGTCTCGCGCTCGGGATGGGGTTCGGGCCGCGGATCTTCTCCGGACTGTCCCGGCGGCGGCTGTTCGCGGCCGGGCTGGTCGGATCCGGCATCTGCCTGGCCGGACTGGCGCTGATCCAGCAGATCGAGATCGCGACGATGATCGCGATCCTGCTCGGGTTCTGCGCCGGCGGCTCCTGGGTTTCCGGGTACACGCTGCTCGGCCTCGAAGTACCGGACGCCGTTCGCGGGCGGACGTTCGCGTTCGTGCAGTCCGCCGTCCGCACGGTGCTCGCGGTGACGCTGGCGATCGCGCCGTTCGCCGCCGGTGCGATCGGCCGGCACACGTGGACGATCAGCGGCCACTCGGCGACGTACAACGGCGCCTCGATGACGATGCTCGCGGCGGCGATCCTGGCCGGCGTGATCGGCCTGCTCGCCTGGCGGCAGATGGACGACCGTCCGGGCGTGCCGTTCTGGCGCGACGTACGGCGGAGCTTCGGGAAGACGCGTGGTGACTATCCGACCACTGGCCTGTTCATCGCGTTCGAGGGCGGCGAGGGCGCTGGGAAGTCGACGCAGTCCGCGCTGCTGGTGAAATGGCTCGAAGAGCAGGGGCAACAGGTCCTGCTGACCCGCGAGCCGGGCGCGACCGAGCTCGGCAAGACACTGCGGCAGATCGTTCTCGATCCGGCGACCGGCGACATCTCACACCGTGCGGAGGCGTTGCTGTACGCCGCCGACAAGGCCGAGCACGTCGACTCGGTGATCAAGCCGGCGCTGAAGGCGGGTGCGGTCGTGATCACCGATCGGTACGTCGACTCCGCGCTGGCGTACCAGGGCTCCGGGCGGGATCTGGACCTGTCCGACGTCGAGCGGGTGAACCGCTGGGCCACCGACGACCTCCGGCCGAACCTGACGATCCTGCTCGACCTGCCCCCGAAACGCGGTCTCGGCCGGTTCGAGGAGCGGGACCGGATCGAAGCCCAGTCCGACGAGTTCCACGAGCGGGTGCGGCACGCGTTCCTCGAGCTGGCCGCGGCCGAGCCGCAGTACTACCTGATCCTCGACGCCACGCAGGACCGCGAGGACATCGCCAAACAGATCCGCGCCCGACTCCAACCGATCCTCCCCAAGGTGGGCCTATGAGTGTGTGGGACGACCTCGTCGGCCAGGACCCGGCGGTCGCCGTGCTGCGGAAGGCTGTCTCCGGCGCCGCCGGCGTACTGCGTGGGGAGAAGGGCGCCGCGGTCGCCGGGATGACCCATGCGTGGCTGATCACCGGCCCACCCGGATCGGGCCGGTCGAACGCGGGCCGGGCGTTCGCAGCCGCGTTGCAGTGTGCGAACGAGGGCTGTGGCGAGTGCAACGAGTGCCGTACGGCGCTCAGCGGCGCGCACCCGGATGTGTCGTTGATCCGGACCGAGCTGTTGTCGATCCGGGTCAGCGAAGTTCGCGAACTGGTCCGCCGGGCCGCGATGAGTCCGACGCAGGGCCGCTGGCAGGTGATGGTGATCGAGGACGCGGATCGCCTGACCGAGCAGGCCGCGGACGCGTTGCTGAAGAGCATCGAGGAGCCGTCGCCACGGACCGTCTGGGTGCTGTGCGCGCCGACGGTCGAGGACGTCGTACCGACCATACGTTCGCGCTGCCGCCTGCTGGTGCTGCGGACGCCGCCGGTCGCCGCGGTGGCCGAGATGCTGGGCCGGACGCTCGACGTGGATCAGGATCTGGCCTGGTTCGCGGCGCGGGCGGCACAGGGACACATCGGCCGGGCGCGGGCCCTGGCCCGCGACGAAGAGGTCCGCGAGCGGCGGAACAAGGTGCTCGAGGTCCCGTTCGCGTTGCGCGACCTCGGAGCCTGTTTGAAGGCTGCGCAACAGTTGGTCGAGGCGGCCAAGGTCGAGGCGAAGGCCAGCGCCGAGAAGGTCGACGAGAAGGAGCGGGCCGCACTCGAGCAGGCGCTCGGGGTCGGGACGAAGGGCGCCAAACCACGCGAGGCGAACGCCGCGCTGAAGGAGCTCGAGGACCAGCAGAAGGCGCGCGCCAAACGCTGGGAACGCGACGTGCTCGACCGCTCACTGGTTGATCTGATGGCGCTGTACCGGGACGTGATGGTGGTGCAGACGCGGTCCGGCAGCGAGCTGATCAACGCCGAGCTGCAGCGCAACATCGAGCAACTGGCCGCACGGACCACGCCCGAGCAGACGGTCCGCCGGATCGACGCGATCGCGACCTGCCGCGAGGCGATCGAGGCGAACGTCGCCCCGCTGGTCGCGCTCGAGGCGATGACGATCGGGTTGTTCGAGGGGCGCAACGACGGATTCACGATTCCGCGCCGGGTGCTGCGCTGAGGCGTTGGTCACGTTCTGGGATTCACGTCCGATAACTGGGCAGCTGCTGTAACACCGAGACCAGCGGGTCCGATGACTGGGTGTCCGGGTGAAGCAGACCGCTCGGGCACTTTTCGCCGATCGGACACCGATGAACCAGCCGCCCTCCGAGATCCAGCCTGTGCGGCCGTCGTTGCCGTCGGCTGAGTCCTGGCTGGAGGGCGTCCCGACCCCGGCGCAGCAGCGGCAGGACGGGTACGCCGTCGCGGCGCTCGCCACCAGCCTGCCCGGACTGGTCCCGATCGCGGTCGTGCTGGCCGCGATCGCGTTGCGCCGGATCAAGCGCACCGGCGGTCGTGGGAAGCGGCTCGCGTACGCCGCTCTGGTCGTTTCGCTGTGTTGGGTGATCGCGACCACCGTCGCGGTGACGCTCAACCTGGTGCACGAGCGGCAGGAAGGGATCGGCCGGACGGTGTCGATCTCGCAGGTGAGCGTCGGCCGGTGCTTCGACGCGGACCTGGACGCCGACGCGCTGAAGCTGGTGACGATCGCGGACTGCGCCGCACCGCACACCGGCGAGGCATACGCGAAGGTGCGCGCGGGGCTGGTGGGGTTGTCCGTCGCGCAGACCGGGACGGTGGCGACGCAGCAGTGTGCGGGCGCGTTCGTCGAGTTCATCGGGAAGCCGTACGAGCGGTCCGAGCTGGACATGTACTACGTCGTACTGGAAAATCGTGACGTTGCTGACGGCAACGTCCTGTGTCTGGTCGGGATGCCGGGGACCCGGCTGACGGGTACGATGCGCGGATCACAGCGGTAGTGCCCGCCGGGGAGCAGTGGGGGTAGCGTGACTCAGCCACCGTACGGACCGGATCCGGAGCGGCCGCAGGACCGGCCGCACGACCCGACCCAGGACGCGACCCAGTCGCTGCCTGCCCAGGACCCGACCCAGGTCTTCCCGGCCCAGGATCCGACCCGCGCGTTTCCGGCGCAGGATCCCGGCCCGGCGGCCGGGTCGACACGGGCGTTTCCGACGTACGGGCGGCCCGAGCAGGCGCATCCCCAGCAGACCGGGTCGTCGCCGTGGGTGGCTCCTGGACAACCGCAGCAGTCTTACGGCCAAGCGCAGTACGGGCAACCCCAGCAGCCGTACGGTCAACCCCAGCAGTCCTCCGGACAACCGCAGTACGGGCAGGCTCAGCAACCTGGGCAGGCGCCGCAGTACGGGCAGCAGCCGCCGCCGGGGTACGGGCAGGGGTATGGGCCGGGGCAGTATCCGCCGCAGTACGGGCAGGCGCCGGCGCCGTACGGGTATGGGTACGGCTACTCCGGGTCGGGCGGGACCAACGGGCTCGCGGCCGCGGCGCTGGCGACCGGGATCGGCGGGATCTTCATCGGCCTGTCCGCGCCGGTCGCGGTCGGCCTCGGCATCGCGGCGCTCGTGCAGATCAAGCGCCGCCAGCAGGCCGGCAAGGGGATGGCGATCGCCGGGCTGGTGATCGGTTCGCTGGTGACTATCGGGTACCTCGCCCTGATCGGCCTCGTGATCGCGTTCGGCTCGACATCCGACGACTACTCCTCACCGGAGCCGGTTTCGTCGTACTCCAGCGGCCCGACGACCACCGTCGACGACCTGGCCGTGGGTGAGTGTTTCAACGACGGCAACGAAGAGGACGAGGTCGTCCGCCAGCCGTGCACAGCCGTCCACGACGGCGAGGTCATCTCCGACGTCACCCTCCCCGACGGCCCGTACCCAGGCGACAGCGGCGTCGACAAAGCAGCCGACCGCGCGTGCAGCCCGGACTTCACCAGCTACGTCGGCAAATCCCCTGACGACTCCGAACTCGACCTCTTCTACTGGACCCCCACCCAGTCCCTCTGGGCCGACAACGACCGCCTCGTAGTCTGCGCCGCCTACGGCCCCGACCACGAAAAACTAACCACCACCGTCAAAAACAGCCACCGCTAACAGCCGCCCTCGCGCTCCGCGACGACCCGCAGGCCTCCTGAGCCCGACCGATTCGGGTAACCACCGTCTGAGAATTGTTCTGGCGGACCATCAACGTTGGCACCTGGTTGTTCGTCTACGTCGGTGAGGGAATGGGGTGGTGGTGTGGCCGACTGGGAGCGGGCGTTCCGGGAATTGCTGGCTGCGCGCGGCCCCGCGCTCCGTGGTTATGCCTACCTGCTGACCGGCGACCCGACGACTGCCGGCGACCTGATCCAGGAAGCGCTCACGCGGGTGTTCGGCCGCGGCCGGATCAACGATGACGTCAACCAGCTCGAGGCCTATGTACGGCGCGCGATGCTGAATCAGTACATCGACGGCCGCCGCCGGCTCAAGCGGTGGAACGCGACCCGCCACCTGCTGGTCGACGTACCGCACTACGACGACGACCGGCTCGCGGTGGCCGACGAGGTACGGAGGGCGTTGGCGAACCTGTCTCCGAAGCAGCGTGTGTGCGTCGTCCTGCGCTACTACGAGGACCTGACAGTCGCCGAGATCGCCGACGAGCTCGGCTGCACCGACGGCACCGTGAAACGCCACCTGTCCAACGCCAGGGCGAAGCTCGCCGTCCAGCTCGGCGTGACCGAGGAGAGTACCCAATGAGCGCCAACGACCTGCGAGACCTGCTCCGAGCCACCGCCGCCGCGGGCCGCGACGCCGTCGACATGGCCGAAGATGCCGTCACCGTGCGCATCCGGCGCCGCCGGACCCGGGGCCGACGACTCGCGGTCGGGGGTACGGCGCTGGCTGCCGCTGTCGTCATTGCGGGCGCCACGTGGGCCGTTCGCCCTGGCGGACAGTCGCCGCCGGTCAGTGGTCAGTCGACGGCCGCCGTACCGCCTCGGATCGTCCGATCTGATTTCGATGGCCCCAGCGGGATGGAGGCGGCACTGCAGGCCAGGCTGACCGCCGACGCGAACGGCTGCGTTCGCGCTTCGGATCACTCCGACGTGACGCTCGTGTGGCCCCGCGGCTACACCGTCCGCGGAGATTCGAAGTCCTTCGAGATCCTCGACGCCGCGAACAAGGTCGTCGCGCGATCCGGCACCCCCATGATCATCGGCGGCGGAGGCGCCGACAACTTCCAGGACACCTGGACAGGCCGAGACTGCGCCACCAACGGCCACCTCTGGATGGTCGGCACCATCAGCACCCCCCGATAGCAACCGGCTGGAGTTCGCGCGCAGCAGGCGAGGCGGCTGTTCCGCGCGTCAGATTGCGGGGCGGGCAAGTACTCTGACGGCGTGGGCATGGTGATGGCGGTGTCGTTCGAGCGGTACGGGCGGCTTTATTACCTGGATCCGGGTGAGTTTCGGCCCCGGGTGGGGGACAAGGTGCTCGTGCCTACGGACGACGGGCCCGAGGTGGCGGAGTGCGTGTGGGCGCCGCAGTACGTCACCGAGGAGGTCGGTGGGCTGCCGTTGTGTGCGGGGATCGCGACCGGGGCAGACCTGGATCGGGACGAGCAGAACCGGCAGCGGCGGGCCGATGCGCGGGTGATTGCCAAGCGGACGATCCGGCAGCACGGGTTGCCGATGAAGGTGGTCGGGATCGATTTCGTCGACCGGCGGGCGGATGTCGACCAGTTGGTGATCGTGTACTTCTCGGCGCCGCATCGGGTGGATTTCCGCGAGTTGGTGCGGGATCTGGCCCGGGCGCTCCGGGCGCGGATCGAGCTGCGCCAGGTCGGCGCCCGCGACGAGGCCCGCCTGCAGGGCGGGATCGGGCCGTGCGGGCGGGATCTGTGCTGCGCGACGTTCCTGAAGGACTTCGAGCCGGTCAGCGTGCGGATGGCGAAGGACCAGGACCTCCCGTTGAACCCGCTGAAGATCTCCGGCGCGTGCGGCCGGCTGATGTGCTGCCTGAAGTACGAGCACCCGCTGTACCAGGAGTTCAACGCGAAGGCTCCGGCGCTCGGGACCGCGGTGGAGACCCCCGCGGGTGATGGAGTGGTGGTCGGGCACAACGTGCCGAGCGACACCGTGGTCGTCCGGCTGGCGGCCTCGGGCCGGCGCTGCGCCTGCAGCAGGGCGGACGTGTGCTCGCCGCGGCAGCAGTACGAGGCATCCAGTACGACGACCCCGGACGCCGCGCCGGTCGACGGACCGGCCGCCGCCGCGGTCGACGTGCCCACCGCCGAGCCGGTCGAAGCAGCCGGACCGACGGTCGAAGCCGGTACCCCGGCCGAGGACGTCGTACCGGAGAACGAGAGCCGCGAGGAGCGGAGGGCCCGGAAACCGCGCCGGCGCCGCCGCCTGCACCACGACGACGAGGGAGAAACCCGGCAGTGAGATTCCGCAGGTCGACCGTACTGGTGGCAGCTCTTGCGGTCCTGGCGAGCGGATGTGGGGTGGCCAGTCGCGCCCAGAACGCCGGTGACGGTCCCGAGGTGCCCGGCATCGGCGGCAATCCGCCCAGCGCACCCGTAGGCCCCATTCCGGCCGGGCTGGAGAAGTTCTACCAGCAGAAGCCGGACTGGGAGCGCTGCGGCTCCAACCAGCAGTGCGCGACCATTCTCGTCCCGCTCGATTACACCAAGCCGACCGGCCAGACCATCGAGCTGCGGGCGCGGAAGGTGCTGGCCCGGGACCGCGGCGGACGGATCGGCACGCTGTTCATCAACCCGGGCGGTCCGGGCGCCTCCGGGCAGGACTTCGCGGGGCAGGCGCCGATGCTGTTCGGCTCGTCGCTGCTGCGGAAGTTCGACATCATCGGCTGGGATCCGCGCGGCGTCGGCGAGTCGACGCCGGTCAAGTGCCTGGACACCGAGCAGCTGGACACGATGATCGCGGCCGACGGCAGCCCGGACGACGCGGCCGAGGTCACCGACCTGGACAAGGAGGCGAAGGCCTTCGCCGCCGCCTGCGAGCAGCGTTCCGGTCGTCTGCTGCCGCATCTGTCCACCAAGGACGCGGCGCGCGACATCGACGTACTGCGAGGCATCGTCGGCGACCCGCAGCTGTACTACATGGGGATGTCCTACGGCACCTACCTCGGTGCGACGTACGCCGAGCTGTTCCCGAAGAACGTCGGCCGGATGGTGCTGGACGGCGCGATCGACCCGTCGATCACCAACGAGCAGATGGGGATCGCGCAGGCGAAGGGCTTCGACACGGCGCTGGACGCGTTCACGGAGGACTGCGCGCAGCGGTCCTGCAAGCTCGGCAGCAGCAAGACCGAGATCTTGGCGAAGATCGACCAGCTGATCAAGGACAGCGACGCGAATCCGCTGCCCGGCGACGGAAAACGCCAGGTCACGCAGGCCTTGGTGATCCTCGGCCTGATCTACCCGCTGTACCTGAAGGACTTCTGGCCGCGGCTCGAGGACGCCGTCGCCGACGGGCTCGCCGGGAACGGCGCCCGCCTGCTCGCGCTCGCCGACGAGTACACCGACCGTCAGCCGAGCGGGTACGCCGACAACTCGAACGAGGTCAATATCGCGATCAACTGCCTGGATCACCCGGACTTCACCTCGATCGCGCAGATCGAGGCGAACGTGGCGACGTACAAGGCGGCGTCACCGCGGTTCGGCGAGTTCCTGGCGTGGTCGTCGGTGTCGTGCGCGAACTGGCCGGTGAAGGCGGTGAACCAGCCGCACAAGATCAAGGCGCCCGGTGCGAAGCCGATCATGGTCCTCGGCACGACCCGCGACCCGGCCACGCCGTACGAGTGGGCGGTCGGCCTGGCGCACCAGCTGGAAAGCGGTGTCCTGGTGACGCGGGACGGCGACGGGCACACGGCGTACCTGTCCGGCAACGCCTGTGTGAAGAACGTCGTCGAGAGCTACCTCGTGCAGGGCAACACGCCCGCTGCCGATATCAAGTGTTAGTTCGGGCGGGTGTCGCCGGACGCGACCGGCAGTTTGAGCGTGTCGGTCGCGTGCTGGAGCACGGCGCGCAGGCCGGCCTCGTCCTGCGGGCGGCCGCCGACGGTGATCTCGACCGCTGAGGTCTTGCCGCCGTCGATCGAGACCCAGCGCGACAGGCCCATCCGCGGCCCGCGGGCCTGATCGGTGTACGTGTAGACGAGGGTGCCGTCGTCCCGGCTGAGGACCTGCAGGTTGCGCTCGTCGATGCTGTGCTCGCGGGCCGCGACCAGCTGGTCCGGGGTCTGCTTGCTGCCCCGCGTGTCGAACCGGATCTGCCAGACACCGGTCGGGTCCAGGAACTTCGGCCGGGTGCCGTCCTGGGCGCTCTTCCACCCGGTCGGGACCTCGGCGGACACCGGGTCGTCGTCGGTGCCGAAGTTCTGCACGGCGTACTGCAGCGAGTCGGGCTGGAGACAGGTGGCACAGGCCGGGGCGCTGGGCGGAGCCGAGCTCACGATCCCCACCGAGGTGTCATTGGCGGCGAACGGGTTGCCGCCGTTGATGGCGAGCACCGTGCCGAACACGGCTACTCCGACGGTCATTCCCGCCAGTGTCATCAGCAGCGCCTGGTGCCTGGGCGTGAGCATCCCGACCTCGCTTCCCTCTCTCCCGCCCGATTATCGCCGACGAGAGGGGCGTCATCGCAAACCCACGCGTACGCTGGCACGTCGTGGAGATGTCCGAACCCGCGTTCCAGCAGGCTTTGCAGCGGTACAACGACGGTACGGCGGAGCGCGCCGACCTGAAACTGCTCACCAAGGAATTGCTGAAAATCCTGGTCGCGAAGGCTCCAGGTCACGCCGTCGAGGTCCGCGTCCCGCCGTACGGCGCCGTGCAATGCATCGAGGGCCCGCGACACACCCGTGGTACGCCGGGTGCGGTGATCGAACTCCCGCCGGAACTGTGGATCGACGTCGCGCTCGGCCGCACCACCTGGGCCGATGCCCGCTTGACCGGCAAACTCCGCGCCAGCGGTGAGCGCACCGACCTGAGCAGCCTGCTACCGCTGGTCCGGACGTGAATGAGCCGCGGTGCTCCCCTGCAGCACCGCGGCTCACGACTTTCGGATCAGTGGGCCGACGTGGACCAGACCGCGGTGCGGCCGTACACGATCACCAGGCGGCCGTCGTCCCGCATCTGCAGCACTGAGCCCTTCCGGACGGTCTTGCTGGACCACAGTGCCTTCTTCGCGGCGCTGTAGACGACGAAGTTGCCGTCCTGCTGCATGACGGCGTACGCGCCCTTGCTGATGGTCTTGGTGGACCAGACCGGGGTCTTGCCGTTCTTCACCATCACGAGGTTGCCGTCGGTCTGCATCTGCAGGCGGTAGACCCGGCTCGGAGAGAACAGCATGTCGTAGGGATTCAGCAGCCGGCCGGAGCCGAGCGTGCCGATCACCATGTGGCGGAACCAGACCGCCTTCTTGCGGGTGTTGTAGATCACCAGGTTGGAGTCGTTCTGCACGGCGAGGAAGGCGCCGGTGCTGCCCGCGGTGTTGCTGGCCCAGACCACCGTACGGCCGGAGATGACGACCAGGTTGCCGTCGCGCTGCATGATCAGGCTCGAGGCCTTGCGGTTCGTCATCGAGGCCCAGAGCGCGGTGCGGCCCTTGTAGAGGACGGCGTTGCCGTCGGTCTGGATGATGAGCGTGTAGATCCCGTTCGGCGAGCGACGGTACTGGCCCGGCTTCAGGTACTGGCCGGACGTGAGCAAGGACGAGACTGCGGTCGTGCTGGTGGCGGCAGCGGACGCCGTACCGGCGGCCTGTGCCGCGGACGGAACAAGCAGGGTGGCACCGGCCGCCGCGCCCGCGGCGAGCGTGGCGAGCAGCCTGGTGCCGGCCGACTTGATCGAGATCATCCGATTCTTCTTTCCTGTTCACGGGAGGGACAAGATTGACGCCCTAGGCAACCAATCGGTTCCACCGTAGGACCGGCACGGGTTCGGGCCTGGAGGTTTCGACGCTGGTCGAAAGGGTGGGCGGAAATCAGGTTCGTCCGGACAGGTCGGACCTGACACTATGGCCCGGTGGCAGCAAGTCTCCGCGCGCGACTGGCCCGGTTGCGCGTCGATCTGACCCCGTGGCGTGGTTCCCGCGACTTCCGCATCCTGCTGGTCTCGGGATCGGTGTTCTTCCTCGGCGGCATGGTCGGGTACGTCGCGCTGCCGTACCAGCTGTACCAGCTCACCGGATCGAACTTCGCCGTCGGCGCGATGGGTCTGGTGACGATCGCACCACTGGTCGTGTTCGGGCTGTACGGCGGTGCGCTCGCCGACCACGTGGAACGCCGCAAACTGCTCGTCGGCACCGGCATCGCCCAGGTCGTGATCTCGGCACTGATGGTCACGAACACCCTGCTGCCGAACCCGCAGATCTGGCTGATCTACGTCTGCGGCGCGCTGAATGCCGTCGCCTCCTCGCTGCAGCGGCCGTCCCGAGAGGCGCTACTGCCCCGCGTGGTCCGCCATCAGGAGATCCCGGCCGCCGTCGCCCTGAGCTCGCTGACGGGGCAGGTCGGCCAGCTCGCCGGTCCGGCGCTGGGCGGTGTCCTGGTCGGCACAGTGGGCGTGACCTGGGCGTTTGCGGTCGAGCTGACCGGGATCGTGTTCGCGACGTTGCTCTACACGCGGCTGGGTTCGTACCGGGCGGGTGACCACACCACCGCGCCGAGTCTGCGCGCGATCGGCGGCGGAATCGTCTACGCGTTCCGCCGCAAGGACCTGCTGGCGACGTACCTGGTGGACATGGTCGGGATGTTCCTGGCGATGCCGATCGTGCTGTTCCCGGCGTTCGCGACGGAGGTCCTGAAGGAACCGAAACTGCTCGGTCTCCTCTACAGCGCCGAGGCGATCGGGGCGATGTGCGCGAGCCTGACCAGCGGCTGGGCGAAACACGTCCATCACCAGGGGCGGGCCGTCGTACTGGCCACGATGTGCTGGGGCGCCGCGGTCGGGGTGGCGGGGCTGGCGCCGAACATCTGGTTCGCGATCGGGTTCTTCGCCCTCGCGGGCGCCGCCGACATGGTGTCGGTGCTGTTCCGCTCGGTGATCTGGAACCAGACGATCCCCGACGAGATGCGCGGCCGGCTGGCCGGGATCGAGATGCTCGGGTACTCACTCGGCCCGCTCGGCGGTCAGGCCCGCTCCGGTGTCGTCGCCGATCTCACCAGCGTCCGGACCGCGATCGTCAGCGGTGGCGCCCTCTGCGTCGTCGGCGTCGTCGCGACCGCCGGCTGGTTGCGCGAGTTCTGGCGCTACGACGCCCGTACCGACGAACACGCCGTCCGCGAAAGGGACCTCCGCGCGGCCCGTTAGGCTTCCAAGCATCATGCGTATCCTGATCGCCGCCGCGCTGGCCGCTGGACTCCTCGCGGGCTGCAGCGGTCCTGGGCAGGAGAACGCGCCGAGCGCTCCGCCGCTGGTATCGGTCTCTACGCCGGCCGCCTCGGTGACCCCGTCGGAAACGCCGTCCGAGACGCCGAGCGGGCCGGCCAAGGTCGCTGAGACGTTGTGCGTGCGGATGGACGCCACCCTGGTGCAGTCGGCGCTGGCGGTGCCGGTCGCGAACATCCAGCCCAAGACACCGCCGGCCGATTTCGGGATTCCGACGTACGACGTCTGTCAGTTGACGCTCAGTACGGCCTCGAACGGCCCGGTGCTGAACGTCGAGACTTCGGTGCTTCCGGCAACTAAGGCGACGCTGGCGGCGACGCAGAAGGCGTATGCGGCGACGAAGGGCGAGCCCGCCAAGCCGGCGATCGTCGGCGGGGGCGGATACGGGACGAGCACGTTCGTGGTGTTCCTGCTGGACGGCAAGCTGTACAAGATCGCCGGGCCCAAGGCCACGCTCGCGAAGTATGTCCTCCTCGGTCAGGAAGTGGTCCGGCAGGCGCCCGGTCTGCCCGCCACGAACGGGTGGATCACGCAGCCGGACTGTGACCGCGGTTCGTCCGCGGCGGAGAAGGTCATGGGGACGGCCGCGATGGTCCGGCGGGACAGCGAGACGCCCTTGGGTGATCTGGTCTGCGGCTGGGTCACCACGACGAGCGTGCTGTCCACCTCGGTCCGCCGTACTCCGCAAGCCGAGGCGCTGATGGCCCCGATCCGTAAGGCGTCCACGTCTCAGCCGATCCCTCTGGGCGACGAGGGGTACGTCGACACCGCCACTGGCCGCACCACGATCCGCGTCGGCGACGACAAGCTGGTCGACCTGGTCCCCCTCCCCGCCCGCGCGATCAACCCGGATCTGATGACCCAGTTCGCCCTCGCAATGTCGCCGGTCTACACCCGCTGAACCCTGTACCGAAGAACGGGTAGTGGTCGGCTGATTCGGCCTGCCGCCGGGGAGTTCAGGCGGGGCGGACGCGACTACTACCCGTTCTTCCGTACGGCGGCGATGGTGGTGATGGCCTCGGTGATTTCGGTGGTGGTGCGGGCGGCGTACCCGAGGACCAGGCCGGGAGCATGGGGGAGTTGACTGTGCCAGGAGAGCGGGTGGGTTTTGATTCCCTTGGCGAGAGCCGCCGCGGCCAGGGCGACGTCGTCGGTGGTGTCGTCGAAGGTGATGGTGAGGTGCAGGCCGGCGGCGGCGCCGTGGATCGTTGCGGTGGGCAAGTAGTTGCGGATGGCGGTGACCATCGCGTCGCGACGTGTACGGTGCCGGCGGCGGAGGAAGCGGAGTTGACGTTCGAGGTCGCCGGACTCCATGAGGTGCGCGAGCGTGAGCTGGGGGAGGCCGGCGTTGCCCAGGTCGGCCAGGCGTTTGCGGCCGATCAGGTCGTCCTTGTACTGCGGAGGCGCGAGCATCCAGCCGATCCGCAGCGCCGGCGCGAGCAGCTTCGAGATGCTGCCGGTGTAGATCACGTGGTCGGTGAGCATCGCGCGCAGCGCCGGCACCGGCGGGCGGTCGTACCGGTGCTCGGCGTCGTAGTCGTCCTCGATGATCAGCCCGCCGTCCGCGGCCCACTGGATCAGCTCACGCCGACGCTCACCTTCGAGTACGACGCCCGTCGGGAAGTGGTGCGCCGGGGTCACCATCACCACGCCGGCGCCGGACTTCCGCAGTACGTCGACCTGTAGACCGCGGTCGTCGACCGGGATGGGTGGGGTGTGCATGCCCCAGTTCTGCAGGTGTTGCCGGGAGCCGAGTGAACCGGGATCCTCGACCGCGATCTCGTGGACGCCGCGGTGCTCGAGGACCTGCGCTACCAGGCCGATCGCCTGCGCGACACCGGCCACGATGATCAGGTCGTCCGGGTCCGCCGCGATCCCGCGGTTCTGCGCCAGCCACGCCGCGACAGCTCGCCGCAACGCCGGCGTACCGGCTGGGTCGCCGTACCCGAAGTGCGCAGCCTCCAGGTCGTTGAGGACCGCACGCTCGGCCCGCAACCACGCAGTCCGCGGGAACGCGGCCAGATCCGGCACCCCGGGCGTCAGATCGATTCGCGCGGGGGCCGCCCGCAGGTGGTCGAAGATCTCGAGCCCGGCATCACTCAGAACAAGGTTCTCGGCCGAACGACAGGAGGTGTCGCTCGCTTGGCTCGGAGCCTCAGGCGGGCGAGGAGGTATGCGTCGACGACTACGTCCTGTCGTTACGGGTGTGGCACCGATGGGAGCTCCGACGACGACGGTGCCGGCCCGGCCGCGGCCCGCGACGTGGCCGTCTTCGGTGAGGCGCTGGTAGGACTCGGTGACGACGCCGCGGGAGATGCCCAGGTCGGTGGCGAGGGTGCGGGTGGCGGGGAGGCGAGTGCCGACCGAGAGGTGGCCGGTGGAGATGGCGATGCGGAGGCGATCGGTCAGCCAGTCCGCGAGACCGCCGGCTGGCGCCTCGGCCGGATCCAGCTGGAGGAAGTCCGCGCCGCCAATGGACCTACCACTTCTCCCCGGATTGGACCTGTTCACAGGACCATTGTGGCGGGATCGTAGAGATATGGGAACTGACTACGTCCACGGGTACACCCCCGCGGAGACCCGCCGCTTGTCGGACCAGGCCGGAACGCTGGCCGACCTGCTGCACGGCGGCACCACCTACCCGGCCGGCAGCCGGGTGCTCGAAGCGGGCTGCGGCGTGGGCGCGCAGACGGTGCAGCTCGTGACCCGGAGCCCCGGCATCGAGCTGGTTTCGGTCGATGTCTCGGAAGACTCGCTCGCCCGGGCCAAGGCCCGCGTCGCTCAGCACGCCCCGGAGGCGACGGTCGACTGGCGTCACGCGGATCTCTACGACCTGCCCGACGAGAAGTTCGACCACGTCTTCGTCTGCTTCGTGCTCGAGCATCTGGTGAACCCGTCTCAGGCGCTCGTAAGGCTGCGCGACCTTCTCAACCCCGGCGGCACCATCACGGTGATCGAAGGCGACCACGGCTCCGCCTTCTACCACCCGCGCAGTACGCGGGCCCAGGTCGCCGTCGACTGTCTCATCGACCTCCAGGCCGAGGTGGGCGGCGACTCGCTCATCGGCCGGCGGCTCCAGCCACTCCTCCAGCAGGCAGGGTACGACGACGTCCAGGTCGAGCCGCGCACCGTGTACGCCGACCAGACCCTCCCGCACCTGGTCGACGGGTTCACCCGGAAGACATTCATCGCGATGGTCGAGTCCGTCCGCGACCGCGCGATCGCAGCCGGACTGCGGACCGAGGCCGAATGGGACGCGGGCATCCGCGACCTGGAGAAGACCGCCGAGCCCGGCGGCACATTCCACTACACGTTCTTCAAGGGGGTCGGTCGGACATGATCGCCTTACTCGTGCTCGTCGGCGCGGTCTGCCGGGCGCTGAATCGCAACCAGCGCAGGCAGATCCGCCCGACGGTCAACGGCATCGAGGACCGCGACCTGCAACGACTGGTCGATGATCTCCGCGCACTCACCTGACCAATTCATGAACGCCTGGTAAACAAGTGGGTATGTCCCCCACTGAGCAGCTCGAGATCGAGACGAAGTACGACGTCGACGACAGCGTGATCCTGCCTGCGCTGCACGAGCTGCCCGGGGTCGCCAGCGTTGCCCAACCGGTCGAGCTGCAGTTGGAGGCGGTGTACTACGACACCCCCGACCTCGATCTCGCCGCGAACAAGGTGACCTTGCGCCGGCGTACCGGTGGTGAGGACGACGGGTGGCACGTGAAGTTCCCGTTGTCGTCGGGTGAGCGGCTGGAGGTGCACCACCCGCTCGGGCGGTCGGTGCGCGGCGTGCCGATCGCGGTCGTGCGGACGGTTCGGGTCTACGTGCGCGATCACGCGCTCGCGCCGGTCGTGATGTTGCAGACCAGGCGCGTCGTACATCGCCTGCTCGACGCGGACGGCGCCGTACTCGCGGAGCTCGCCGACGACCACGTGACCGCGACGGTCGAGGATGGGGAGCCGGAGAGCTGGCGCGAGTGGGAGGTCGAGCTCGTCGGCGGCGACAAGCCGCTGCTCGAGGACGCCGGTGAGCTGTTGAAGTCGGCCGGTGCGCGTCCCGCCGGCGGCCCGAGCAAGCTGGCCCGGGCGCTCGGCAACCGGGTGCCGTCGTCCGACTCGTTCAGTTTGCCGAAGAAGCCTCTGACCTCGGACCTGTTCCGCGCGTACGCCGGCGCACAGGTGAAGGCGATCCACGAGCGGGACCCCGAGGTACGGCGGGATGTCCCGGACTCGATCCACAAGTTCCGGGTCGCGACGCGGCGGCTGCGGTCGGCGCTGGCGACGTACCGTCCGGTGATCGACCGCGCGGCCGGCGACGAGATCCGGGCCGAACTGAAGTGGCTCGCGGCTGAGCTCGGCGTGGCGCGGGATGCGGAAGTCCAGCGCGAGCATTTCGCGGCCGAGGTCGCGGAGCAGCCGGTCGAACTCGTGATGGGCCGCGTCGCCGGGCGGATCGACGACCATCTGCGCCGGGTCTACAAGGACGGGCGCGCGGGCGCGCTCGCGGCACTCGAGAGTGAGCGGTACTTCCGGCTCCTCGACACCCTCGACGAACTGATCGCGAAGCCGCCGGTCACGGGCGACGATCGCAAGGCGAGCAAGCAGATCGGCGACCTCCTCGACCACGACCGCAAACGGATGCGCAAGGCGGTGCGCCGGTCCGAGACCGCTCCGAGCGTTGCTGAGCAGGACCACGAGCTCCATGAGGTCCGCAAGGCCGCCAAGCGCCTCCGGTACGCCGCGGAGTCTGCCGTACCTGTCCTCGGCGACGAAGCCGGCGCGCTGGCGGGGAGCGCCGAACAGGTCCAGGAAATCCTCGGCGAACACCAGGACTCCGTCGTCTCCCGCGACCTCCTCCACCAGCTGGCCCTGGAAGTCTTCGCCGACGGCGGCAACCCCTTCACCTTCGGCCGCCTCCACGCCACCGAAGAACACCGAGGCAACACCTCCCGCAACGCCTTCTACAAACTCTGGCCCACCCTCAACCTCTGAGCACTACGGTCAACCCGCGCGGCGTCGCCGTTGCCGCATTGCCCGTGCGTGTGAGTGCCCCGTGGTCGGTGTCGGTCGAGGGAACTGTGATCGACCGCCCGGCCCCGCGCGCTGGCGTGAAACTGCAGGTCGATTGGCGATTGGATGGATCTTGTCTACACTGAATCACATCAGCGATGTGTGATTCAGGGAGGTGAAGGCGCGATGTCTGCAGTCAATGTCGGTGTGTTGATCGAGGCTGCCCTTGAAGCCGCTGGCCTGAGTCAGCGGGGGCTCGCCGATGCGACTGGGATCTCGCAGTCGACCCTTTCGCGGATCATCGCTGGTGATCGCGTGGCGAAACTGCCCGAGATCGTGTTGATCGCGCAAGCGACAGGTCACACCGTCGCGCAGCTGACGGGGACGAGCCTGGTGGCTGACCGAGCGCAGTGCGCGGCACGTGCGACCAACGACTCTGGCATGGACGCAATGCGTCAAGCGTTGCTGCATTTCCTGGAGCTGGACAGCTACCTGGATGATCAGGCGATTCCAGCCGCGGCTGGATCCGGAAGCCAGCTGATGAACGCCGAGCTGGATGGGCAGGCAGCGGCCGAGCAGTTCCGTGCGCAGCATCACCTGGGCGTACAGCCGCTCGGCGATCTGGTTGCGATCATCGAGCAGGCGACGGGACTCGACGTCGCGGTGCTCCACGCCGGGCCGGACGAGCACGGCATGACGATGCGTGATCCGAAACGCGGTGCGGTGTTCATCGGCGTTGCCCGGACTCTGAATCCGATGCGCCAACGCAGCACACTCGCTCACGAGCTCGGGCACGTGCTGTTCGGGGACTGGGTGGACGAGAGCTCCGGCGATTGGAGTGCGCGGACTCCGATCGAGAGACGGGCCGATGCGTTCGCTCGGCACCTGCTGATCCCGCAAGCAGGATTGGCACAATTCCTCGACGATCGCGATCCTTCCAGCCTGGCAACTCTGTCCTCGATCGCTCAACGGTTCTTGGTGTCACCGGCGCTGGCCGCGATCGCCTTGCATCAGGGCAAGTTCATCGGCACCTCCGTCAAGGAGGACTGGAAGCGCTGGAGCACGCCGCAGTTGGCGGTCCGCTTCGGATGGACCGATCACTATCACGTCCTGCAAGCGGACGCGGATCAGCGCAGGGCACCGCAGCGGCTGCTCGCGCGAGCTGTCAGCGGCTATATCGAGGGTGTGCTTCCGGCGCGGGCCATCGCCACGCTTCGCGGGATCAGCCTCGATGACGTGGAGCTGGAGCTGCGCGAAGCCGACGTCGTTCCCCATCAGCCGACAGTCGCCTGGACCGCGGCCGACGATCTTCCTGAGGTGGACATAGATCTGTCGGACCTGGACGACGGCGATGCGTCGAGTGAGCCCGGCCCGGGCCAACGGCGGCACGATCGATGAGCCGTCGGCCGATCATTGATGCCGGCCTTGGTCTGAACTTCCTGTCGATCAACAAGGAGCGCCTGTTGATCGGCACGCTCGGCGCTCTCAGTGCTCCGGAGACGGTGCAACAGGAGGTGCTTCGCAAGGCCAGACAGGATCCGCGCTTCAGTGCGGCCGACTGGTGTGGCTCAAGCTGGCCGAGCGATGGATGCAGATCCTGTCCGACGACCTCACGCCGGAGCTCGCGGCCGCAGTCCATCGGCTGACCGGCCTGCACATGCAGGAGCGGATGGCGAACTCGAAGGACCTAGGCGAAACGATGGTGATCGCGCACGCGGTGGTTGCGGCCGAAGCGGGCGAGACCGTCACCGTGCTCGTCGATGACGGAAGAGGTGCGATCCAGGCCACGGCGGAGATCCAACGCCTGCAGAGGATGCGAGCTGCCGGCCGGGACGTCGGATCGATCATGCTCATCGGAACTCTGACCGTTCTGGAGCGCGCCGCCGGCGGAATATACCTGCCGGACAAGGCGGCGATGCGCGACGTGTATCGCCGCCTGCGGGAACTCGACGACGGCTTGCCGCCGATCGACCGAACCAGCCTGCTGTCTCCGCGCGTCTGGAACTGATGGCGGTTCGGCGGGACATGCGGCCGGGCGGTCAGGTACTCGCCTACCTGGCCGCCCGGAGTTGGGGCTGTCAGGCAGGTCCGCGTCGATTCAGCAGGGCCTGCCTGACAGGTCTTAGTGGTGGATCGCCTTCTCGGCGCCGGCGCCGGTGAGGGAGCGGACTTCCATTTCGGCGAAGCGGTCGACGTCGACCGGCTCCTTGCTGGTGATGGTTCCCAGCCAGCCGAGGAAGAAGGCCAGCGGGATGGTGACGATGCCGGGGTTGTCCAGCGGGAACCAGTGGAAGTCGATGCCGGTGTCGGTGATCATCGACAGGCTGGCGTGGGTTTTGGCGTCGACCTTGCCGGAGACGACCGGGCTGAACACGATCAGGATGATCGTCGAGGCCAGGCCGCCGTAGATGCTCCAGAGCGCACCACGGGTGTTGAAGCGCCGCCAGAACAGCGAGTACAGGATCGTCGGCAGGTTCGCACTCGCCGCGACCGCGAACGCTAGTGCCACCAGGAACGCGATGTTCTGGCCGTTCGCGAAGATGCCGCCGATGATCGCGACGATGCCGATCACGACCGCGGTGTACCGCGCCACGCGGACCTCGCCGTCGCCGCTGATCTGGCCCTTCTTGATGATCTGGCCGTAGATGTCGTGCGCGAACGACGTACTCGCGGTGATCGTCAACCCGGCCACCACGGCGAGGATGGTGGCGAAGGCGACCGCGGAGATGACGCCGAGCAGGACCTCACCGCCGAGTTCGAAGGCGAGCAGTGGCGCGGCCGAGTTCGCCTTGCCAGGTGCGGCCTTGATCCGGTCCGGGCCGACGATCGCGGCAGCGCCGTACCCGAGGACCAGCGTGAACAGGTAGAAGATGCCGATGATCCAGATTGCCCAGCTGACGCTCCGCCGGGCTTCCTTGGAGTCCGGGACCGTGTAGAAGCGCATCAGCACGTGCGGCAGGCCGGCGGTGCCGAGCACCAGAGCGAGCGCCAGTGAGATGAAGTCCAGTTTGGTGACGCCCGTGACGCCGTACTGCAGGCCCGGCGATAGCAGCTTCTCGCCGGCGGCCGGGCTCTTGTCGACCGCTGCGCCGAGCAGGCTGGACAGGTTGAAGGTGTACTTCGCGAGCACCCAGAGCGTCATGATTCCGGCGCCGATGACCAGCAGCACGGCCTTGACGATCTGCACCCAGGTGGTGCCCTTCATGCCGCCGACCAGGACGTAGGTGATCATCAGGATGCCGACCACGGCGATCACGATGCTCTGTCCGGCCCGGTGGCTGACTCCGAGCAGCAGGGCGACCAGGCCGCCGGCGCCGGCCATCTGCGCCAGCAGGTAGAAGAAGCAGACGACGAGGGTCGAGATCGCGGCCGCCATCCGGACCGGCCGCTGCTTGAGCCGGAACGACAGGACGTCGGCCATCGTGAAGCGACCGGTGTTCCGTAGTAGCTCAGCAACTAGTAGCAGTGCAACTAGCCAGGCGACCAGGAAGCCGATCGAGTACAGGAAGCCGTCGTACCCGTTGAGGGCGATCGCGCCGGCGATGCCGAGGAACGACGCGGCGGACAGGTAGTCGCCGGAGATCGCGATGCCGTTCTGCGGACCGGTGAAGGACCGGCCGCCGGCGTAGAAGTCGGCCGCGGTCTTGTTGTTGCGGGAGGCCCGGAACACGATCGCCAGCGTGGCTACCACGAACAGCGCGAAGATGACGATGTTGACGGTCGGGTTTCCGATGTCCGTTGCCAATGGCAACATCAGTGGGGCGGTCACTGCGGTGCTCCCTCGATCTGGTGGCGCAGCTTCTCGGCGTCCGGGTCGAGCCGGCGGTCCGCCCAGCGGACGTAGATCAGCGTGATCGCGAACGTCGACACGAACTGTCCGAGCCCGAACAGCAGGGCGACGGTGATGTTGCCGCCGACCTTGTGCGACATGAAGCCGTGCGCATAGTCGGCCAGTAGGACGTAGACGAAGTACCAGACCAGGAACAGCGCTGTCATCGGGAACACGAACCGCCGGAACCGGCGACGCAGTTCGGAGAAGTCCGGCGACAGCTGGACATCCCGGTACGTCGTAAGGTCCGGATCGCGCGTATCACTCATCGCGAGCCTCCAAGGTGGATCGAGCCGGGCGGAAGAGGCCGGCTGGCTCGTACTGTGGCCTGGATCACGGCGGCCGCGACAGCACCGGCGCGCATCGAGCGCTCAGCGGGCAGACCAGTCGACCGGTGGATCACTCGAATGCGACGAGCGGTAGGTACGGCACGACGAGCGGTGACCGCCCGCCACGGATCAACGCCCGGCCGCCGGTGGCCGGTAGGCGTGGCGAGGCGCGGGCGAGGTGCTGGGCGAACGGTTGGTCAGTGCGGCAGGTCCGGGTCCGCGATCTACGTCGACGGCCTCCGGCGTGTGCAGGCGGACCATGCTGCGGGCGGTTCCGGCCGGGATGCGGTCCGGCGTGAGCTTCGAGACGACGATGACGGTGACGAACGCGAGTGGCATCGTCCACGCGGCCGGCTGTCCGACGAGCGCCCGCGGCCAACCGCCGTGCGGTGCGCCCGCCACGTTGATCAGAGCGGCCGCGCTGGCCGCGATCCCGCCGACGATCAGCCCGGCCGCGGCGCCCGTGGTCGACATCCGCCGCCACCAGATCCCCAGCACCAGCAACGGGCAGAACGTCGACGCAGCAAGGGCGAACGCGAGCCCAACAGTGTCTGCGAGGCTCAGCGCACCGGTCACCGTGAATGCCAGGTACGGAACGATCATCGCGATCAGCGCCGCGATCCGGAAGCTGTTCACCGCGACGTAGTCACCGCCGGTCCACTGGTGCAACCGGCTCCGCAACAGGTCCTGATCGATCACCCCGGCGATCGCGACAGTCAACCCCGACGACGTCGACAGGAACGCCGCGAATGCGCCCGCTGCAACCAGTGCACCGAGCAGATCCCCTGCTGTACCAGGGAAAACTCGCCCCGGCAGCTCGAGTACGACGGTGTCTCCGCCGCTCCCCACCAGGTCCGGCGCGAACGTCCGCCCGAGTACGGCGTACATCGGCGGGAAGAGGTAGAACAGGCCGAGCAGCGCGAGCACGACGACCGTGGTACGCCGGGCCGCGCGGCCGTCCGGATTCGTGTAGAAGCGGACCAGGACGTGCGGGAGGCCCATCGTGCCGAAACAAAGGGCCAAGAGCAACGAGTACGTCGCGTACAGCGGGTGGTCGCGACCGCCCGCGCGAGACAACGGCTCGGCCCATTCCGCGGCCGCACCGTGCAACGAGTCGAGTACTCCGGTCGGCTGGTGCCACGCGAGCAGGATGACGAAGATTGGTGTCGCCAACGCTGTCAGCTTCAGCCAGTACTGGAACGCCTGGACGAAGGTGATCGACCGCATCCCGCCGGCGGCGACGTTGATGACCACGATCACCGCGACGATCATGGCGCCGACCTGCGGCGGCGCGCCCGTGACGGTTTGGACGGCGAGACCGGCTCCGTGCAACTGCGGTAGGAGATAGAGCGTCCCGATTCCGACCACCAGGCCGGCGCAGATCCGCCGTACCAAAGGGGATTCGAAGCGGGTCTCGGCGAAGTCCGGCAAGGTGTAGGCACCGGACCGGCGCAGGGGAGCCGCGACCAGGACCAGCAGCATCAGGTAGCCGACCGTGTAGCCGACCGAGAACCACAGCATGTCGGCGCCGTTGACGAGAACGAGACCGGCGACACCGAGGAAGGATGCGGCCGACAGGTACTCACCGCTGATCGCCGAAGCGTTCCACCGCGGGGTGACCGCACGGCTGGCAACGTAGAAATCACTGGTGGTCCGGGAGATCCGCAACCCGAACAGCCCGATCCCGATCGTTGCCGCGACCACCAGCCCGATCGCGCTCAAACTCAGGGCTGGTGACATCTACTGCCGCCCGACGAACTCGGTGAACTCCGCTTCGATCCGTTCGGCGTTGCGGACGTAGATGCGTGCGGCGACGTACACCACCGGGTAGACGAGGATGCCGAGGATCACCCAGGGCAGTGGCAGGCCGAGGACGGACAGGGTGCGGGTCGGTGGGACGAGCCAGAAGAGGAGCGGGATGCTGCCGAGGACGAGCAGTACGCCGCCGATGACGGCCAGCGTGAGCCTGAGCTGGGACTGCACCAGCGACAGCATGTAGATCTCGCCGAGCCGGGTCTGCTCGTCGATCTCGCGGGTACCGGTGGGGATGATCGGCCGCCGGGCCGCGCTGGTCCGCGGACTGGTGACGCGAACCCTCCGTGGACCGTCGGGCGTGCTCATCGCAGGGACGTCGATCGGACCAGGAGGTCGCGCAGTTCACGGGTGTGCCGTCGGCTGACCGGGAGCCACTCCTCGCCGACCCGGACCGCGCATCGGCCGCCGTCGACCCGCATCTCGTCGATGTGCGCCAGAGCGACCAGCGTGCTGCGGTGGATCCGCGTGAACCCCGCGTCCCGCCAGCGTTCCTCGAGGGTGCTGAGCGGGATGCGGACCAGGTGCGAGTTCTGGCCGGTGTGCAGGCGGGCGTAGTCGCCTTGCGCCTCGACGTACCGGACCGTGGAGCGCTGGACGAACCGGGTGATGCCGGCCAGCTCGACCGAGATCGTCTCGTCCTCGGTGTCGTCCGGCGACTGCAACGCGACCGGTGCGCCCGCAGTGACCACCCGGCGGACCGCCTCGGCGAGGCGCTCGGCCCGGACCGGCTTCATGACGTAGTCGGCCGCGTCGAGGTCGAAGGCGGCCACGGCGTGTTCGTCGTACGCCGTGACGAAAACGATCCGCGGGCGCGGCTGCCGGAACTTGGACAACACACTGGCCAGGTCGATGCCGTCCAGACCGGGCATCTTGATGTCGCAGAACACCACGTCCAGGTCGGTGGCCTGCAGGATCTTCAGTGCCTCCGGGCCGTCGGATGCGGTCTGGATGGGGCCGATCCGGGGGTCCTGGCTGAGCAGGTACACCAGTTCGGCGCGAGCGGGCTCCTCGTCGTCAGCGACCAGCGCGCGCAGCGGAGTGTCGGCCATGCCCTCACACTAAGGGGACGCGTGCACCCCTGAGGAGTATTTGGGGATGCGGAAAGTTACCTTCGTCCCGGCGTCCACGGCGGTCTCCACGACCAGCCCGTACGTGTCGCCGTACACCTGACGCAGCCGGGCGTCGACGTTGCCGAGGCCGACCGAGTCGCTGCCGGTCTCGCCGGACAGCGCGGCCCGGATCACCTCGGGGTCGCTGCCGGCGCCGTCGTCCTCCACGCTGATCTCGGCCTCGTTGATCCGGTCCCGGGCGCGGATGGTGATCGATCCGGCCCCGGCCTCGAGCCCGTGCCGTACTGCGTTCTCCACCAGCGGCTGGACGACCAGGAACGGGATGACCACCGGCAGCACCTCTGGCGCGATCTGCAGCGACACCTTGAGCCGATCGCCGAAGCGGGCCTGCTCGAGCACCAGATAGCGCTCCACGTTACGCAGCTCGTCGGCCAGCGTGGTGTACTCGCCGCCGCGCCGCAGGGCGTACCGGGAGAAGTCGGCGAACTCCAGGAGCAGTTCACGCGCCCGCTCGGGATCTGTGCGGACGAACGACGCTATGGCGGCCAGAGCGTTGTAGATGAAGTGCGGGCTGATCTGAGCCCGCAGTGCACGCAGTTCGGCCTCCATGGCCCGCGTACGTTCCTTGTTGAGCTCAGCGAGCTCCACCTGGCCGGAGACCCATCGGGCAACCTCCTCGGTCGCTCTGACCAGTGCAGCCGAGGTGTTGTTGCTGTACGCGACCAGTACGGCGACCACGCGCTCCTCGGTGACGATCGGCGCGACCACTGCCGTACGGATCGGGCACTGCGGGTCGCCGCAGGCCACGTCATGCGCACCTAGTACTGCCGTACGGCCGGAGCGGAGCGTCGGTGCGGCGAGGTCCTTGGCGTCACGACGGTGGTTGCTCTCGTACGGCCCGCCGACGCCGTCCCAGGCCAGTACGCCGGACGAGTCGCAGATCGCGATGGCCGCCGTGCCCAGGAGGTCCCTGAGGTGGCGGCTCGCTTTACCTGCTGCTGCGGGAGTCAGGCCTTCGCGCAGGTGCGGACTGGCCAACGAGGCGGTATGCAGGGTCGCATACGTCGCCTTGTCGGCCGGAGTCCCGAAATGCTTCCGCCGGCGCGCGAACACCCCCTGACGGTAACCGGTCAGCCCTCCGCACGCGGCCTGAATGCCTCCAGCGCCTCCGTGTCGGAGTACGTGTTCAGCAGGTACTCCGCGACCCATTCCTCCCGCCCTGGGTACGCCGACTCACGCACGATCCGATCCGCAGCCGTAGAAGCGTCCAGCGCGGATCGACGCAGTTGTACGCCGTCTGCGGTCAGGAGGGCCCAGCTGGGACCAGGTGCGCCGTACGGCATGCCGATGCTGCCCGCATTCACCACGAGCCGCCGATCGACCTGACGGGCGAACGGCATGTGGGTGTGACCGCAGACGACAGTCCTGACGGCATCGGGCAGTCCATCGAACACCTTGGCCCACCGGGAGATCGGACTGTCGACCAGCACCATCTCCTCGTCGTCGCGTGGAGTGGCGTGGCAGAAGAGCACGTCTCCGATCGTCACCGTGGTGGGCAGTGGGGCGAGCAGCTCGACCTGGTCCGGCCGTAGCTGCTCTGCTGCCCACGGACTCACAGCGTCCGGCGGCTCGGTGTCGTAGGTCCCCCGAGCCATCTCCACCAGCTCCCGGTCCGCATTGCCCCGCACCCACACCACCCGATCGCCGAGTGATGTCAGCAGATCCAGCGTCTCCACCGGCTGTGGCCCGCTGGCGATGTCCCCGGCCAGCACGATCGCGTCCGCCGCCTGCACGTCCGCTTCGCCCAGCACCGCTTCCAGCGCAGGCAGCACGCCATGAATGTCAGCCAGGACAGCAACCGTCGTCATACCCGCAGTCTGCCGCGAAAACCCTTGTGATGAAGGGACATCTGCCCAGAGCAGACTACCGGGCGAAGTCGATCAGGCTGGTGGAGAGGACTGCGGTGGCGCGTTCACACGCTGCGGTGTCGAGGGTGCAGCGCACGACCGTGAGCTTGGTGTTCGGATCCTGACCGCCGCCGGCCACCACCGCGACCATCAGGAGGTGCTGTTCGTCCTCCGCGACTGCCCGGTAGAAGCAGCCGCTCCACTGGTTCCGTACGGCGCCACTGCGCGAGTCCAGCGCGGTGACGATGTTGCTGCAGTAGCTGTCGCCGTACGCCGGCGTGCCGATCGCGACGGCACCGTCGGGGGTGAATCCGGCGATCCGGTAGTCGCAGGTCTTGAAACGCTTCTTGCCGGTGGCGATCTCGACGACGGTCGAGCAGCCGTCGCCGGTGTTGTTCGCAGGCAGTGCGGACGCCAGGCGGCCGTCGCTCGAGACGGCCATCACGTCTCCGGTGACTGTCTTCACCAGAGTGGGTTTGGCGGCGCCCGGCGTCCAGGCATAGAGCTTCAACGTCCGCTCAGCGCCCTTGACGGATGCCTTGTAGTAGATCGTGCCCTTCGCGTACGCGAGCACATGGATGCTCTGGACGTCTGGGAGCTCAAGAGACTTCTGCGAGGCACCGGTGTCCGCGTAGAGCGTCGCGCCGTAGGTCTGCTGTCCGACGACCACAGGCGGGGTCGTCGCGTACGCCGCGGCCGACTGATCAGCCGTCCCGGTGAGGGTCATGACGTTCGGCGTACGCCGAACCACTGCGCCGGCGGAGTCGACCTTCAGCAACTCGCCACCTGCCGTCGTCGCGAGCACACCGCTGCCCAGTCGGGCGACGTCCATCAGGCTGTCGCTGGTGGGGACCTTCAGCTCCTTGCCGGAGCCGAGCACCGTGCGGTTGAACTGATAGGCGTGCTGCGGGACCTGGCCCTGCGTCAGCTTGGCCGCTTCGAGAGCGACCGGGCCGGACGGGGGCTGGGGCGTCTTCGAGGGAGTGGAGCTCGGCGTGAGCGAAGGCTTCGCCAGCGGGGTCTTCGTGGCCGGCACGACCGGGGGCGGGGTCGGGGTCGGCGTGGATGACGGTGTGAGGCTCGGGCTGCCACCCAGTGGTGCGGCGTAGCTCGTAGTGGCCGGTTCGGGGCCCTGGCGGTAGGCGATGGCCCCGCCAACGGCTACCGCAACCACTGCGATGGACGCGACGGCCGCGATCAGGCGGCCGGTGTGCTGTCGCGTCGGCGGAGTCGTCAACTCAGTCCCCAATCAACAGAGAGCCCTTGGCGAGCGGCGTGGCCAGCTCGCAGGCTCCGGTAGAGATGGTGCAGCGGATGATCGACGCCGGCGTCTCCTCGCCGTTGTCGGCGAGCAGGAGCAGGTGCTGGTCGTCCTCCGGGATCCACTGCCGGAACACACCGGACCACTCGTGCAGCAGAGTGCCCTTCTTCGCGTCCAGGACCGCCGCGATGCCGTTGCCGTACCCGTCCTGATACATCGGACCGGCGATAGCGGTGGCGCCGTCCGGGGTGAAGCCGACGATCTGGTAGTCGCAGGTGCGCCACAGTCGCTTGCCGGCCGGCACCGTGAGGAGGCTGCTGCAGCTGTTCTGGTCGGCCAGCGTGGTCAGCGAACCCGCTGTCCCGACGCTCGACACCGCCATCGCATTCGGGACCGGCTTGATCGTGATCACCTTCGACTGAGCGGGCGTCCACTCGTACAGGGTGGAGGCCCCGGCCTCGGTCGTCGAAGCATCGAAGTAGACCTTTCCGTTGAGATAGCCCAGCAGTGTCGCGTTCCAGATGTTCGGCATGGTGACCTTCTGGACCTCTGCCCGGCCCTGGTCCTGCTGCGCGTAGAGCGTCGTCACGCCGGTCGACTCACCGGAGTCCTTCAGGCGCGAGCCGACGTACGCCGCGCCGAGGCCGTCGTCGGTGGTGACGATCTGGGTGACGTCGGCGGTCCGGCCGGTGATCTTGCCGTCGGTGTCGAGGGTCAGCATCTCGGTGCCGTAGCCCTTGGTGACCACGGCCAAGGCCGACGAGCCGAGCCGGGCGACCGCCTGGATCTGGGCAGTGCCCGGGACCTTGACGTCGCCGCCGGCTCCACCGCGGATCGTCCGGCCGGTCAGGTACGCGATCTGCGGCGCCCTGCCGGTGGGGAGCTTGCTGAGGTCGATCTTGGTCTTCACCGGTCCGGTCGACGACGGAGTGCTGACCGGCGTCGACGACTGGGACGGTGTGGCCGCCGGTTTGGTCGTCGGCTTCGTCGTCGGGTTGCCGGTGGCGGGGGACGGGGAGCTGGAGAGCGGGGCCGCCTCGGCTTCGGCGGTCTGCGGGCCCTGACGGTAGGCGAGAGCGCCACCGCCGGCGATGGCGGCAACGGCGACAGCTGCGACGAGGGCGACCAGGCGGCCGTTCTGCACTCGCATCGGCGATCTCCTCACGAACATGGTCATGGCACGGGGCGGGTATTGACCGTGCGGCGGACCACGGCCGAGCGGGCCTCAGGGCCCGCTGTCGGGAGATGTGACGTCGGTAAACACCGCTTAGTTCACTCCAGCGAACCGGTCGCAGGACGGATCGAGCATAATTGCGCCATGGACCAGCCACCCCGGATCGGCCGGTACTCCCTGGTCCGCCGGGTGGGTGCCGGAGGTTTCGCGACCGTTTGGCTGGCCCGCGACGAGCAGCTGGACGCCGAGGTCGCGATCAAGATCCTGTCCGAGAACTGGGTCGAGGACGAGGATGTCCGCCGTCGTTTCCTGGCCGAGGGTCGGTTCCTGCGCAAGGTCGACTCGCTGTACGTCGTCGGCGTGCACGACATCGGCGAGGCCGACGACGGGCGCCCGTTCATGGTGCTCACCTACGCCGACGGCGGCACGCTGGCGGACCGGATCAAGGCCGGCCCGCTCGAGTTCGGCGAGGCGGTCCGGATCATCACGCAGGTCGGCCGCGGCCTGAAGCACCTGCACGCGCGCGGCGTACTGCACCGGGACGTGAAGCCGGCCAACGTGCTCTTCCGCACCGACTCGGCCGCCGGTGATCGCGCGATGCTGTCCGATCTCGGCCTGGGCAAGTCGCTGGCCGAGGTGTCGCGCATCACGATGCCTGGCGGCACCCCGGCGTACGTCGCGCCGGAGCAGGTGATGGGCGACCGCCTGGACCACCGAGCAGACCTGTACTCGCTTGGCGCGGTGGCGTACGCCGCTTTCACCGGACAGGCGCCGCATGGTGTCGCCAGCCTCGGTGCGGTGATGCAGATCGACGCACCGCCGCCGTCGATGACCACGCTGCGCGAGGACGTACCGGACGCGATCGACGTCGTCGTACGGCGTGCTCTCGAGCCGGACCGCGATCAGCGCTGGCCTGACCTCGACAGTTTCCTCAATGCGCTCCGCGAGGCACACACCACGGGCAAGGTCCCGGCTGGGCTGGTCCCGGCGGCGGAGATGCCCGCACCGGCTCCCGCGGCCGCTCCGGTCGACCAGGCGACCGCACTGTCCAGTTCCAACGAGCCAACTGTCCCTGTGAAGCCGAAGCGCGGTCGGCGTGCCGTAGTCATCACCACGCTCGCTGCTCTGGTGCTGGCGGCAGGAGGTGGCTACGGCGGCTACCGGTACGTCCTGACGCGCCCGATCAAGGTGGTGGATCAGGCGCTGTCGGTGGAGGTTCCGCGAGTCTGGAAGCAGAAGGCCGTCGACTCCAACCAGGCGCTGGTCGTGAGCACGAACACGGCCGCCTGGCAGAGCAACCCGCAGATCGAAGGCGTCTTCCTCGGACTGGTGAGCGCGACCAGGCTGCCGTCGAGCGGGACCGCGCCTGCCGGATGCACTGCGGGCACGACGAACACCGGCCAGTCGACGGTCACCTTCCAGTACACCTGCGACTCGAATCCGGGCGTCGTCGAGCAGTACCGGGTGGTGAACGGGAGCACGCTGCTCCGGATCCAGGTGCGGGCCGACGAAGAGAAGACCCGGACCAGCGTGCTCGAGTCCGCGGCGTACAAGCCTTAAGGCACCAGCGACGTCAGCGACGAGACGGACGCCTTGTGCATGCGGGGGATGACGTTCAGGGTGGCTGGGTCGGGTGCGTACAGGTGTGAGCCGGACTCGTAGACGACGTACGCCGTCCCGTTGTACTCCGTGATGCCCTCGGTCATGCTCGGGGCGCGGAAGCAGCTCAGTGCGGCGGCGTCCAGGTCCTTCTGGCCGCGCTTCACCACATAGATGTTGCTGCGGTTCCCACGTCCGTACGACGTGCTGTAGATGAAGTGGTTCGCGGTGACCGTCAGGCCCTGCGTCTTGGTCGGGATCTCCCAGGCGCCGGCCTGCGTGGTCAGCGTGCCGTCGTCGGCGACCGTGTACTCGTACATGGTCCCGCGGCCGGTGTCGTTGAACGTGCCGGCGAACAGTGAGTCCCCGTAGCTTCCCATGAAGGACGAGCCGGCCACGTCCCGCGCAGTACCGACCTGTGCGAGGTACGGCGTACCCGCTGCCTTCAGTGCGTCGCGTAGCTCGGTCAGCCGGTACTTGCGGATGCTGCTGCCCTGACCGGACACGAACGCCCAGCCCTTGCTCACAGTGATCCCACCGACGTGTGACTCGGCGATCGCGACCACACCGACCGTGGAGCCGGTGGACGGGTCGATGCCGTAGATCTCGGAGTCGGCGCCTTCGCGGTACGCCGCGACGAGGAGCAGGTTCTTGCCGGAGCCGTCCCAGTTGTACCAAGTGCCCGCGCCTTGCGGGGTGTACGTGCTGAGGTTCGGGATGCTCACGCTGTTGCTGAACCGGGCGTCGTACTTCTTCGACGCGGACGGTCCGTCGTAGAACGTGGACCCGCCGGTTGTGTCGGTGTCGCAGCTGATCGCGGCGTGCGCGGGCAGTGCGGTCGTCAGGGCGGCGGCTGTGGTGATGAGGGCGGTCGAGATGGCGAGAAAACGCACGGTGACCTCCGGAGGTTGGGCGGAAACCTACGAGAATTTCAGAGTAAATCGGCAATTAGTAACGCGCGAGGGTTCACCGGGCATCGGTTCCGCGAACGGACGCCGTACGGTTGTCGCATGACCGATCTGTCCGCGGCGATCGACCGCGTTCTGCCCAGCGTCCGTGCCGACCTCGAGGACCTCATCCGGATCCCGTCGGTCAGTTACGAACCGGCCCGCGCGGCCGACGTCCAGAGGTCGGCCGAGGCGACCGCGGCGTTGTTCGAGGCCGAGGGCTTCACGGTGAAGATCGTGCGCGCGGGCGATGGCGCCCCGGCGGTGATCGCGAAGAAGCCGGCCCCGGCAGGGAAGCCGACCGTCCTGCTGTACGCGCACCACGACGTCCAGCCGACCGGACCGGTCGAGCAGTGGACCTCGGATCCGTTCGAGCCGACCGAGCGCGACGACCGGCTGTACGGGCGCGGTGCGGCCGACGACAAGGCCGGGATCGCGGCGCACCTCGCCGCCGTACGGGCCTTCGGCAACGATCTGCCGGTGGGCGTGACCGTGTTCGTCGAAGGCGAGGAGGAGATCGGCTCGCCGACCCTGCTGCAGCTGCTCGACGAGTACTCCGAGGAGCTCGCCGCGGACGCCATCGTGATCGCGGACTCCGGCAACTGGGAGGTCGGTACGCCGGCCCTGACCGTCTCGCTGCGCGGCCTGGTCGAGTCGTACGTCGAGGTCCGTACTCTCGAGCACGCTGTGCACTCTGGTCTCTTCGGTGGGCCCATCCCGGACGCGCTGTCCGCACTGTGCCGTTTGCTGGCCACGCTGCACGACGACAAGGGCGATGTGGCTGTTGACGGGCTGCACGCGTCGCGGGCAGCCGATGTGGACTATGGGGAGGCCCGGCTGCGCGCGGAGTCGTCCGTACTCGACTCTGTGCGCCTTACTGGCACCGGTTCGTTGGTGGACCGACTGTGGACCCGGCCGTCGATCTCTGTGGTCGGCATCGACGCGCCGTCGGTGGCTGAGGCCAGCAACACCCTCATTCCGGTCGCACGGGCGAAGGTGAGCCTGCGGGTAGCCCCTGGCGACGATGCGGTGAAGGCCAGTGCGGCGCTGGCGGAGCACCTGGAGCGCAATGCGCCCTGGGGTGCGCAGGTGACGGTGACGGAGGGCCAGACCGGTCAGCCGTGCAGCGTGAACGCGCGCGGCGCCGGGTACGAAGCGGCGCGTTCGGCGTTCCAGGAAGCGTGGGGTGTCGAGCCGATCGACATGGGGATGGGCGGGTCGATCCCGTTCATCGCCGAGTTCCAGCAGGCCTTCCCGGAGGCCGCGATCCTGGTCACCGGCGTCGAGGACCCGGACACCCGCGCCCACGGAATCGACGAAGGCCTCCACCTCGCCGAGTTCACCAAGGTCTGCCTGGCCGAAGCGTTGTTGCTCCAGAACCTGGCGAACCAGGCGAACCAGGCGTGACCGGGCTTTCCGGCGACCCAGTGTTTGGCATAGGTTTCGGCGAGTGAAGATCGCAGTCGTACGGGAGACCAGACCGGCCGAGCGCCGGGTCGCTCTGGTGCCGGAGCAAGTCGCGAAACTGATCGAGCTCGGCTACGAGGTCGCGGTCGAGCCGGCCGCCGGTGAGCGCGCGCTGTTCTCCGACGACCAGTACCGCGACGCCGGCGCCGAAGTGGCCTGGGGTGCCGACCACGCGGCCACGATCGTGGCGTCGGTCCAGCCACTGGAACGCGAGCGCCTGCAGCGGTTGCACGCCGGTACGGCGCTGATGTCGTTCCTGCCGACGAATCCGCCGGATGTGGTGCGGACCGCAATGCGGGCCAAGCTGACCGCGTTCGCGATGGAGCTGATCCCGCGGATCTCCCGGGCCCAGTCGATGGACGCGCTGTCCTCCCAGGCGCTCGTCGCCGGGTACCGCGCCGCGATCGTCGCGGCCGAACGGCTGCCGCGCTTCTTCCCGCTGAACATGACCGCGGCCGGCACCGTCCCGCCGGCGCAGGTCGTCGTACTCGGCGCCGGCGTGGCCGGACTGCAGGCGATCGCCACCGCCAAGCGCCTCGGCGCGGTGGTGAAGGCGTACGACGTCCGGACGGCCGCCGCCGAGGAGATCGCGTCGATGGGCGCCGTACCGATCGAGCTCGAACTGGGAACGCTGGACGGCCCCGGTGGATATGCCCGCGAGATGACGCCGGAGCGGGCGCAGCTCCAGCGCGAACTGCTCACGCCGTACATCGCGGCAGCGGACGCGCTCATCACCACAGCCGCCGTACCAGGCCGTACCGCGCCGCTCCTCGTGACCCGGTCGATGGTCGAGCAGATGAAGCCGGGATCGGTCGTGGTCGACCTGGCGTCCGAGCAAGGCGGCAACGTCGAGGGATCCGTCGCCGGGACCGAGCTGACGATCGGCGACGCGCTCGTGTGGGGTGGCGCCAACGTGCCTTCGCAGATGGCCGGGCCGGCCTCGCGGCTCTACGGGCAGAACATCGCGAACCTGATCCGCCTGATGACCCGGAACGCCGCCTTCGACCCCGACTTCGAAGACGAGATCGTCCGCGGCTGCTGCGTCACCCACGACGGCAGCGTCCTGCACGAGCCCACCCGCAAACTCCTGGAGGGCCAGCTCCCGTGAGCGAATCCATCGCCCTACTCACGATCTTCGTACTCGCGGCGTTCGTCGGGGTCGAGGTGATCAGCAAGGTCTCCTCGACGCTGCACACCCCGTTGATGTCCGGGGCGAACGCCATCCACGGTGTCATCCTGGTCGGCGCCATCATCGTCACCGGCGCGGCTGACTCCGTGATCGTGGTGATCGTCGGGCTGCTGGCCGTCGTACTCGCGACCGTGAACATGGTCGGCGGGTTCGTGGTCACCGACCGCATGCTGGAGATGTTCAAAGGCCCGGGGGCTCGCAAGAAGGAGCTGCACAAGTGATCCCCACCTGGGCCCAGATCGGCTATCTGGTCTCCGCGGTCTGCTTCATCGTCGCGCTGAAGGCACTCTCGTCGCCGCGCAGCGCCCGGAGCGGGAACCTGATCGGCGCCGCGGGTGCTGTGCTCGCGGTGATCATCACGTTCGCGGCGTACAAGCCGGACCACCTGGCGCCGATCCTGATCGCGCTGGCGATCGGCACCGTCGGCGGTGTGGTCGGTTCGCGGCGGGTCCAGATGACCCAGATGCCGCAGCTCGTTGCCTTGTTCAACGGAGTCGGCGGCGGCGCGGCCGCACTCGTCGCGCTGCTCGAGCTCGACGAGGTCTCGTCGGACGCGACGGTGGCGGCGATCGCCTCGGCGTTCACGATCCTGGTCGGGGCGGTGAGCTTCTCCGGATCGGTGGTGACGTTCACCAAGCTGCAGGAGCTGATGACGACCCGGCCGGTGACGTTCCCGGGGCTCCCGGTGCTGTTCATCGCGTCGATCCTCGGCGGTCTGGCGCTGTCCGTGTGGCTGGTGTCGGATCCGCGCGTGTGGGTCGGCGTACTGCTGTGCCTGGTCGGTCTCGCGATCGGTGTGATGCTGGTGCTGCCCGTCGGCGGTGCCGACGTACCGATCGTCATCTCGTTGCTGAACGCGTTCACCGGTCTGACCGTGGCCGCCGGCGGGTACGTGCTGGGCAACACGCTGCTCCTGGTCGCGGGCACGCTCGTCGGCGCTGCCGGTTCGTTGCTGACCAAGCTGATGGCGGACGCGATGGGGCGGTCCGTGTTCAACATCCTCTTCGGCGCGATCCGCGGCGGGTCGACGCTGGGCGCCGGTACGGCGTCCGAGCGGCCGGTGATCTCGGGCGGGCCGGAGGACGTCGCGATCCTGCTCGGGTACGCGAACAAGGTCATCATCGTGCCCGGGTACGGTCTCGCGGTCGCGCAGGCGCAGCACATCCTGCGGGACCTGGTCGAGGAGCTGCAGTCCCGCGGCGTGAAGGTCGACTACGCGATCCACCCGGTGGCCGGCCGCATGCCCGGCCACATGAACGTCCTGCTCGCCGAGGCCCAGGTCCCGTACGACCAGCTCCGCGAGATGGACGACATCAACGGCGACTTCAAGTCGACCGACGTCGTCCTGGTCGTCGGCGCCAACGACGTGGTCAATCCCGCCGCCCGCAACACCCCCTCGGCCCCGATCTACGGCATGCCGATCCTGAACGCCGACGAGGCCCAACGAGTCATCTTCCTCAAACGCTCGATGCGCCCCGGCTTCGCCGGCATCGAGAACGAACTCCTCTACGACCCCCGCACAACGTTGTTGTTCGGCGACGCCCGAGACTCCCTCACCAAGCTCCTCGCGGCACTGAAGACCGTCTGAGTCGCACGCGTCCCCGGGAAATCCCGGGGACCACGCGTCCCGGGAAATCCCGGGACCGACGTTGTCATCCGAAAAGCCGCGTACTAAACCACACCCGCGCCTTTCCCCGCAACCATCTGGCACCTTCCTGCCCGAAATCCCCCACAGCCGGTCCAGGCCGGTAAGTAGTTCATCACCCCGTGGCCGCCCGCGGTCAACGACCTACCCCGGCCACCCGCTCCCGTTGTCCCCGCTCCGCCCCCTCTGTTTCACTTTCTCCCGAGAGGCCCGGGCGGCGCACCCATTTCCCCCTCTCCTCCAGCACCACCCCAAGGAGACCCCTTTGCCCACGCCCCACCCACCCCTTTCCCGAGCCTGGGACTGGGGCTAATCCACCCACCCCCGCTGCGCCGCCCGAACCCCCAACTCAAACCGCCCCGAAGCCCCCACCAACTCACTCAGTTTCGCGGCGATCCTCCGGACGGTCCGCAGAGACACACCAAGCTTCCGGGTCCGGGTCGATGCCCACGACCGCGGCCTCGCCGTCGATGATGATCATCTTCAGTGGAACTACAGGCACAGCCCGGACCTGTCCGCCGTACCGGCGAATGTAGTCGAAGTACTCACGCATTCGTGGCGCCTTCACCTGGGCCTCGACGATGAGATACCGCGCATCCACACCGCGTTTCAGTATCTCGGTATCCGTCGACTCTTCCGGATCGCGTGCGGGCTGCGGATCGGGCGGAAACATACCCCACATTGACTTTGTCGGATGGAAATGCTGCATCCGCTGATATGCCCGTTCGCCTTCGAGAACTTCTACGTCGCCCGGTCTTGCCTGGACCAGAAAATCTCCGTAGTCGGCAATGAAATGCGCAGCCGCGGTTCTGCCGGAATTCAACGCACCGGTGAGTTGGTCGATCTCTTGCTGTCGTCGATTGGTGAGGAGATCGAATCCCGCGGCCGGATGCAATGGGTATTCTTCCCCCGCGATGCTCCATCGTGGAACGAGTAGACCCAACTCGCGAAGTTGCTCGAGTTGCTCACTGACCTGCGTCTCCGAAAGTCCGACTTCGATCGCGAGCTCTGCGAGTTTGTGTCACGGATCAGTTCCGGCTGCCGTAGGAGCGCGCGGTACACCGCGACGTTCTCCTCGCTGAGACCGAGCGACTCGAACAACCGCCGATCCGATCAGACCCAGCCGCGCTTCGCGGCTGCTACGCCGAGTTCGAAGCGGCTGGCGGCGTCGAGGCGGTCGGAGAGGTTGGCGGTGATGCGGCGCGCGGTCCGGAGGGAGATGCCTAGAAGACGAGCGACCTGCTCATCCTTGGCGCCGCCGGCGAGGAGACGGAGTACCTCGGCCTCGTGCGGGGTCAGGGGAGCGTCGTCGTCGCGGTCGTCGGGGTCGAACATCTCGGTGCCGCGTGACCAGTAGGCGTCGAAGAGGGCAATGGCGACTGAGACGACAGCGGGAGTGCGGTGGATCACTGCGCCGGCAGTCGGGCTATCGGGATCCATCGGCATGATGGCGATCTCCTGATCGACGATCAGGAGTCGCATCGGCAGCGTTGGAGTGGCCCGGATCTCGCATCCGAGACGGTGCATCTTCGATGCGTACTCGATCGCCTGCTTGGATGCGGCCATGCTCTGGAGGTAGACGGTCTTGATCTTGATACCACGTTCGAGCATGTCGAAGTCCGGTGAGTTGTCGGCAACTTCGGCGATGTTCTCGATGTGTGCCGGCGCGAGGACCCAGAACGTGTCCCGCGCCTTGAGGGCGAGTTCCTCGATACGCCGTGACGCGTTTGCTCGTCCCTTGAGCACTTCGACGTCCCCGCTGCTGCGGGCTGTGAGCAGTTCGTTGTACTGCTCGGCGATCACCTCGGCCGAAGCCTCAGCCTCCCTGAGTTCCCCGAGCAGTCGATTCAGCTCCGTCCGGCGACGCTCAGCCAGACTGGTGAGCCCGACTCGGGGGTGCACAGCGTGCTCGGCGGAGGGGTTCGTCCAGGTCGGGACCAGGAGGTCTAGCTTTCGGAGGATGTCCATGAACTCGTGGACATCAGCCACTGAGCAATCTACTAGCGTCGCAATCTGCTCAGGCGTACTGTCTGGGTGGCTGAGGAGCGCGTGATAGACCGCAAAGGTGGCTTCATCCACACCGAGCGGCTCGAGCACGATCCCTCCTCCGGAACTTGTTGGAACCGACCATATACAGACTGCGTCGACATTGAGCACTCAATGCATGGCTCTGCATTATTTCGAAAGGGCTAATCGTGATCAAGAAGTTGCTGATCGTAGTCGGTTCCGCGCTGCTTCTTCTAGTGGCTGCGGTGCCAGTTGCGAGCGGGCAGGCTCAACCGGCGTGCGAGGTCGGTGTCGCCTGCTGGTAGTCGTCGGTCATGGGGCGCTCCGGCGTCCCGTAGACTGTGGGTGTGGCTCGTGGCGATGGTCGGCTTACTCATGAACTCGACCCGCAGGATCTGGGTCCGCAGGATGCTTGTGGGGTGTTTGGGGTTTGGGCGCCTGGTGAAGAGGTTGCCAAGCTCACCTACTACGGGCTCTATGCCTTGCAGCACCGGGGGCAGGAGTCGGCGGGGATCGCGGTCAGTAACGGGTCGCAGATTCTGGTCTACAAGGACATGGGGCTGGTCAGCCAGGCCTTCGACGAGGCGACGCTGGCGTCGCTCAGAGGGCATATCGCGATCGGCCACTGCCGGTACTCGACGACCGGTTCCAGTGTGTGGGCCAACGCGCAGCCGACGTTCCGTTCCACCGCGACCGGTTCGATTGCGCTCGGCCACAACGGCAACCTGACCAACACCAGCGAGCTCGCCGCCAGCCTGAACGGTGAAGGCGAGCTCGACCTCGGCCTCAACGCCGACGTCGACCACGCGAAGGCGAACGCGAAGCACGGTGCGTCGAGCGACACCGACATCCTCACCTCGATGCTCGCCGGGTACCCGGACCTGACCATCGAGCAGGCCGCGGCCAAGATCCTCCCGAAGGTCAAGGGCGCCTACAGCCTGATCTTCATGGACGAGAACACCCTGTACGCCGCCCGCGACCCACAGGGCATCCGCCCGCTGGTCCTCGGCCGGCTGGAGCGCGGCTGGGTGGCCGCCAGCGAGACAGCGGCTCTCGACATCGTCGGTGCGTCCTTCATCCGTGAGATCGAGCCGGGCGAGATCGTCGCGATCGACGCCGACGGCCTCCGCTCGACCAAGTTCGCCGAGCCGGACCCGAAGGGCTGCCTGTTCGAGTTCGTGTACCTGGCCCGCCCGGACACCCAGATCTCCGGCCAGCGGATCTACTCGACCCGGGTCGAGATCGGCCGCAAGCTCGCCAAGGAGCACCCGGCCGACGCGGACCTGGTCATCGCGACCCCCGAGTCCGGTACGCCGGGCGCGATCGGGTACGCCGAGGAGTCCGGGATCCCGTACGGCTCCGGTCTGGTCAAGAACGCGTACGTCGGCCGCACGTTCATCCAGCCCAGCCAGACGATCCGCCAGCTCGGCATCCGCCTGAAGCTGAACCCGCTCCGCGAGGTGATCGAGGGCAAGCGTCTGGTCGTGGTCGACGACACGATCGTCCGCGGCAACACCCAGCGCGCGGTCATCCGGATGCTGCGCGAGGCCGGCGCGAAGGAGATCCACGTCCGGATCACCGCGCCGCCGGTGAAGTGGCCGTGCTTCTACGGCATCGACTTCGCCAGCCGCGCCGAGCTGATCGCCAACGGGCTGAACACCGAGGAGATCTGCCGTTCGCTCGGCGCCGACTCGCTCGGGTACATCAGCCTGGACAATCTGGTCGAGGCGACCACGGTCCCGAAGGAGCGGCTCTGCCGGGCCTGCTTCGACGGTGTGTACCCGGTCGCCCTGCCCGACCCGGAGCACCTCGGCAAGCACCTGCTCGAGCTGCCGGTGAGCACCGACGTCGACGGTCTGGCGACGATCTCCGGCGGTGGCGGTGCCGCCGACGCGCTGAGCCGCCCGTAATCCAGTCCCCCGGGAGGACGGCGTACGCCGGGAGCCCGGAGTACGCCGTACCGAGGAGAAGAACGTGAGCGAAGGCGCGAGCTACGCGTCCGCCGGGGTCGACATCGAGGCCGGTGACCGGGCCGTCGAGCTGATGAAGGAGTGGGTGGCGAAGGCGACCCGCCCCGAGGTGGTCGGTGGGCTGGGCGGGTTCGCCGGCCTGTTCGACGCGACCGCCCTGACGTCGTACCGGCGGCCGCTGCTGGCGACGTCGACGGACGGGATCGGGACCAAGGTCGCGATCGCGCAGAAGCTGGACAGGCACGACACGATCGGGTTCGACCTGGTCGGGATGGTCGTCGACGACCTGGTCGTGTGCGGCGCCGAGCCGCTGTTCATGACCGACTACATCTGCACCGGCAAGGTGGTGCCGGAGACGATCGCGCAGATCGTGAAGGGCATCGCCGAGGCGTGTGTCGAGGCCGGTACGGCGCTGGTCGGCGGCGAGACCGCGGAACACCCGGGCCTGCTGAAGGCCGACGAGTACGACGTGGCGGGCGCGGCGACCGGGGTCGTCGAGGCCGACGAGGTGCTCGGCGCGGAGCGGGTGCGCGCGGGCGACGTCGTACTGGCGATGGCGTCGTCGGGACTGCACTCGAACGGGTACAGCCTGGTCCGGCACGTCTTCTTCGAGCGCGCCAAGTGGACCCTGGACCGCGAGGTGCCGGAGCTCGGTGCGACGCTGGGCGAGGTGCTGCTGACGCCGACCCGCGTGTATGCCAAGCACTGCCTGGAGCTGATCCAGGAGCTGAACGACGCGGACGAGCGGCCGCTGCACGCGATGTCGCACATCACCGGGGGCGGCTTCGCGGCGAATCTGGCGCGGGTCATCCCCGACCAGCTGTCGGTCCGGATCGACCGGTCGACCTGGACACCGGCGCCGATCTTCGGACTCGTCGGACTGCTGGGCGACGTAGCGCTGCCGGAGCTGGAGAAGACGCTGAACATGGGCGCCGGCATGGTCGCAGTACTCGACCCGTCGGTCGCCGACGCGGCGATCCAGGCGCTGGCCGCCCGCGACATCCCCGCGTGGGTGTGCGGCGAAGTCACCGCGGCCCCAGGCGGCACCGTCGCGCTGGAAGGCGCCTACGCCAAGTAGCCCGGCGGCCAAGTAGCCCGGCACCGGTCGAGCAGTCCTTCAGGTACGACGGACTGCTCGACATGGTGCTGGTGTGGTGAAACTCGTCGGGCGCACGGTGAGCTGCCCAGAGCACCAGGGTGCGCTGAGCAGCTCAGCCGGGCTAATGCTTACCGACGGGGGTGGTAGTCGTCGGCGTCGTCACCGTCGCCGTCGTTGTCACCGTTTGCAGAACGGTCGCCACCCTGGTCACCGGACAGCTCACGCTTGAGCTGGTCCAAGTCGGTGTCCCAGGTGCGGTACTTCAGGTCGCGTGCGACCTTCGTCTGCTTGGCCTTTGCACGGCCGCGCCCCATAGCGTCGACCCCCTCGCACAAGTCAACCGGGTACGCTGCGTGGCGCCCACGGATCAGTCGTCAGTAATCGTGGTTCAAGGATACCCGGAGCGGAGGATCGACACACGCACCGCCCCCGGCCCGGACCCCGGAGAGGTCCGATCACAGCATCGGCGGGGCGGGCCGGTCCCCTCAAACCGGCCCGCCCCACCGCGTCCGACCCCGTTACTTGACCTCGCGACGTGAGCTTGCCCACAGTCCGACGATGGTCGGCAGGACGATCCAGACCCCTACCGCGGTCAGCGTCTCGGGCACCATCCCGTGCAGGTCACGCTCCGCGATCCGGCCGAGTGCCCCGAACACGTCCAGGTAGTTCGCGTTGTCCTTGAACAGCGCCGGGCCGGCCAGCGACCACGCGGTCGGCGCGATGAAGTACGCCAGGATCGCGACCGCGGTCTGCGGGATCACCGCACCGAACGCGGCACCCATCACGACGTTCAGCGCCACCGTCAGGTAGGCCCCGGCGAGTTGCCCGCCGAGTCCGGCGTACGACGACGCGTGGTCGGTGATCCCACCGGCGAGCGCGGTGCTCGCGAGCGCCAGCACGACCACTCCGGTCATCACGACCGCACTCAGCACGACGGCGGAGACGAACTTGGCCAGCTGCACGCGGACCCGGCGCGGCGACAGAGTGAACGTGGTCAGCGCGGTCCGCTGCGTCCACTCCGACGTCATCGCCATCACGCCGATCACGGGCAGCAGAAGCATCACTCCGGTGGAGGCAGCGCCGAGGAAGCCGTCGAAGCCGGCTGCTCCCAGCGGCAGGTGAGTGATCTGCCAGGTCAGGGCGGCCAGCGCGATCAGCAGGATCGCGGCGATCAGCACGCGGCCGCTGCGGGTGTTGACGGATTTGCGTAGTTCGATTGCAACTAGTTTCAGGAAGGACTGCCCGCGGGCAGGCGGCAAGGCGGTCGCAACCTCGGCGCGGTGTTTGGCCGGCGCGGTGGTCGGGACATCTTCGGTCACGGTGGTCATAGCGATGCTCCAGAAGTAGGTGTGATCAGGCGGCCAGGGCGGCAGGCTGCGACGGCTGGGCGGTCAGCTGGAAGAACAGGTCCTCCAGGCCGGCGCCGTCGCTCTGGCGGAGTTCGATCAGGATCTGACCGGCAGCGGCGGCGGCCCGCCCGACCTGCTCGGCGGTGGCGTCGACGCGCAGCGAGCCATCGGTGAGCGGCTCGAGGTCCAGGCCGGCCGCGGTCAGGGCCTGGTTCAGGCCGATCGGGTCGAGGCCGCGGACGAGGGTGCCGGTCCCGGCCAGCAGTTCGTCCAGGGAGCCGTTGGCGACGATCCGGCCGCCGCCGATGACGACCAGGCGGTCGACGGTCGCCTGCACCTCACCGAGCAGGTGGCTGGACAGGATCACCGTGCCGCCACGGGCGGCGAAGTCCTGCAGCAGCCCGCGCATCCACCGGATGCCCTCCGGGTCCATCCCGTTGGCAGGCTCGTCGAGGATCAGTACGGCGGGGTCGCCGAGCAGCGCGCTGGCGATGCCGAGCCGCTGGCGCATGCCGAGCGAGTACTGACCGACGCGGCGCTTCGCGGCGTGGCTGAGGCCGACCGCCTCGAGCATCTCGTCGGCGCGGGCCTTCGGCACCCCGAGCAGGCTCGCGTTCAGCAGCAGCGTCTCGCGGCCGGTGCGGCCCGGGTGCTGCGCGGCGGCGTCCAGCATGACCCCGACGACCCGGCCGGGGTTCGGCAGGTCGGCGTACCGCTTGCCGGTGATGGTGGCGGTGCCGGAGCTCGGCGGCGTGAGGCCGGTGAGCATCCGCAGCGTGGTGGACTTGCCGGCGCCGTTCGGGCCGAGGAAGCCGGTGATGCTGCCCGGCTGGACGGTGAACGACACGTCCTGGACAGCCGTGGTGCTGCCGTACCGCTTGGTCAGGTTCTCGACGGTGATCATGACATCGAGTCAACCGTCCAGGACCCCTGCTCCACATCGGACGAGCGGCTGCAACCACCCCCTACGAAAGTTGTCCGGGACGGCCCGGAACCCACCCGGAAGAGGGACGTGATCGCGTCGACCGTCCAACTACAGTGACGGAATGCGACGGTTGCGCCGGTGGTACGCCTGGTGGGTCAGGCATGCCCCGCGCCTGCGCGACTTCCTGTACCTCGGCTTCAGCCTGCTCACGATCGTCGCCCAGGCCGCGTCCGGTGGCGGCGGGTGGGGACCCAAGGACTGGTACGTCCTCGGTGCCGGCATCGTCGCCTCGGTCGCGCTGCTCTGGCGCCGGCGGTTCCCGGTGACGGTCACCGCGATCACCGTCGTCGCGATGCTGACGGGTGGGATCTTCGTCCCGATGGGGCTGGCCCTGCTGACGTTGTCGATCCGTCGCCGCGACCTGGCGCTGGCGATCCTCGGTCTCGCGTCGTACGCCGCCTACGTCCTGAACACCTGGGGTGGCAAGGGATCGATCTGGGTGCCCATATTCACCGGGCCGTTCCTGGTCGGGACGTGGGTCGCGATCGGCGCGTACGTCGGCGCCCGCCGGGACCTGATGGCGTCGCTGCGGGACCGGGCCGAGCGCGCCGAGGCCGAGCGTGAGCTGCGGAGCGAGCAGGCCCGGCTGGGCGAGCGGGCCCGGATCGCCCAGGAGATGCACGACGTCCTCGCGCACAAGGTCTCGCTGATCGCGCTGCACGCGGGCGGCCTCGAGGTGAACCCGGCCGTCGGCGCGGACAAGGTCGAAGGTTCGGCCAAGCTGATCCGCGAGACCGCGCGGCAGGCGATGGAGGACCTCCGCGAGGTTCTCGGCGTACTGCGGTCCGACGTCAGCGTCGCGGGCGCCGATCTGGCCCCGGTGCCGCAGGCCGCGGATCTGGAGCGGCTGATCGAGGCATCCCGGGACGCGGGGGTGACCGTCGGGTACGACGTTGCGCTGCCGGGCGACGTACCGGACTCGATCGGGCGGACCGTCTATCGGCTGGTGCAGGAGTCGCTGACCAATGTGCACAAGCACGCCCGCGGCGCCGCGACCGACGTACGGGTGCATGGCGCCCGGGGCGAGGGTGTGACGGTCAGGGTGACGAACTTGCGACCGGTGGCTGCTGGTTCACTGCTGCCTGGCGCCGGTGCGGGCCTGGTGGGCCTGCGAGAGCGGGTGCAGCTGGCCGGCGGGCGGCTGACGACCGGGCCGACCGTAGAAGGCGGCTGGCGGGTCGAAGCCTGGCTGCCGTGGGACGACCGTCGGCAGGAAGCCGAGCCTGTGTTCGTGGACGAAGGAGAACGATGACGCGGCTGCTGATCGTGGACGACGAGGCGCTGGTGCGGGCCGGGCTGAAGATGATCCTCGAGTCCGACGACGAGCTCGAGGTGGTCGCCGAGGCCGAGGACGGCGCCGACGCCGCGACGATGGTCAAGGAGCACCGGCCGGACGTCGTGCTGATGGACATCCGGATGCCGCGGCTGGACGGCCTGGCCGCGACCCGTGAGGTGCAGGCGCTGCCGGATCCGCCGAAGATCGTCGTACTGACGACGTTCGACCTGGACGACTACGTGTTCCGCGCCTTGCAGGCGGGGGCCAGTGGGTTCCTGCTCAAGGACACGCCGCCGCGCGAGCTGGTGCAGGCGATCAAGGTCGTCGCGGCCGGGGACGCGATGCTGTCGCCGGCGGTGACCAGGCGGCTGATCGGGCACTTCGCCGGGGACCCGCGGACGGACCGGCGGCGGGCCGCGCGGGAGCGGATCACCAAGCTGACCGAGCGGGAGCGCGAGGTGCTGGTCGAGGTCGGCCGCGGCCTGCAGAACGCCGACATCGGCCGGAAGCTCTTCATGAGCGAGGCCACCGTGAAGGCCCACGTCTCCCGGGCGCTCGTGAAGCTCGACGCCACCAACCGGGTCCAGGTCGCGATCCTGGCCTACGAAGCCGGTCTGCTGGACGACTGAAGAGGAAACCGGCCCGGCCGTCGGAGGGGTGGGGGATCGACGGCTCGAGCCGGTTTCAGTGGTCAGCGAGCCTGGGGGGATAGGACGCTGACGACCGACGGCACCCGATGGGGGGAGGGCGCCGACCGGTCAGGACTCAGATATGGCCGAAGGCCACGCTGCTGGTCCAGATCTTCGCCTTGGCAACCGGACGTCCCGGCTTGGAGGCGTGCCACAGCATGTTCCCGCCGGCGTAGATGCCGACGTGGTACACGCCGCCGCCACCGTTGCGGAAGAACACGAGGTCACCCGGCTTGGCGGCCTTGCGGCTGATGTGCTTGGTCGCGCTGTACTGCTGGCGCGCCGTCCTCGGCAGCTTGTGGCCGGCCTTCTTGTACACGAAGCCGGTGTAGCCGGAGCAGTCGAAACCGCGTGTGGTCGTGCCACCGTAGCGGTACGGCGTGCCCTTGAGCTTGGCCGCCTCCCGGAGCACCTTGGCCCGGAACGTGGTGGTGCCGCTGGAGGCGCCGTACTTGCCGTAGAGCACCTTGTGCTTGGCGGCCCAGGTGAGCCGGCCCCAGGTGTTCTTGTCCATGTAGCCGGTGGCCTTCAGACCCCAGGAGGTCTGGAACTTCTTCAGCACCCGGACGGTGCTGGTGCCGAAGTAGCCGTCCGGCCCCAGGTGCAGGGCGCGCTGGACGTACTTGACCGTCGGGCCGGAGTCGCGGAACCGGAGCAACGGCCGGCTCGGGATGCTCATGTGGCCGCGCTGCTGAGCAGCGGTCATGGTGGCCGCCGAGGCAGTCGCCGGGGTGGTGCTGATGCTGAGGGCGGCTCCACCGCCGACAGCGAGGCCGACCGAGAGGACGGCGGCCGCGGCGCGAGGCGTCGCGGGCTTGCTGGTGTTTCTACGGTGCTTCGCCAGGGTCCGGCCGGTAGGCCGGTCGGTACTGGCAAGCTGGCTGACGGCGCGCGTAAGCGACGTCCGTCGGGCAGTGACGGGCATGGTTGTCTCCCGACGCCTGTGAAGTTAGCTGTCGGGTTCGGGCTGGGATTCATAGCCCGGTCCGCTCCCGCGGACTTCACCCCAGGGCTTCGACCACTCACGGTCGAGACCCAACTTCCTGGGTTCCCCACCCCTGCCATGTCATTCGAGGGGAGCACATGGGCCCTGGCAGGGCTCGGCGTTGACCCGTGTGCGGTTCGTGTTGTTTACCGAACCGCCGACGACTGTATAACAGAACGATCACGACGCAAACCCTCAGATCCACAAAGTCCCTCCCGAATGGCTCTGAGGGGGCTTCTGACGGATCAACGAGCCTGGGTGAACACCAGGTGTCCTGAGCGCATCTGAGCGGGGCGCAGGCGGCGAATGTGGACTCCGATGTGACCTCGGTCACAACCAATGGTGGCTATCTGTGACAACGGGCACAGAGGGTGGTCAGGGCACCCTAAAGTTCTTGCGGATTCAGCTATTTCCGAGCAGCTCGCGGAACCGCTCCAGGCCAACATTCCCGCCTGAAAGCACCACTCCGACGCGCTCGGGCAGCCCGTGGATCCGTCCGGCCAGCAACGCGGCCAGCGCGCTCGCTCCGCTCGGCTCGAGCACGATCTTCAGTCGCTCGAACGCGAACGCCATCGCGGCCACGATCTCCTCGTCGCTGACCAACTCGAACGACTCCACCAGTCGCTGGTTCACCGTGAAGGTCAGTTCGCCGGGCGTCGAGATCGCCTGCCCGTCCGCGATCGTCCGCGGTACGGCGATCTCCACCCGCTCGCCCGCGGCCAGCGAGCGGGCGTGATCGTCGCCGGCGGCCGGCTCGACCCCGATCATCCGGATCCCCGGACACATCAGCGTCGCCGCGGTCGCGCAGCCGGCCATCAGCCCACCACCACCGACTGGAATCAGCAGCGCGCCGAGGTGCCCGACCTCTTCGAGCAGTTCGAGCGCGACCGTCCCCTGCCCGGCCATCACATCCCAGTGGTCGTACGGCGGGATCAGCGTGCGCCCGCGCTCCGACGCCAGTTCCGTGGCCAGCGCGGTCCGATCCTGTGTGTACCGGTCGTACGTCACCACCTCGGCGCCGTACCCGCGGGTGGCAGCGACCTTCGTCGGCGGCGCATCGGCGGGCATCAGGATGACCGCGCTCGTCCCCGCGAGCCGTGCCGCGAGCGCGACTGCCTGCGCGTGGTTGCCGGACGAGTACGCCGCGACGCCGGCGTGGAGCTGCTCCGGGGAGAGCCGGCTGATCGCGTTGTACGCGCCCCGGAACTTGAATGCACCGATCCGCTGGAAGTTCTCCGCCTTCAGGAACACCTCGGCGCCGACGCGTTCGTCGAGGGTTCGTGAGGTGAGAACCGGCGTACGGTGTGCGACACCCTTCAGGCGCTCAGCGGCGGCCCGGACATCTGTGAGACTCAGCACGATCAGACGTTATCCGCGGGCGATGTCAAAGTGCGCCTGCCCGCTCCGTACTGAGGACGAGAGGCGCCCAATCCGGGGGCCACGGGTGAAGGAGACACCGTGAAGTACCTACTGGTCCTGAACATCAACCCCGACGTGCTGGCCGCGCTGTCCGACGAGGAGCAGCAGGCCATCGGCACCGGGCACCAGAAGTTCATCGACACGATCAAGGCGTCGGGCGAGTTCCACAGCACCGTCGCCCTGCAGCAGCCGGCGCAGTCCGCGGTCGTCACGGTCCGGGGTGGCCTCCCGGCCGTGACCGACGGGCCGTTCGTGGAGTCGAAGGAGTTCCTCGGCGGCTACTACCTGGTCGACGTGGCGTCCCGGGAGCGCGCCTGCGAGCTGGCCGCGATGATCCCGGACGCGGGGATCGACGGCCTCGGCGTCGAGGTTCGCGGGGTCGAGTTCGCGGACGGTCTCTGACCACTTCCAAGCGAAGGGGGTTCTCCACAGACTGTGGAGAACCCCCTTGTTTGCTTGACGTTTCAGTCGGTCTGGTCGTCGACCTTCGCGTCGGCTGCGTTCTTCTTGATCGACTCGATGCCGTTCTCGGCTGCGGCCTTGGTCTTGTAGCTCTCGCTGCTGGTCGCGATGATCTCGCCGTTGCCGGCCTTCAGACGAAACCGGAACTCGCCGGACTTGTCCTTGTACAGCTCGAACTTCCCCGCCATCGATGTACCTCCATAGAGAGTGGTGTCGCTTTCGGAGCGTAGTCCTCTCCGGACCGTGGTGGGGTGTGTACACGCGGACCTGCGCGCATGCACAACCCGCGCGCGGGCGGCCATTCGGCCCAATAATGAGAGGTTGTGCCTGCGCAGGGGACCACTTCAGTCGCGTACGCCTCGGATTCCGGCGACGACAAGGTCGAGGCCGATGTCGTAGTACCGGTCCCGGGACTCCGGGCAGATCAGGGCGCCGGCGGCGGAGGTGATCAGCGGGTAGCGCTCGGGGGACAGGGCGCCGAGGGATGCCCGCTTCCGCCGCAGGGACGCCTCGCGGGCCTCCGGGTCGTTCACCTCGCGGGCGATCGGGTCGGTGGTCACCAGTGAGATCAGCGAGCAGATCGCCTGCCGGCCGACCTCGGCCGCGTCGTCGGGGGTGAATCCGCCTTCGACCAGCAGTGTCAGCGCCCGCTCGGCCAGCGCCAGCCCGGGCTCGGCGATCAGGATCCGGCTCAGCGTCAGGTCCGCCAGCCGCGGGTGACCGCGCAAAGCGGTCACGAACGCGGTCAGCACCGCGTGCAACTGCTTGTCCCACCGCTCGTCGGTCGGCTCCGGCAGTACGACGTCCGCCAGTAGCCGGTCGCCCAGCGCGGCCAGCAGGTCGTCCTTGTCCTTGAAGTGCCGGTACAGCGCCATCGGTGTGACGTCGTGCTGCGCGGCCAGCTTCCGGAACGAGACCGCGGCCGGTCCTTCGTCGTCGGCGATGGTCAGGGCGCTGTCGACGACCTTCTCCGGATCGAGGCGGCGGGGGGTCTCTTTGGTGATCACGTTGACAAGTCTACACCGTAGACCTACTGTCTACTCCGTAAGCTTACGGCGTATACATACAGCGTAGACTCTCAGGCGAATGAGGTAAGGCAATGCGACGCAGCCCTTGGGCCACCCTGGCGGTGCTGGCTCTAGCGCAGTTCATCGTGGTGCTCGACGTGACGATCGTGAACGTCGCGCTGCCCCACATCCAGGCGGACCTGCACTTCTCCGCCGACTCCCTGCAGTGGGTCATCAACGCGTACACACTGCTCTTCGGCGGCTTCCTGCTGCTCGGTGGGCGGATGGCCGACCTGCTCGGGCCACGCCGGGTGTTCACCGCGGGCCTGGTGCTGTTCGGCGCGACCAGCCTCGTCGCCGGGCTCTCCAACTCGCCCGAGTTCCTGATCGGTGCCCGTGCGGTCCAGGGCCTCGGCGGAGCGCTGCTGTCACCCGCAGCGTTGGCCATCCTGACCATGACGTTCGCCCACGGCCGCGAGCGGAACATCGCTATGGGCGTGTGGGGCGGTCTCGCCGGTCTGGGCGGCACGCTCGGGGTCGTCGCGGGCGGCGTACTCGTGGACTCGCTCAGCTGGCAATGGGTCTTCTTCGTGAACGTGCCGATCGTGATCGCGCTGATCGCCCTCATCCCCGTGTTCGTCCCGGACATGCGGCACTCGACGGGTCGCCGTACGTTCGACACGCTCGGCGCGGTGCTCGGCACGGCCGGGTTGATGTCGGTCGTGTACGGCGTCGTGCGGTCAGAACCGGCCGGGTGGGGATCGTTCGAGGTGGTCGGCGTACTGACTGCCGGTGTGCTGATGCTGGCGGCGTTCGTCGTCGTGGAATCGCGGTCGGCTGCTCCGCTGGTGCCGCTGCGACTGTTCCGGTCACGGGCGCTGAGTGTGTCGGGTGCTTCGCTGGCGTTGAACGGCGCCGGCTTCCTGTCCATGTTCTTCTTGACTGCTATCTACCTGCAGCAGGTGCGCGGCGACAGTGCGCTCGAGGCGGGCGTGCACTTCCTGCCGATGGGGGGCGCGGCGATCGTCGGTGCGGTGCTGGCGTCCCAGTTGGTGCAGCGGCTCGGCACTCGGACCGTCCAGCTCGGCGGTGCGGTCCTCAGCCTCGCCGGACTGCTCCTTCTGTCGCAGGCTGACGCCACTGGTAGCTACAGCTCGCAGCTGCTGCCCGGTCTGATCATTTTCGGCTTCGGCATCATCGGGGTCGGCGTACCGGGTCAGATCAACGCTGTCTCTGAGGTGCGGCCCGTTGAGGCCGGTGCGGCGTCCGGTGTGGTCAATGCGATGTACCAGGTCGGTGGCGCGCTGGGTCTGGCGATTGTCACCACGCTCTCCATCAGCCACACCACCCACGAGCTCACTCACGGCGCCACTCAGCTGCAGGCGCTCCAGTCAGGGTACGAGCGTGGCTTGCTGGCGGCTGCCGCCTTCGCCGTGGCCAACGTGCTGCTGACCTTGGCCACCCCGCAGCTGCAGCCGACATCGGAGCAGCTCGCCGAGGCAACTGCCGCAGCATAAGTTGCTTGAGGCAACGTCTGGCCAGATCGCTGTGGTTGCCTGCAACCACTGACCTGGCCAGACTGCCGCAATACAAGGGATCGGTGGCCTACTTGCTGAATTCGGGGGTTACCACTGAGCAGCTTGATGGATTGGTCGGTCGGCTCACGGGGTGAATCCCGGGGCGATCCCCGATGTCTGTGTGGTCCGTGGCCGGAAGGGTTAGGGGCTCGGACAGACAAGAGGAGATCGGGATGCTGGTTCGGGGAATGGTTGCACTGGTGACGGCCGCGGTGGCGGCGATGGTGCCCGGGGTTGCGATGGCTTCGCCGTCGCGGGGGGATCTGCAGAAGGACCTCGACGGGGTGGCGGCGATCGGGGCGCTCGCCGAAGTACGCAACGGAGCGCAGGTCTGGCGGGGCAGCAGTGGCGTCGCGGAGCTGGGGACCACGCACAAGGTCCCGGTAGCCGGCCGTTTCCGGGCCGGGAGCATCACCAAGACGTTTGTTTCCACCGTCGTACTGCAGTTGGTTGCCGAAGGACGGATCCGGCTCGACGACTCGGTGGAGCATTGGCTGCCGGGCGTCGTACCGAACGGCGAGAACATCACGGTGCGCGAATTGCTCAACCACACCAGCGGTTTGTACGACTACAAGAACACGTTGCCGATGCCGCCGAGTGAGGAGTTCTACGCTCTCCAGTTCCGGACCTGGACCGCGACCGAGCAGATCCAGCGGGCGCTCGCGAATCCGCCGGTGTTCAAGAAGCCGGGTTCGCAGTACGACTACTCGAACACCAACTATCTACTGGTCGGCGAGATCATCAAGAAGGTGACCGGCCGGACGTACGCCGAGGAGATCGAGCGCCGCATCATCCGCCCGCTGGGACTGCACGGTACGACGATGCCCGGCGCATCGGTGCGGATCCCGGGACCGCATCCGCACGGATATGTGCCGAAGGACGGCGGGCAGCTCGACTTCACCGAGATGAACCCGACCCTGTTCGGTGCCGGCGGCGACATCATCTCGACGACCCACGACCTCAACCGGTTCTTCGCCGCCCTGCTCGGCGGCCACTTGCTCCCGGCGCGACTGCTCGCCGAGATGAAGCAGGCCGGAACCGAGCACGGCACCTACGGACTCGGTTTGTCCTGGCATGACACCGCCTGCCATGTCCGTGTCTACGGCAACGACGGCGACGCACTCGCCTACCAGGCCTACTCGTTCTCCACCGCCGACACCCGCCGCCAGGCAACCGTCGCCGTCACCCCACACCTGCCCACCAACCCGGACGCCACCGTCGACACCTTCCTCGACAAGGCGTTCTGCTCGTGACTCGTTGACCGTAATTACGGCCTGCAAATGTGAGATTGTCCGGCAATCGGTTTGGCGTTCGGGTGAAACGGCGACACTGGGATGGATGCGTTGCTGCCGTCGACCGAGGGGGTCCGGGACCTTGGAACTCGCCACGCTCGATACCGACGACTGGCCCGTCGCCCGGGAGGTCCGCCTCCGGGCGCTGAAGGATTCCCCGTCGGCGTACATCTCGGAGTACGAAGACGAGGTGGCCGTCGGCGAGGACGGATGGCGAGAACGCTTCACCCGGATGCGCTGGGCCGTCGCCCGCCACCAGGCACGGATCATCGGTCTGGCGAGTTCCGTCCGCGTCGACGGCCGGCCGCCGTACGAGCGGCACGTCGAGTCGGTGTGGGTCGATCCGCGGCACCGCCGTACCGGGGTGCTGCGGGCGATCTTCGGGCATCTGTCCGACGTCGAGCCCGATGTCACCGAGTGGCGGGTGTGGGTGCTGGACACCAACACCGTCGCCCGCCACGTGTACGACCGGCTCGGATTCAGCCCGACCGGCGAATGCCAACCGCTAGCCGACGGCTCCGGTCGGCTGGAAATTCGTCTGCGGTTCGACGCGCCGCGGCGACCGGGCTGACAGGCCGTAACCACAAGAGGCCCACGTCTGTAGACCGAGCTCGGCCAGCGCGTCGCGGTCGGAGAGCTCCGACGTGTACCGCCAGAGCACCTGCTCCCAGCGCAGCTCGTCTTCCTGCCATTTGTCGATGAAGTTCACGCAAAGCCCGGGGCTGATGCTCGCGGCCCGGTTCTTCGCGGTGAGCAGGGACTCGTGCGCATCCAGCATCTTCAGATAGTCGACCGGGTTCGCCGACGGCTGGGCGTCGGACAGCGCCGCAATCGTCTCCTCGATCGTCTCCAGCCGGATCTCGGTGAATTCTCGCCACAGGCTCTCGCGGCTCGCGGCCGCCAGCTGTTCTTTGAAGGTCCAGTCCGGCGTGCTCTCGAAGAGCGCGTACAGACCCTCGGCCAGCAGATCGCCGAACTCCTCGCGATCCGCGCGTCCCGGATCCGCGAACGGCGCGTACTTCTCCTGCCGGACCTCGCCGATCCTCGGCAACGACCGCTCGGCCGCGTGCCGGGCGAAGAAGAGCCAGTCCTCGTTGTAGACGTCGGCGAAGAACGACAACCCCGGATGCTGCAGGTTGACGCCGAGAGCCGCGCCGCTGACGAACACGTCCTGCTTGAATCCGGCGAGCCGGCGCGCGTGACAAACCACCGAGTTGTCCGGGAAGTACCGACTGACCATCGAGGCGACCGGGTGCCGGTCGAGAGTCCCGGACAGCCGGTCGACATCCCAGGGATTGAACTGGCTGATGTCGTCGTCGACGAACAGGATCTTGTTCCAGCCGCGCATCCGGCCGAGCAGCAGGCCGATGTTCCGCTTGGCGCTGAGGTCGCTGGACCGGCCGGCGGAGGCCATCTTGAACTCCGGGCCGGACGTCAGCGGAGCGTCGTACGGAAGTTTGTAGTTGTCAGGCACCTCGACGACGAGTGCTCTGGCGCCGAACGTCCTTTCCACCCGGCGCACGACCTGCCCGACCTGTGCCTGCCGGCTGCACAGGATGACGAGCGGCACGGACATCGTCGCGGACAGCGTGATGACGTCCTGCAGGGCCGATGCCGGCCGGGCGGCCGGGACGACGATGGCGTCCAGCCCGCTGCGCGCGGCCGGCGCCGCACTGGCGGCGGAAACGTCGCGCAACAGCGACGCGTGAGATTGGCCGTGCTTGAGCTGACGGCTCATTCGTCCTCCTCCTCGGGGGACCACTCGTAGAGGCGGTTCTCCGGGATTTCCAGGTCTGGGGTGATGGCCTCGCCGTTGATGACTGGCACACGCAGGAGCAGACCGAAGATGCCGCCCGGGTACCGGTTCGCGAGGTAGGCCTCGTTGCGTTCACGGACGGCGTCGTCGGTGAGGGTCCGTACTGCGCCGAGGACACCGCGGCTGTAGACGCCATTGCAGATGGTGATGGTTCGACTGTGGTTGAACGGATTGCGCAACCGGGCGAGAAGGGCGACGTCCTCGACGAGCTCGCGCGGAGTCTCGCCCTTCCAGGCATCCTGGGCCTGGACCGCCTCGAGCTCCGCCTTCGACGGTGCGTCCGCATCGGCGTCCTTGAGTTCTTCCCACAAGGGCCGGTACTCGCGGCCGTCGCGCGATCGGAAGATCTCCCCGTCGGCGAGGTCCGCGACGGACATCTGCCGGATCGGCAGTTGGTCGAGTACTCGCAGCAGGCGACCGGCGACCTGGTTCCAGGCGATGCCGCCGAGCAGGATGAGGTGACCGGACAGGTGGTCCGCGTTCACCTCAGAAGGAATCTGGTGTCGCGTGCGGAGCTCCGGGTTGGAAGCGCGTACGTGGCCCCACATCTCGATCAGTGCGTCGAGGTCGGCGTATCTGTACAACCTGGTGTAGTTCGGATTGTCCTCGGCCGCGAGCGGAGAGCGCCCCTCCGCCGGGGCTTCCGGGCAGATCAGCGTGATCGGCCCGGACTCGAAGTCGAACGTGTACGACCCACTGACAGGTGACGGGTCGGCTTGATGACGAACTGAGTCCCGCAACGCGATCAGCTCGCGCTGGAGAGTGTTGAAGCGCTCCCGCTCCGCCGCGTTCAGGTCCTGCTCCCGCGGCAACCGCGTGGTGCCTTCCGGTACGACGGACTTCGCGAACAGCAGCGCGTACGACCGCAGGCGCTCTTCCGGCGGAAGTTTCGGGTTGCCTTGTGACTCCCACGAGCTGATCGTCGCCACCGCGACCCGCGACTCGGAACTGAGCGCGCGCGACAGATCCTTCTGGGTCAGTCGCTGCGACTCCCGGAGCTCCCGAAGCCTCCTGGCGAGTCGTACGGCCTCTGGTGAGGGGGCCACTGTCACTCCCGAAATCTGGTCAGCCAACGACGGGTGTCCCGGATCCGGCTGATCCTATACCCGCTCTACTCGACTCCACTGACTACATCTGAACTTCGGACCGAAGATCTTCCGGATCCCCCGCACGCTCAGATTCGTCGACTCCTTGCGTTTCCCCGATCACAGTCCGCACTCAACAGACCGTAGTACACCTTCGCTCTACCGTAGTACCGAACTCGACCTGAATCCAACTGAACCCGCATAATACGTCGAAATACTCCGTCCTTTGCTGACTGCTCGTGACGGCGCACGTGATAATCCAGTGACGTCGGTGGTCTTACCCGCCATGATGACGCGGTGGAAGAGGTCCAGGTCGTCGTTGCCCATAGCGAACGAGCGACGCTGCGGGTCGGTGACGTGTTTCTGAAGATCGACTCTGATCAGGCGAACATCGACGTCGAGGTCGAGGCGATGGCTCTCGCGCCGATCCCGACCCCGCAGATCCTGTGGCGCAAGCCGCCCGTGCTCGCGATCGCCGCCGTCCCGGGAACCGCACTCGGCGTGCTCGGCGAGCCTTCGCCCGCGTCGCCGGCAGCGTGGGCCGCCGCCGGTGCAGCGATCCGGGCGCTGCACGATGCGCCGCTCCCGCCATGGCCCGGCGGAAACCTCGACGACATCACAGCGCACCTTGACGGCGAATGTGACTGGCTCATCTCGAGCGGCGTCCTTCCCAAGGAGCTGGTCACGCGCAATCGCGAGGTTGCCGAGGCTGCGCTCCGGCCGTGGACACCGGTGTTCATCCACGGCGACCTGCAGATCACGCATGTCTTCGTCGACGGTGACAAGGTCACCGGCGTGATCGACTGGTCCGAGGCGAGCCAGGGCGATGCCCTGTTCGACCTCGCGATCTTGACCCTCGGACACGAGGAGCACCTCGCCGACGTCATCGCCGGGTACGGCGCCGACGTCGACCTCGACGTGATCCGTGGATGGTGGTCGCTGCGAAGCCTCGGCGCATCCCGCTGGCTTGTCGAACACGGCTTCGACCCGAACTCGCCGGGCTGCGAGTTCGACGTACTGCGATCCCGCATGTAGCTGGATCAGGTGCCGGCCACAGATCTGCCGGTGCCGCTTTCCACGACGTACGCCAGGAAGTCCCGGACGTCTGCGAGCAGTTCGGCCTGGTCGGCGTACCCGGATGTGCCGGTGGCCTCGCGGAGATGCAGGCCTTCTGTCAGCACACGGTGCCAGCGCTCGTCGTAGTGCGTCAGCGCCCAGCGGCCGGCGCGCGACTTGGCTGTCATCTCGCCGGTGACCAAGAGGTGATGCAATCGCACGGAGGCGAGGATGCAGTGCGCAAGCAGATAGTCGCGCTCCTTCTTGTCTGCCGGAAGATCGGCAGGAGTCGCCCGCGCCAGGCCTTCGGCGTTGCGGCGCCAGTAGGTATCGAGGTTGCCCACCGTGTAGTCACGCAGCGCTTGCTTGTCGGTCCAGATCTCGAGCGTGGACAAGTCCGGCCCGGCAACCGTGACCCCACCCTGCGCCAGTTCGTGCCAAACAATCATCCACGACGGCGAGGCGATCACCTCGAGCTTGCCGGTGAACATCATCTCCGGAACCTCCGGCACCGTACGCGGGTCGCTCGCCAGGTCTGCCGCAAGCAGGTGCGGCCCGTCGAACCGAGTCTTGGAGTACGCCGCCATCTGCGCGTGGACGCCTCGCAGCGCCTCCACCTCGACCGCGTCCGGCCGATGCGCGAGCGTCGCAACGAAGTCGACATCGGACTGCGACGGCGCCCACTCCCCAAAGGCCAACCCGCCATGGAGATAGAGCCCGGTCACGAGTTCGCGATCTACCAGCGAAAGGAAGCGATCGCACAGATCCTGAACGAGCTCTGGGAGCATTCCACGTTCTCCTATCTCAAGTGGCCGACTCCAGTGAACAGACGCAAGCCCCGACCCAAGAGTTCGCGCCGGGCGACCGCATCGTGAAATTCCCGGGCTGAAGGAACGAGTCTTCGTAGGCTGAGCAGCTATGACGACCCCAGCCGAGGTCGGCGCTGCCGCCGTACCTGCTCTTGCAGCCCGTACTGCCGATGTGGGTGGGTCTCCGGTTCGGGACATCCTGGCGCTGACCGCACGCCCCGAGGTCATCTCGTTCGCGGGCGGTCTGCCCGCCCCGGAGCTTTTCGACACGGACGGCATCCGCGCGGCGTACGACGCCGTACTGCGCGAGTCGCCGCGGCAGGTCCTGCAGTACTCGACCACCGAGGGCGACCCGTCACTGCGCGCGGCCGTCGCCGCCCGGCTCACCATGCGAGGGCTGCCGACCGACGGCGATGACCTGCTGATTACCGGCGGCTCGCAGCAGGGCCTGTCATTGCTGGCGTCGGCCCTGCTGGAGCCTGGCGATTCCGTCCTGGTCGAGGACCCGACGTACCTGGCCGCGCTGCAGTGCTTCGGACTTGCGGGAGCACGGATCATTCCGGTCCCCACCGATGCGGACGGCATCCTGCCGGAGGCACTGGACGCGCTGGTCGCAACGGAACGACCCAAGCTGCTGTACCTGGTGCCCAACTTCCAGAACCCGACCGGCCGCACGCTGCCACTCGAACGCCGGCAAGCAGTCGCGGAGGTGGCGGCACGGCGCGGGTTGTGGATCGTTGAAGACGACCCGTACGGCGAACTCCGCTTCAGCGGCCAACCGGTGCAGTGGATCGCGGGCTGCGCCGGGGCAGAGGACCGCACGGTCCTGCTGAGCAGCTTCTCCAAGGTGATGGCCCCCGGGCTGCGCCTCGGCTGGCTGCGCGGTCCGGCCGAACTCCGACGCGCATGCGTGATCGCCAAGCAGGCCGCCGACCTACACACGTCAACAGTCGACCAGGCCGCCGCGGCCCGCTACCTAGCCGACTGCGACCTCGACGCCCACCTCACCACCGTCCGCAACGCCTACCGCCAACGCCGCGACGCCCTCCTCACCGGCCTGCCCAACGCATTGCCACCTGGCAGTACCTGGAACCACCCCGAAGGCGGCATGTTCCTCTGGGCCCACCTCCCCACCGGCCACAACGCAACCGCCCTACTCCACCGAGCAATAACCCACAACGTCGCCTTCGTCCCCGGCGCCCCTTTCTTTGCCGGCGAAGCCGACCCGACGACGATGCGCCTCTCCTTCACCACCCACACCCCTAGCGAGATCGCCGAAGGCCTAACCCGCCTAGCGAAGGCCTTCAACTGAAGCCAGACAAGTCCACGTCGACGCGATCAGGTACGCCGCGGTGCTGGCGTAAATGGTTGGTCTGGCGGGGCCACCGGGGCCGAGGATGACTGCGATGACTACTACTTGCCCTCGAGCGGTTCGCTTCGTCGAGATGACCGGTACTGCGCTGAGCGCGTTGCTGGCCGACGACCGTCCCGCCGCGCAGACCGAGCTCGGCTTCCCACTCGGCGACGAGTTCCTCACTGACCGGGCCAAGTGGCTCTGGCAGTACCGCCTCGATCAGCTGACCAGGGATCCCAGCACCTTCGGGTGGCTCGTCAAGCTCGTCGTGGCCGACGGGATCGTGGTCGGCTATGCCGGTTTCCACGGTCCACCGGACGCGGCCGGCATGGTGGAGATCGGCTATACGGTCGACCCGCCGTACCGGCGACAAGGTTTCGCCAAGGCGATCGTGTCCGCCCTCCTGGAGCGTGCGGCAACCGAACCCGCAGTACGGACCGTGCGGGCCACAATCAGCCCCACCAACCAGGCATCGCTGGCCACCATCGCCGGCTTCGGCTTCGTCGAGAACGGCGAACAGTGGGATGAGGAGGACGGCCTGGAACTCATCTTCGACCGTCCCAGCCCCTGACCCGAACGCGCCTCGCAGCATCAGCGACCACCGTCTGTCGCGCGATCCCGACCGCTTCTCCGCGCCACCACGGCCTGCCTAGCATTGACTAGCACTCCTAGGCAGGTCCGACAAGCGGCCCGGCTTCGTACTCGACTTGGCCCAGCGAAGACGCTTGATCAGCTCGCGGAGCTGATTGCCAGCAGGCGTTGCGGTACTGGTTGCGGTCATCGCGGGAGATCGGCGGATCTCGGACGGAGATCCACTTCGTGCTCGCCGTGATGCGGGTGGTCGCGCGATGAGCGCGTGCTGCGGGCGGTAGTCCGCCGATGCCGCGGTAGCGGCAGGATTGCCGGTGATTCGCCGGAAGGTGGGTGGGAGCTTGTGGAGTGGGTGCGCTGAGGAGCGGAGCGACGAAGGAAGCGGTCGCGGAGCGTGCGTGGGAAAGAAAATCCCTCCCCGGTGTGCGGAGAGGGTGATGGTGGTCAGGGGCGGTCTCGAACCGCCGACCTTCCGCTTTTCAGGTCGCGAAACCCTGGCGCACCATCTCGGCGATGACTGCGGCTACGGTCGCTGGGCGGTCATGAAGAGGGGTAGCAGTAGCCCTATGCTGCTGCACCAACTGCTACACCTGCCGCTCACCTCTCCCCCTATGTTCCAGCCCTTGGCCTGCGATGACTGGAACATAGGGGGAGCGAGGGTGGCAGCAATGTGATCATCAAGGAGCGTGTGCGCAACGTCGTTGGCGCTGGCGAACTGGGCCCGACGCAGGGTCGTCAGGGCTGTCCAAGCCCGGATCCCGAACCGATTCACAAGCGACGACTTCCAGCGCGCATGGAACAAGCTCGGGTGTCCGGCCGCCGACCAACTCACTGCAACCGGAGCGGACCGACAAGAAGTACCTGGGAAACTGAGGACTACAGCACTCGTCCGGATCTGCCGAATTGCGGACGTTGCTTGCGTCCTATGACGGCAGTCCGATGGAGTTCGCTCTGCTTGGAGTCTGGGCGCGGCCGCGTCGAGTTCATGAGGAGGCCCGGGGCTCAATGGTCGGAGACAGGACCGAGACCATGTCGCACTCCGTAATCTCATGCACGACCTTCGAAGGCAGGCTCAGCACGTGAGCCCTTCCCTCGACAGACACGGTGAGTTGGGCGGCACCACTCGGTGTACCAGGCCATGGACAACCATTGCTGCCTTCAGGCTTGTAGGCCTGCACCAAAGCAGCGCCCGGAGGCAGTGCGCCGGCAGCAGGGGAGGGTCCGGGGCCCACGATGCGCCACCACGGCAGCTCCACCGGATGACTCCCGGAAAGGTTGCACGTGCTGGTCCCCGTGTTGACTGCCTTCACGGTGAGATCAGCGAAGGTGACTGACAAGGGAGCACTCGCGCATGAGACCACGGCGGTCGTCGAACCCTGCGTGGAGTCACTGGCAGGGGCGCTACACGCGCCGAGGCCTAGACACATGACCGCTAGCAGTGCCGGGGCAGTGCTCGAGTTCGTTGTCACATCCATAAAGATGCTCGTCACCACCCAAACGTTGCACACCCCGTTTACCGCATATGCCGCATTCCGCGCGCTCATGTCGATGCGCGGACGCGACACGTGTCGCGCGATGAGCTAGTCCAATGCGGCCCGAGGCAGGAAAATCGCCAGGTGACGTTTCGATTGACCAGGGAGCAAGCAGAGCAGGCCCTCGACGTGTGCGCGCTCTTCTCGCCGCGCACCGGCATGTACGTCAGCCCAGTGTCGTGGGCAACCGTCGACGCCTTCTGGTCCGGCTACGTTTCGAGTTGGCCTGACGGAGCGCACCGAGTGCTGCAGGAGTTCGCCACGGAGCAGTTAGGGCCAAGCAACATCTTTTGGGGGTCGCGGCTTTACGAGGCTCACAAGGCAGGCGAAACTCGGGAGCAGCACTTGGACCGTGAACGCGGTCAGGAGGTCGCAACGCACATCTGCTCGATGATCAGTGCATTCGTCAACGCGCATCGCGACGCTTGAACAGCCGCTCCTCTGACCACGTATTTCCGGACTAGTCAGATCCATTACCCAGCGTTACCGTTTCTCTCGTATCCCGACGGGGGCTCGGGATCGGGGAGGAACTCGGATGTCTCATCGCGCCCGCACGCGCGCAGTCGTCGCTGCATTCGTCGCCGTATTCGGTCTCGCGGCCTGCAGCGGTGGCGACACCCCGCCGTCAGCCGAGACCCCGCAGAACAACTCGATCGCCACAGCCCAGCTGTCGCCGGCCCCGACCAGCGACACCCCAACCCCGACGACAGCGCCAGTCTCGGTGCGGCTCGTCTGGAGCCACACCGGAAAGTTCTTCGACGAAACCCAGGTCTGGTACGTCGCACGAGTCACGAACGCCAACAGCTCACCGGCCAAGGTGACGCTCGACGCGCTCGCACTCGACGCCGAAGGGGTCATCGTCGGCTCCAGCGAAGACACCCTCCCGACCATCCCGGGAAACAACACCTTCGATTACTTCGGCTATCTCGGCGGCGGCGGCGCGCTCAATACCAAGCTGACCGGCACTCCCGCGAAGATCCAGGTGACCCAGAAACCGCGCACGACGCAAGGTGACTTCCCGATACTCAAGACCAGCGGCGTACGCCTCGCCGCCGGCCACGAACCGACCTACACCGACGCCCCACTGTCTTACAACCTGTCCGCCAGGGTCACGAACACGACCGGGTTCGTGCTGGTTGGCGGCGTCACCCAGCAGACCGTGCTCTACGACAGCACCGGGAAGGTGGTCGGGGGTGACACCGGCACCTCGGACAATGTGCCAGAAAGTCTCCCGGTCGGCCTGAGCTACCGAGAGGCCTGGACCGGCATGCCCGCGCTGATCAAGGCCACTCGCGCTGCCTACACGGTGTGGCCCGGGGCTCCCGTGGGCTGACGTCCGCTGCGCGACGACTGAGCGTCCCGAGACGCCGTTGCTCGGTATCCCGTCGACTCTGAATCGCTGACGCGTTGCGCGACGCCTGGTTGAACGCGCGCTGCAAGCGTGGCAACTGCTTAAGCGCCTCCCGAAGTGTCTGCCGGGCCTGCTCCAATTCGTCGTTGAGCCGGTCAAGGTCCGCCTTCAGGTCAGCGACGCGGTGCTGATGCGCGTCGAGCATGCTCCGCCTGATCGCGCTCGGCAGCTGCGGCCGCGAGGTCGACCTCGGCCTGCTCGGCACGCTGCTGCTGTGCAGCTCGCCTCCGCGACACCTGTCCGCCAACTGATCCGCGACACGCTAGAAGCCTGGCGACCATCTGGGGCGCCGGCCGGAAGATCTCGGCCGGGTGCAGGGCACTGCTGCTGAAAGCGACCGGCCACATTCCGCGGCCGACTAGGCCGGGACCGTGCCCAATCCGCCGTCGCTTCTGGTAGGAAGACGGGCACACACGGAAGTGGAGGTGCGGGGGTGGACGCTCAGCAGGTCGTGCAATCGATCTCCCTGGGTTCCCGGGTGGCGGAAGAGGAGCGGGACGATCTGTCCAACTACTTCGTCGAGACCGAGAACTGGCGCAAGGTCTACCACGGGGAGGCGGACGTCATCTTCGCGCCAAAGGGCGGCGGGAAGAGCGCGATTTATTCAATGCTCATGGCGCGGGAGAGCGACTTCTTCGATCGCGGCATCCTCTTGGCGACCGCCGAGAACCCCAGCGGTGGGACTGCGTTCGCCGAGGTCGAGAAAGAACCTCCGACTTCCGAAGCCGAGTTCATCGGACTCTGGAAGGTCTACTTCCTGACGATCATTGCGCAGACACTGGAGGCGTACGACCTCACGAGCGCCCCAGCGATGCAGTTGCTCGCGAAACTCGAGGAGGCGGAGCTCCTCCCCCCAGGCAATGCGGCCCGCCGCCAATTGGTGCGCAGGGCCATGGACTACGTCAAGTCCTTCTTCCGTCCGCCCGCCTCGATCGAGGCGACGGTGACCATCGACCCGACCACCGGCGCACCCACGTTCGTCCCCAAGATCACATTCGTTGAACCGAGCACCGAACAGCGGAAGAGCGGCACACTCTTCATCGATGAACTGTTCGATTTGGCAGAGCAGGCGCTCTACGATGCTGAGACGTCCATCTGGATCCTGCTGGACCGACTCGACGTCGCCTTCGCCGACTCGGCCGAACTGGAGACCAACGCCCTGCGAGCGTTGTTCCGGGTCTACCGCGATCTCCAGCCGAGGCGCAACATCGACCTGAAGATTTTCCTGCGGTCGGACATCTGGGAGTCGATAACGAGGGACGGCTTCCGGGAGGCGAGCCACATCACGCGCGACCTGCGCATCGAGTGGAATGAGAACACGCTGCTACGACTGACGGTGCAGCGCCTCCTGCGCAGCGACGGCCTTCGGTCGCATTACGGCGTCGATCAGCAGGAGGTCCTGTCCGACATCGAGCGGCAGAGAGCCTTCTTCTACCAGGTGTACCCGCCACAGATCGACCAGGGGAGCAAGAAGCCCGCAACGATCGATTGGTGTCTTTCGCGCACGAAGGACGGGACCGGGCAGAACGCGCCGCGCGAACTGATCCACCTATTCACGGAGGCCCGGAACAGCCAGCTGAACAGGTTCGAGACCGGGCAGGCGGCTCCCGAGGGAAACACGGTATTTGACCGTCAGGCGTTCAAGGAGGCGCTTCCGATGGTCTCCAAGGTGCGCCTGACCCAGACGCTGTACGCGGAGCACCCGAGCCTGCGTCCCTATATCGAGAAACTTGAGGGCCGGAAGACTCGTCAGAACGCGCCGAGCCTGGCGGTGATCTGGGGTGTGACAGAAGTGGAGGCCGAGCAGGTGGCCGAACAACTGGCCGTCATCGGCTTCTTCGAGCCGAGGCTCAGCGACTTCTGGGTGCCATTCATGTACCGGCCCGCCCTGGAGATGGTCCAGGGCTCGGCCGAGGGCGTCGTATTGGCGGACGACGAGTAGTCGGCCGGGGCGCGCCCCTGAGTCGCGAGCTCAGTCCCCACGATCGACGAAGGGCCTCGGGTCTCGTTCGGGTGCCCAGTAGCTGGACGAAATGCTCGGCCGGGAAGCGACCTTGTAACCAGCTGCCCGGATCCGTCGCGATCCGTGCTTTCGCAGATCTCCTGGCGGACAAGCGTCGCGCATCACCCGACAGAGGACTTCAGCTAGGTCGGCTGTCGTGTGCCACCTGATGCCTGACGATTCTGTGCCAGTTGATGGTTGACACCTCGCCTAGGAAAGTGAGGGGGACCGTCCGTGGTCGGTCTGGTTCGATCGTATGGCGCGCTGGTTCGGTCGGGGCGGATAGTGTCGCGGCGTGACGAAGCGGTTCGAGCAGGCCATGCGGCTCATGCGCAGACGGGACCCGCAGGCTCAGGAGAACGGGTTTCAGCTGCTGTTGCCGTATGCCGCCGAACATGTCGATGAGCTGGTAACGGCGTTCGATCAGGAGCGTGCGGACCACGGTTTGCGGTGCTGGCTGCTCGAGCTCATCGGTGAGGCGCGTTCACCGGATGCGTTGGCGTTGCTCGTTGAGCAGCTCCAGGGCGACGACGAGTCATTGCGAGACTGGGCAGTTCGCGGTCTGAAGATGCTCGACACCAAGCCGGCGCGCGAGCATTTGTGGCGGGCGCGGGCCAACGGGTTGATCGGCTGATTCATCGATGGCTTGACCGTGAGGTGGCATTCGGTTGTTCGGTGATCGCGGTGGTGGCCCGGGGCCGGTCGGCCTTGATGTTGCGGATCGGCAGGGTGGTGGTGCGGTGGACCACGCGGGTTTCTTCGTCGTCGAGTTCGATGGCCAGGGTGGTTTCGGAGACCCAGATGGTGAGGGTTTGATGCTTGTGGGCGCGGCCGAGGGAGATCTTTTGGCCGCAGACCATGATGACGCCGGAGTTGGATGCGCGGCGCTGGACGCGGACCGGTTCGACCGATGGGCGTGGGGGTGGTCCTGCGGGCCGGCTGCCGCGCAGTCGGCGGGCCTGGTCCATGGTCAGCGGGTTGGGTCGGACTCGGAGCAGTTCGCGGGTGTCGAGGTCGTAGAACATCAGCGTGGCGGGCTCGAGGCGGATCCCGACCCGGCGACCGCCGAGGATCTCCGCGGCCACGAGCACCTTCCCGGCCAAGGCCACGGTGCCACCGCGGGCGACGATCCGCTCGACCTCGATCGCGTCGCTGCCCTCGATCTGCGGCAGCGGCGAGGGCCCGGCGTTGGTCGCGCCGTCGGCGACCAGTCTCGCCAGGTCGTTCACGGTCAGGTGTGAGCGGACGGTCTTGATCCGGGCCCGGGCCACGAGCAGGTGGATCAGGTTCACGTCGGCCCAGAACCGCAGCGTCTGCCCGGCCCGCTGGGGTCCGAGCCAGAACTGTTTCCCGGCGACTTGCAGGTTCCCACTGGGTGGCACGATCCGGTCGAACTCGATCGGGCCACCGGCCCACGACTGTCTGACCGGCAACACCCCGACGTCATTGTCGGTGACCTGGTGATCGCTGGGTTCTGCCGGTGCGAGATGCGGTGGGAGCCACAGCTCCAGCAGCTCTTGTTCGGTCTGCGGCACTGGGCGGAATCGGTCGGCGGGCATCACTGGCGCTCGCTCGTCGAGCCCCTGGTGCGGCCGGTCGGTGTTGTATCGGGCAACGAACCCGTCCACTGCGGCCTGCGCAGCCGCCACCGACAGATAGGGCTGGTGATCGTCGAGCAGTTCGCGGCGCAGCGTCAGGTGGAACCTCTCCACCTTCCCGTTCTGATTCGGCGACGCCGGCGCGGTCAGCCGGTGCGTGATCGCGTTCTTGCGGCAGATCTTGTCGAACAACACCTCACCGCCCTGGCCGAACCGGCCGGTGAACTGCTTTCCGTTATCGGTCAGCACCTCGTCGGGAACACCGAAACGCTGCAAGGCCTGGGCAAACGCCAGACACACCGCCCGACCAGTTGCCCGCTCCGCCACCGCCGCGATCACACAAAACCGGGAATGATCGTCCACGCCGGTCACCACCTTGGCCTCCCGGACCTCACCGGTCACGGGGTTCACGATCATCACCCCACCGACGATGTCGATCCCCCACAGCTGCATCGGACCGGGTCGTTCCCAGCGCCGATACGAGTCCCGGCTCCGTTTCCGAGGCCGCTCGACCAGCAACCCCTGACGGACCAGGATCCGGTTGACGGTCCGCTCCGATGGCACCTCCACGCCGGCGCGACCGCGCAGCAGTTCCATCCGAATCCGCTGTGCGCCCCACCTCGGATGCGTCCGGCGCATCTCCGCGACTCGCACCTCAACCTCAGCCGATGCCTGATGCGGACATGACACCGGACGATGCGACCGATCCGCCAACCCGGCCACGCCCTCGATCAGATACCGGGTCATCCACGAATGCACGGTCTGACGCGACACCCCTACCGAGGCCGCCACTTCCGTCACCCGCGCACCCGCCAGAACCGCCCGCACCACGTCCAACCGCTGCTCGACAACAGACAACACAACCAGTGCCAATCCCGGCCTCCTGAGTCACCGACGCCCCACGGAAACTCGGACACAGACTGGCCGAACATGGCGAGCGTCAATCATCAGGTGGCACACGACTGTCAAGCGTCACCCGGCACAGGACATTCAGCTAGGTCGGCCCTCTGCCGAATTTGGCTCTTATAGATCAAGGCGCGCCTTCGGCGCGCGGCGCGGGCGTGCGCATGCGGCCTCCGGCCGTTCACCGCCCGCGCCCGCTCTCGGTGTCTTTCCTGGAGCAAGAGCAATCGTCTCCGGCGGGGCCTCACGACTCCGGGATGACGGGCCGATTTTTGGCCGGCTGTTCGGAGTGGGGTCGGGGTGCGTCTTCCCATCTGCCGCTCAGCCCAGTCCTGATCGCGCTACGCGTGGGCTGAACGGCAGACGGGAAGACGCGGAGCCGAAGCTATGTGGCGGTTGTCGTACCGCTTTCCCGGAAAGTGGGGGCGCGGTCCTCTACCCTCCCGCCCATGGAAATCACAGGACTGATTTTGACTGCCATCGCTGCGATCGCGGTTCCCGCCGCCTGGATCATGTTTATGCGGAGACGGCGAGCGCACGGAGCGCTGGAGGTTCGCGAAGCACTGATAGAGCTGGAGGCGGCGACGGACGAGGAACAGGTGGTGTTCCTGCGGGACCAAGGCCTACTTGGTGGCGATGGTCGGCACGCGATGCGCAAGCTCAGGACGGCTAAGGCGACAGTGGTCGACAAGAAGCTCGCCGACCTCGTCTGCCAGGTGGAGAAGTTATATGACGAGGTCGAGGCTGCTGTCGAGCCGTCCGGGTCGACACCGAGCCCTTGGGAGTATGCCGCGAGGCACTTCGACGAACATCAACCCGCCAAGGAGTTGCAGGCGCGGATTGGCGAGGCAATGGCGAGAGCATCGCACCTCGAAAAGCAGCGTGCCGGATCGTAGCGGCAGCGTGCAACATCCGTGCAACTACGGATGGTCGTTCAAGGGGATTCGAGGGGCTGGCGGGCGGGCCAGATTGGCCCGGTTCACGCTCAAGAAGGGTGGTCAGGGGCGGTCTCGAACCGCCGACCTTCCGCTTTTCAGTCGACAGCGGCCCTTGGGCTCCATGGAACCGGTGTTGCAGAGCAAGGCTCATCGGTTGGCTCGGTTGGTTGCTGTCGCCACCTGTTGCGGTCCCGGTTGCGGTCATCAGATCCGAGCCCTGGTTTACGGCGGCCCGGTCGCCGAACCTCGTCTACGCCGAGTGCGTCCTCTGCAAAACCACCGGCATCCACGGCTTCTGCGGCGCCTCCTCCCTGGACGCCTCCCCGTCGAACGAGCCCCTCACCGACCAAACCCGAGCCTTCATCTCCATCACTGTCTGAGGTACGGGTACGGCGTGAGACGTATGCCGGTGTCGGCGGCGATGACGGCCCGGTCGCCGAGCGGCTTGCTGAGGGTGACGACCGCGGTCGATGTCTTCCCGACGTCCGCAACGGCCGGGAGCAATGGACCGTGACTGCCACCGATGACCACCAAATCGTCGTACTCGACGACGTGGGCCCGGAGGTCGGTCTCATAGAGTCCGTGGCTGAACTCGAAACTGAGGGTCTTGCCGTCGACCCAGTCGAGAACGCCGACCTGGAGCAGACCCTGCTCGAGCCGGGCGAGGCCGGGTAGCGGGTTGGGCCACTGCAGCGACTTGAGCACGCCCGCGGGGGCTGCGACGGCGACAACAGGTCTCGACAGGCCTCGGACCGTGAAGGACCAAGCCGGCACGGTCGCCCGGCCATGGCTGGTCTCCACGTCAGTCGTCGTCAACGAGCTGGCGGTGATCGTGAGCGTTTCGCAGCTCGGCATCCTCTCGCACATGTCGTTCGGCGGACCGATCGCCTCGGTCAGAGCTTGCTGAGCGTCGAGCACCTGCATCGTCTCGTTCGACCCATCCGCGAAATCGACCCGCGTCGTACCACCTTCCGCGAACTGGACCCCGTCCGCGAAGGCAACCCGCCCGGACAACCACGAGATCTTCTGCTGCCAGGTGTCGAACCCGAGCCCCGGCGTCCGCGTCGAGTACAAGAAGACCCCGGTCACCGGCGCCGGAATCCCCGCCGCCCGCACGACCCGCGCCGCCACTCCCGCGCGCTCCACAAACGCTTGTGTGGGCTGAGCTTGCGGCACCAGATCACCGCCCGGTGTCTTCCACGCCGGCCGAGGAGCCGACGTACTACTAGGCGCAGAGCCCGGGTCTGCCTCGGACCCACACCCTCCGAGAGCGAGCGCCAGCACCGCGCCCAACCACACCTTCCCCACCATGGGGCCGAGTATCCGCTTCCCTTCTCGGCCCTTCAAGCAGCGTGAGACGCGGTACGTGCGAGGGCTCGACGCCGACGGGGTCGATCTGCTGCGGCGGACTGATGCCGGTTGGGTGCGCACTCATCGCTGACCTCTCCGATACTTAGCGGAAGGTCAGGTGCCGGTTCCCGACCAGGGGAAACCGAACAGACGTTGCGGTCATTGTGTGAGGATCGGCGGTTCTCAGATGGAGAAACCGCAGGTAGAGAAGGTGGTCAGGGGCGGTCTCGAACCGCCGACCTTCCGCTTTTCAGGCGGACGCTCTACCAGCTGAGCTACCTGACCGGGGAGAAAGATCGGCGGCGGTGTTGGACACCGCCGCCTTCTCCTGGCGACCCAGACGGGACTCGAACCCGCGACCTCCGCCGTGACAGGGCGGCACGCTAACCAACTGCGCTACTGGGCCAAATGACTCGACGATCGTACAGCATCTCCGAGCTAGTTCTTGCACCGGCCTTTCGGCCGTATCCCCAACGGGATTCGAACCCGCGTTACCGCCTTGAAAGGGCAGCGTCCTAGGCCACTAGACGATGGGGACTCGGACCCGCGGGAGCCGAAGCTCCAGGGACAGCCGTAAGCATAGAGGAGTTGGGCCTCGGGTCCAAAACGAGTTCCAGGGCGGGCGCCGTACGCCGCAGGTGGTCGGCGTACGGCGCCCTGGAAGCGGGCCACGAGAGGCCCGTCCGAGGCCCCAAATGGGGCCCGCGTGGCCCAGGGGTCAGCTGGTTGCGTCGGGGGCGATCAGTTGGGGGTACTGCGCCTTGAACAGTTGTCCGAAGGTCTGTGACGGCAGGATGTGTCCACGTGGCCGGAGCCTGGCTGCCAGCGTTGCGCCCCAGAGTGCGGACCGCATCCGCTGGTTCGGTGTGCCGTGGTGGCCGGCGGCGGTGAAGCCGCAGTCGCCCAGCTGGTAGAACATCTGGCCGAAGTCGCGTACGCGTTTCCAGTTCATCGATTCGCCGCGGGCGTGGGTGAGGAAGTAGGCGCTGAACGAGTCCGCCATCAGCTCGGCCCACCGCGACGCCTCGGGCGCCGGCAGGTCGGTTCGCATCAGGCCGTCGGCGTACTGCACCTGGTGGCCGTACTCGTGCGCCAGGATCGCCGCGGGCGCGACGTCGTCCAGACCGACCCGCTTGAAGCCTTCGAGTACGCCGTCGCCGTAGGCGATCCGGCGGGGCGACGTGCCGTAGCCGGGGATGGCCTCGCCACCGGGAGCGGCGTAGGCGTTGAAGGTGAACAGCGGCAGGTCGCCGTACCCCATCACCGGACTGTTCAGCTCGTGCGCGACCAGATCCGCCGACACCCGGGATGCTGCCGGGTCGGCGCCGTACAGGACGGTGAAGACGCGGTAGTCGCGTTCCGCGTCCAGCATGATGCGGCCGTGCGCCGGCACCAGTTCGATGTCGCGGCTCTTGATGTCCCAGAACCCCTTGAGGTCCTTGAACGTCTTCTCGACCTTGTGAGTGAACTCACCTCGTACGCCGTACTTGAACGGCTTGCTCTGCGGGAAGTACACGGCGTCCATCAGCGCCATGTCGTAGAGCAGCACATGCACCGCGGCCAGCCGCTGCTCGAACGTCCACGTGCTTACGTCGGGCATGATCGCGGCGACGACCGGAGGCGTCGCGTCGGAGCACTCGTACTGCGTGGGGTCGATCGCCTCGAGCAGGGCGTCGCGGACCGGGCTGTCGGCCAGTCCGAGCCGTTCCCGGCCGGCTTCCGCGGCGGCCCGCATGGCGGGGAGATTGTCGACGACCTGCTGCACCTCAGGGGACAGGTTCTGCTGCACTACAGCGGCGGTGGGCGCCGCCGACGCGGCCGGCGCGGATGCCAGACCGAGCGAGAGGCCGGCAGCGGCGACTGCCGTCCAGACGATGCTCTTTCTCATCAGGGACTCCTAGGGGACGGGCGGGGAAGAGAGCGGCATCAGTATTGGCAGGCTGTAGCGATCACTACGAGGGATAACGCTGTCAGAATCCGGCATGGCGGGAATCTGTCGCCCGGTGGTACACAGAGGCATGGAACCGCTGCAGGCACTGGGGCTCTCGCCCGAAGCGGAGGCGGCGTACCTGGACCTGCTGCACAATCGGGACGCCGACGAAGCGGCCCTGGACGAGCTGACCGGCCTCGGCCTGGTCGAGCGGTCCGACGAAGGGGTCGTGGTTCGTCCGCCCCGCCTGGCGATGAGTGCGCTGGCAGAGCGGCACGTCCGGCAGGCAGAGCTCGCCCGTGACAGCGCTGACATGTTCTCGGAGCTCTGGAAGGCTGCCGCCGGCAAGCAGGACTACCTCGAGGTGCTGCCGACGTACGCCGCCTCGCAAGCGGTCCTCAACTCGGTGCAGAGCGATGCCCGGGACCAGGTCCGGGCGATGACGGTCGGCAACCTTGCCGCCCGCGAGCTGCGGATCGTCGACGGCATGTTCGACGCCCTCGACCGCGGCGTCCGGTACGACGTGATCTACGGCGCGCACGTCCTCCAGGACGCGAACGCGCTGCACATGGTCCAGTCCTGCATCGAGGCGGGCGAGCAGGCCCGGGTGTTCCCGCACGTACCGCTGAACATCACGATCGTCGACGACCGCTGGGCTCTGGTCGGGGCCCGGGCCGAGGTACGGCGGGGGCCTGAGTTCGTCGCCCTGGTGGTGCACGACTCCCCGCTGCTCCGCGGGCTGGAACGGATCTTCGAGGCGCTCTGGCGGATCGCCGTGCCGATCACGAACGGGACCGAGCTGAACGACGTGACGGCCGGGCCGAGCCTGGACGCGAAGCGGCTGCTGACCTACCTGAGCGCTGGGCTGACCGACGAGTCCATCGCCCGCGAGTTCGGCGTCAGCGAGCGGACGATCGCCCGCCGGATCGGGCGGCTGCAAGAGGCTCTCGGAGCGCAGACCCGATTCCAGCTCGGCGTACAAGCCTCGCGCCAAGGCTGGCTGTAGGTCCTACGCTGGAGGCGTGATCGAGATAAGCCGGGCGAACTTCGAGGCGCTGGTCTCGGACGCGCTGGACGACATCCCCGAGGAGCTCGCGCTGCTGATGGAGAACGTGGCCGTGTTCGTCGAGGACGATCCGCCGCCGGGCGATCCGGAGCTGCTCGGGATCTACGAAGGCATCCCGCTGACCGAGCGCGGGCACGAGTACGGCGGCGTCCTGCCGGACCGGATCACGATCTACCGGAACCCGACGCTGGCGATCTGCGACACGTACAGCGACGTCCTCGACGAGGTGAACGTCACAGTGGTGCACGAGATCGCGCACCACTTCGGGATCGACGACGCCCGCCTGCACGAGCTGGGCTACGGCTAACCGCGGTTGAACAGCAGCTTCCACGGCATCAGCGCCGACTCGAGCTGCACCTTCAGCGACATCTTCGACACACCCTCGGTGCGCTCCTCGAAGTGGATCGGCACCTCGGCGATCTTCCGGCCGCGCTTGACGGTCCGGTAGTTCATCTCGACCTGGAACGAGTACCCGTTGCTCTCGATCGACGTGACGTCGATCCAGCGCAGGGTGTCCGCCTTCCATGCCTTGAAGCCGGCCGTGGCGTCCTTCACGTGCAGCCGCAGGATCGCGTTCACGTAGAAGTTCGCCCATGCGGACAGCGCCCGCCGGTGCCAGCCCCATTCGGCCGCCGCGGAGCCGCCCGGGACGTACCGTGACCCGATCACCACGCCGGCGTCCGTCGTCCGCAGCGTCTCGACCATGGTCGGGATGACCGAGGCCGGGTGGGACAGGTCGGCGTCCATCTGGATGACGATGTCGGCACCCTCGTCGAGCGCACGGCTGATCCCGGCGACGTACGCGCGGCCCAGGCCGTCCTTGACGGTCCGGTGCAGTACGCCGACCTTCTCCGGCGACTCCTTCGCCAGCTCGTCGGCGATGTCGCCCGTACCGTCGGGGGAGTTGTCGTCGACGACGAGGAGCTCCAGGCCGGGCAGGTTCAGGTCGGACAGCAGCCCGGCCAGCACGGGCAGGTTCTCCCGCTCGTTGTAGGTCGGCACGACGACCACGATCTTCGCTAGCTCACCCATGACTTTCCTTCGTCGGAGACACCGAAAGCTACCGTATCCGCCGACCAGACCCGACTTCAGAGCTCGGCGAGTGCCTCCGCGACCGTGCTGTAGATGCGGAACGCGCCGCCGAGGCCGGTGACGGTGAGGGGGCGGTCGACCGGGCGGCCGACGCCGACCAGGGCCAGGGTGATGTTGTGCTCGCCGGCCAGGTTCCGGGCCTCCACGAGGTTGCCGAGGCCGGCCGAACTGCAGAACGTGACCGCGGAGAGCTCGATCAGCACCAGCCGGGCCGGTGGCGCGATCGCGGCGCGGATCGACTCGGCGGCGAAGTCGGTGGTGGCGATGTCGATCTCACCGGACATCCGGACCAGCAGCACGCCGGGTGCCAACTGTTCCGTCACGGCGTCGAAGGTGGTTCGGATCATCTCACCGTCCCGCGGCTCTGAATGGCTTGTCACGCGGGTCTCTCCCCGGGTAGTGCCTCGAACGCAGGGTCCTGGCGGGTGGAACTGCCCTGCTCTCACCGTATGCCCCAACGAGCGACAGTCACAACGGGTCCGCGAGCGATGACCCCGGAGCGTGACCTCCGACCTCTGAAGCCCTGCCAGTCAAGCAAACGACGGACCCAGGGCGGTGATAGACAAGGTGACATGGGCGTTCTCGACGGCAAGGCAGCGCTGGTCACCGGAGGCTCGCGCGGTATCGGCGCGGCGATCGTACGGCGGTTGGCCGCGGACGGTGCCGTGGTGACCTTCACCTACGCGAGCAGTGAGGCGGCCGCGGCCGAGGTGGTTGCCGAGGTCAAAGCCGCAGGCGGCGAGGCCATCGCCGTACAGGCGGATCAGTCGGACCTGTCCGCGATCGACGAACTCTTCGACCGGGCGGCCGAGCCGACCGGGACGCTGGACATCTTCGTCTGCAACGCGGCGCAGGCGATGGTGAAGCCGATCGCCGACGTCACGGTCGAGGACTACGACCAGCTGTTCGCGACGAACGTCAAGGGACCGTACTTCGCGATCCAGCGCGCCGGCCGGGTCCTGGCCGACGGCGGCCGGATCGTCGCGATGTCCACCCTCAACACCGTCATGCCCGGTCCCGGCATCTCGCTGTACGCCGCGAGCAAAGCCGCCCTCGAACAGTTCGTGAAGATCGCCGCGCGCGAGTACGGTCCACGCGCGATCACGGTCAACACGGTGTCGCCGGGCGCGACCGACACCGACATGTTCCACGACCACAACCCGCCGCAGGTCGAGGACGCGCTGGTCGGCATCACCGCGCTGGGCCGGATGGGTCAGCCCGCGGAGGTGGCCGACGTCGTCGCGTTCCTGGCCGGCCCGGATTCCCGGTGGATGACCGGTCAGAACCTCCGCGCGACCGGAGGGATGCTGGTCTGATCACCACGGATCTGCTCGAAGCCGTCGACGCGGCCGCCGATCCGGCGGTGGCAGAGGTGCTGGCGCGGTACTTCCAGCTCCAGCCCGGCGGCTACGGCCACGGCGACCAGATGGTCGGCGTGAAGCTGTCGACGATCCGCGGCATCCTCAAGCCGTACCTGCTGGCCGGCCTGCCGCTGCCCGAGCTCGAGCACGCCCTGACCAGTCCGATTCACGAGCATCGCCTCGCGGTCCTCTGCCTGCTGGCTGATCGGGCGTCCCGCGCCCTCAAGCCGCGGACTGCGGACCCGGCCGAGCTCGCCGCGATCCACGACCTCTACCTCCGCAGTACGGCGTACATCAACAACTGGGATCTGGTCGACTGCAGTGCTCCCCAGATCGTCGGCGGCTACCTGCTCGACAAGCCACGGGACGAGCTCTACACGCTGATCCGTTCCAGCCTGCTGTGGGAACGCCGGATCGCGCTGGTCGCCACGCAGTACCTGATCGGCCAAGGCCAGACCGATGACACCTTCCAGCTGGCCGCCGAGGTCCTCGACGACCCGGAAGACCTGATCCACAAGGCGTCCGGGTGGATGCTGCGCGAGGCCGGCAAGCGCGTCTCCGAGGCCGACCTCCGCGACTTCCTCGACGAGTACGCGAGCCGGATGCCGCGCACGATGCTCCGCTACGCGATCGAACGCCTCGACCAGGTCAGCCGCAAGCACTACCTCGGCATCCGCCGGCAGAGCTGACAAAAGTCGACAAATCAGCTCCGATGCGGGGCGTCGGTGTGCACGTCCGCGAGCGGTGGCGCCTCGAGGGCGCAGTGCCGATGGTGGATGGCCGTGGTGAGGACGTGGTGGGACGGCTTCGCGGCGCGGTCGCCCAGCGTCACCCAGGCGATCACGCCGCCCGCCACCGCGAGGATGGCGGAGATCCACAGCGCGTTGCCGAATCCGTTGTGGAAGGCAACGGGATCGCGGTAGGCGTCGCCGGTGATGCCGGCCGCCATCGGGATCGCCGCGACCGCCATCAACTGCGCCGACCGGGCGACCGCGTTGTTCACGCCGGAGGCGATCCCGGCGTGGTGGTCCTCGACCGAGGACAACACGGTCGCGGTCAACGGCGCCACGGTCGAAACCAGTCCGAGTCCGAGGAGTACGACGGCCGGCAGTACGGCGCTGAAGTAGCTGGAGTCGCTGTCGATCCGCAGCATCAACAGGAATCCGCCGGCCATCAGCACCGGCCCGACGGTCATCGGGATGCGAGCGCCGATCCGGTCCGACAACCCGCCGGCGTACCCGGACAGGGCGAACATCAGCACGGTCATCGGCAGCAGGGAGGCGCCCGCCCACAGTGCGGAGTAGCCCAGGGCGGTCTGCAGGTAGACCACGACCAGGAACGTCGCCGTCCCGAGTGCGCCGTACACGGCGACCGTGACCAGGTTGGCGCCGGTGAAGCGGATGTTGGCGAAGATGCCCAGCGGCAGCATCGGGTGCGAGCTGCGGCGCTCCACCTCGACGAACCCGGCGAACGAGACGACCCCGATGATCAGGCTGACCAGGACCATCGGATCGGTGAAGCCGTGGTCACCGGCGCTGATCAGGCCGAAGGTCAGTCCGGCGAGACCGAGCGTCGCGAGGAGCGCGCCGTTGAGGTCGAGTTTGCCGCCGGCGCTCTCGTCGCGGGTCTCGGGCACGTGCCGGAGAGTGACCAGCACGGTCACCAGCGCGATCGGTACGTTGATCAGGAAGATCAGCTGCCAGGCCCCGCTGTCGACGAGGGTGCCGCCGACGAACGGGCCGACGGCCGCGGCGACCGAGGTCAGACCGGACCAGGTGCCGACCGCCTTGCCGCGATCGGAGTGCTGGAACGTCGTCTGCAGGATCGCCAGGCTGCCCGGTGTCAGCAGGGCGCCGCCGATGCCCTGCAGGACCCGGCCCGCGATCATCACCTCGAGTGTCGGCGCGATCGCGCAGACCATCGAGGCGATGGCGAACCAGACCACCCCGACGACGAACGTACGCCGCCGCCCGAGCCGGTCGCCGAGCGAGCCGCTGAGTAGGACCAGCGAGGCGAGCATCAGCATGTAGCCGTTCACGATCCACTGCAGGCCGGCCATGTTCGCGTTGAGGTCCTCGCCCATGGCCGGCAAGGCGACGTTCACGACCGTTCCGTCCAGGAACGCCATCCCCGACCCGAGCGCCGTCGCCGCCAGCACCCACCGGCCCCGGGCGGTACCCAGAGCGATCCGATCTTCGGTCATGCAGTCAGCGTGGCAGATCCAGCTGGAGTACGACGAGTGCCTTGCTGGCCGGGATGCCGGGCTGGATCCCGAGGATGGGCGGATCGCCGACCGCGCACCTGGTCTCGGTCAGTAGCGGGCAGATCGCGTTCAGCAGGCCGCTGGTCACCGTGACGTTGGTGGGCAGCGTGCCTCCGGCGCTGGCGGTGAGTGGCCGGACGGCCGAGCTGGCGCGCGTCGACGCCGACGGCGAGGCGAGGACCGTCGATCCGGACAGCCGGTACGTCAGCTGGATCCTGGTCGCGGAGACGGTCAGCGGCAGGTCGCCGGCGGCGGTGACGGTGGTGTTCCCGATCGGCACGGACTGGTCGTCGGCGACGACCTTCAGGTTGGTCACCCGGGGCGTTGTCCGGGACATCATGCCGGGCAGGTGGTCGCCGGACGTCGGGAGCTGCAGCGGCAGGATGTCGGTGGCCTGGGGCAACATCACGTTCTCGGTCATGTCGAACGACCCGTCCCGCTGCGGTACGACGATCAGCTGGATGCCGGGCTTGGTCTCGCCCGGACCGGGCGTGCTGCCCACGGGGACCGCGCTGGTGGTGGCAGCCGGCCGCGAGCTGTTCAGTCCGGGGCTCGGGGAGACAGGCAGCGCGCCGGCGTTCGAACAAGCGGCGGTCGCGCTGTACCCCAGCACCAGCGCGGCCGCCGCCAGGATCCGGAATCGTGCCGTGCGTCCGGGCTCCTCCACCCCCGATGCCCGCTCGGGGAGGAACCTGCGAAGCCGGTGCGGTGAGCCGAGTCCTGCCACGAGTCGCCGCCCCCCAAAAACGGACCTGACCGTTTCCCCTTCCGGTCCGGTCGGACTGGGGCATACGATACGCCCGAATTCATGGGGTCGGGCAATTCTTGCTTTATTTTTCCGATGAACATCGGAGGGGGAGGGAAATGCAGGAACGGAGCGTGTCCGGGCAATCCCGGGCGGTAAACCAAGGTATTTCGAGAATTCGTGGTCCGGTAATTCGCAGGGTGCTGTCCCTGGTGCTCGCCGTCACCGTGGCGGCCGCGCCGGCAGCGCTGATGGCACCGGCCGACGCAGCCGCGGGGGCCAACTTGTACTTCGTCCAGGGGCTACCCGGGCGCAGTCTGGACATCAGTGTCGACGGCCATCAGGTCGCGACCGGGGTGGCCGGGGGCAAGTTGGTAGGGCCGTTCGGTGTCGCGTCCGGCAAGCGGATGATCACCGCGAAGCAGAACGGAAAGCTGGTGATCCAGCGCGAGGTCGCGGCCGGATCCGGCGCCAGCCTCGACGTCGTCATCCATCAGCCGGTGTCGCCGACGGGTGCGCCGCTGATCACGACGTACGCGAACAAGCTGACCGCGGTGCCGGCGGACAAGGCCGGTTTGCGGGTTGCGCACGACGCGGCCGTCGGGCCGGCTGACATTCGGGTGAACGGAACTGTGCTTTTCCGTAACGTGGCGAACGGTGAATCGCTCGACGTGGTCGTTCCGGCGGCCACTTACAAGGTCGAGATCGTGCCCACCGGCGCAACGTCTCCTGTTGTTCTCGGTCCGTTGGACCTGCCGGTGAAGGCCGGTTACCTGACTCGGGTGTTCGCGATCGGTGCGCCCAGCCAGAAGACGATGACGGTCGCGCTCGGCACGATCAAGGTGCCGGCCACCGGGTCGTCGAAGCCGGGTGTGGTGAACACCGGAACAGGTGGACAGATGGCGGGGCTCGACCAGGCGCAGAGCCCCGCCGGCCAGTCCGGACTGTGGGTCGTGGTGTTCCTCGCCGCACTGGGTGTCGCTGTCGTCACGGCACGGAAAGTAGTCCGCCGCTGAAGCGGGCACTAGCCGGTACGGCGCTGTGCTGTCTCGCCCTGGCGGGTTGTGCCGCCGGGGCGGACGGCGCGGTGTCTACGCCGACGCCCACGTTTGGTTTCACGCAGGGAGGTACGCCGTCTTCCGTGCCCACCCCGACGGTGCCGATGACGGCGCCGCCGGGGCGGGTCGGCACACCGGCTCCGAGCCAACGCATCCGCTTCGTCCCGCAACAGGTGGTGCTGCCGGGCGGCAAGGACGCACCGGTGCTGCCGGCAACTACCGTCAACGGCCAGCTGCAGGTGCCCGCGATGGCGCAGCGGGTCGGCTGGTGGGACGGCGGCGCCGAAGCCGGTGATCCGTTCGGTTCGGTGGTGCTGGCCGGGCACGTCGACACGAAGACCGAGATCGGCTTCTTCGCGCGTCTGCTCAACGTGCGGCCGGGCGAGACCGTTGTACTGAACGGTGCCGGCCACACGGCGTCGTACCGGGTCGTGTCGGTCCAGTCGGTGCCGAAGGACGCGCTGGCGACCAAGAGCGGTGCGTTCGACCAGACTGTGGCTCATCGGCTGATCCTCATCACCTGCACCGGCCCGTACCACGCCGATCGTGGTGGCTACGAGGACAACCTGGTGGTCACCGCGACGCCGATCGGCCTGGCCGAATAGGGCTAAGCTCCCCGGTCATGGCCAGGTATTTCGACGTCCATCCCGAGAACCCTCAGCGGCGGTCGATCGGGCAGGTGGTGGACCTGCTCCGCGAGGACGGGCTGATCGCGTACCCGACCGACTCCTGCTACGCGCTCGGCTGCCAGCTGGGGAACAGGGACGGGATCGATCGGATCCGGACCATCCGGCACCTCGACGACCGGCACCACTTCACGCTGGTGTGTGAGAACTTCGCGCAGCTCGGGCAGTTCGTGCACATCAGCAACGCCGTCTTCCGCTCGATCAAGGCGGCCACGCCGGGCAGCTACACGTTCATCCTGCCGGCCACCAAGGAGGTTCCGCGCCGGCTGCTGCACCCGAAGAAGAAGACCGTCGGCGTGCGGATCCCGGACCACGTGGTCACCCAGGCGCTCGTCGCGGAGCTCGGTGAGCCGCTGGTCTCCAGCACCCTGCTGCTCCCCGGCCACGAGGAGCCGATGACGCAGGGCTGGGAGATCAAGGAAGAACTCGACAACCAGATCGACGCCGTCATCGAGGGCGAGGCCGGCACCGAGCCGACCACGGTCGTCGACTTCTCCGAGGACGTCCCCGAGCTCGTCCGAGTCGGTGCCGGAGACCCGACCCCGTTCGAGTGACCGTTGCTTACCACCGGTCCCAGTGCAGCACCTGATCGCGCGGGACCCGCTTCGCCGGCTTGAAGTCGGTCCCGATCGTGAACGCCAGCGGGATGAACGCGGCCAGCATCACGTCGTCGTACGGAACGCGCAGTACCGTCGCGAGCTCCCGCTCGAGCGGGCCCTGGGCGGTGGTCCACACCGTCCCCAGCCCACGCTCGCGGGCGGCGAGCATGAAACTCCAGACCGCCGGCAGGATCGAGCCCCAGGTCCCGGACTGGTCCGCCGCCGAGGCCCGGTCGGTGCGTCCCTCCACCGCCGGGATCACGAACGCCGGGACCCGGTGGATGTTGTCCGCGAGATACCGCAGGCTGTCGAACACCCGCTCGGTCGAGCGGGCGTGATGGTTCATCCGCCGTACGTCGTCGGTAGTCAACGGCTGGCCGGCCGCCTGGGACAGCGCCCGCCGGAAGATGTCCGCCACGGCCCGCCGCTGGGCGTCGTCGGTGACGACCAGAAAATGCCATCGCTGCCGGTTCCGTCCGGTCGGCGCCTGGGTCGCGAGGTCGACGCACTCCTCGATCAGCGTGCGTGGGACCGGCCGGGAGAAGTCGAGCCGCTTCCGGACGGCGCGGGTCGTGGACAGTACCTCGTCGGCCGACAGGTTCAGAGCCATCGTGAATCCTTCCGCTAGCAGATAGTCTGCTTCAGAACTATCTCACACCCTCTTGTCCTGTCGAATGCCTTCTTTCCGACGAGCACCACCAACCAGGGCAAGGTTCCGTACGGCGACGCCGGGTTCGAGCACGGTGGTGACCTCCCCGGGCATGCCAGCCACGACAACGGCATGGACATCGACATCTGGCCGATTCGTACGGACAACGCGCAATGCATCGCAGGACGGATCACCTGGGAGAGCACGACGTACGACCGTGCCGCTACTCGCCAGCTGATCCAGGCCGTCCGCGCCGCGGCGCCCGGGCACGTGAAGTACATCTGGTTCAACGACCCGACGCTGATCAACGAGGGCCTGACGATGAACTGGCCCGCTCACGACAACCATCTGCACGTCCGGTACTGCGAGAAGGTGCACCCGAACAGCACGTACGTCTGCTGACACACTGTTCCGCGTGACCTACACCCTGGACCTGAACCCCGACGAGCTGCTGACGACGACCCGGACTGTCCGCAAGCGCCTCGACCTCGAACGACCGGTGCCGATGGAGCTGATCCGGGAGTGCATCGAGATCGCTCTGCAGGCGCCGTCGGGGAGCAATCGGCAGACCTGGCACTGGCTGGTGATCACGGACGCCGAGAAGCGCGCAGCCATCGGTGAGTACTACCGGCGGTCGGTCGAGCAGTACCTGGCCGGTCCGGGCGCGGCGGGGAAGCTGCATGCGGACGACCCCGAGCGCGGTCCGGTCCAGCGACGGGTCGGTGACAGCGTGGCCTACCTGGGCGAGCGGATGGGGCAGGTCCCCGTGCTGGTGATCCCTTGCCTCAAGGTCCACTCGCTGCCCGCGGGGAACCAGGCCGGCCTGTGGGGCTCGATCCTGCCGTCGGCGTGGAGCTACATGCTCGCCGCCCGGGCCCGTGCCCTCGGTACGGCGTGGACGACGCTGCACCTGAGCTACGAGCAGGAGGTGTCCGAGCTGCTCGGTCTACCGGAGGACATCCGGCAGACGGTGTTGATCCCGACCGCGTACACGATCGGCACCGACTTCAAGCCGGCCGCGCGGCAGCCACTCGACGACGTTCTCCACATCGACGGCTGGTGATCAGGAGGCGGCCATCTCTTCGATGGTCAGACCGCTCAGCACCGAGCGGGGTTCGGTCACCGTCAGATCCAGGCCAGGGTCGGCGTCCGCGTCCTTCACCTTGACCAGCAGCCAGTCGGCGCCGGTCCGGGTGAAGGCCCAGGCGCCGTTGAGCTTCACGCCGTGCAGTTGCACCTTCAAGTGCCCGCGCTCGATCGCCTCCGCGGGATCGACGAGCCGGCGCCGGTCGTCGCGGGTGAGATTGGTGTAGACGCCGGCGTCCCAGACGATCACGGCGCCGCTGCCGTACTGCGCGTCGCGGTGCACCCCCTCGTACGACGCGTACTCCAGATCGTGGTCCGTCGTGAACACCGCGAGCCGCTTCACGATCGGGTCCAGCGACGGTCCCCGCGGCACCGCCCACGACTTCAGCACCCCGTCGACCTCGAGCCGTACGTCGTAGTGCAGCCGCCGCGCGTCATGCAGTTGCACGACGAAGATCGGCTTGGACATAAAGCTCCCTGACGAATCTGAATTACAACTAACGGTCGGTCATCGGGCGGTTGTAGGCTTGCGTCTGGTTGGGAAACCAGCCCCCACAACCTTCCCATCACATCCGCCCCTGTCCAGAAGCAGGTGCCATGCCCGTAGCCCCCTCACCGGCGCGGCCGGTCGCCGTCCAGGTCCTCATCGGCGGACGCTGGATCGCGGGCCAGGAGCTGGGTCGACGGAGCGGGACGGCCGGGGCCGACGAGGTTCTCGTCAGCCACCACGGCCATCTCGTCTGGGTCGACCAGCGCTCGGTCCGCGAATCCTGAAAGCTGAAAGCCCTTACCACAAAGGGTTTTCAGCAAAGAGTTTTCGCAACCAGATTGCCGATCTCGATCGCGGACGGAGACCCGGCCGGATCGAAAAGCGTTCTGGTCAACGCGAACGCGACGCCTGAGCGCGTGTCCGCCCAGGCGACACTGCCACCCATGCCCGGCATCCCGAACGTGGTCGGGCTCTCCTCCGCCGTCGACCCGAGCCTGCCGATCGGCAGGCCGAGCGCCCAGGTCGCCGGATTGCCCAGCAACTCGTCCTGCGCGACCAGCGCCGGCCCGGTGATCACTGGCACCGCCTCGGGCCGCACCAGCCGGACGCCGTCCACCTCGCCGATCAATGCGGCGTACAGCTTGGCGATGCCACGAGCGGTGAGGATGCCGCTCGACGCGTCCTCGATCGCGAGCTCCTCCGGCCGGTTGAGTGCGGCGGCCCGCGGCTGCATCGCCGGCGGCATGACCTTGCTGAACATTCCGGCCAGCATCGCGAAGGTCTCCTCGGCGCCGTCCGGTTCGACGATCGGCATCAGCCGGTCCCGCTGGTCCGCGGGGAGCGCGAAGAACACGTCGTTCTCGATACCGAGCGGGGTGATGAGCTCCCGCAGTACGGCGGAGATCGAGCGGCCGGTCGCGCGCCGGACGATCTCGCCGACCAGCAGGCCGAACGTCTCCGCGTGGTACGTCATCTTCGTCCCCGGCTCCCACCAGGGCTCCGCCGCGGCAAGGTAGTCGGGGAGCTCGGGGAACGCCTGCCGGGTCGCGTCCGGCGGCAGCGCGGGCAGACCGACCGAGTGCGTCAGCACGTGCCGCAGCGTCGCCTTGTCCTTCCCGTGCGCACCGAACTCGGGCCAGAGGTCCACGATGGGCTGGTCGTAGTCGAGCATGCCGCGGTCCACCAGCACGTTCGCGACGGTCGCGGACGCACCTTTGCCGGTCGACGCCGCGTAGTACAAGGTCTCCGGCGTCACACCGTCGCCGGTGACCGCGTCCACCACCAGCTCACCGTGCCGGTACACCGCCACCTGCAGCCCGAGCTCCGTCTCGACCAGCTCGTCGATCCGCTGCTGCACCACGTCCTGGAGCTCCATGTGCCCATCCTTTCCCTTTACGGATAAGTCGGAGCCAGGTCGGGGCTTTGGACACGCCTACGCGTAGTCGAGCGCGAACCTGATCGTCCGCTCCACCTCCGCGCCCGTCCCGACCGGGCAGACCAGGAACTCCGTCGTACCGGCGTCCGCGTACCGCTGGAGCTCCTTGGCCACTGTCTCCTCGTCGCCGAGGACAGCGGTTTCCTCCGGTCCGCCCTTGCCGCCGCGATCCAGCACCGCGCGGTACGACGGCATGTCGCCGGCCGCGCCGTAGTGCGACCCGATCCAGTTCCGGGCCGCCTCCGGATCGTCCGTGACCGCGACGCAGACGCCCGCGATCACCTGCGGCGCGGGCCGGCCCGCCGCGGTCGCCGCTGCGTCGATCGTCGGGCGGATGAAGCTCTCGATGACCTCGGGTCCGGCCCAGCTGGTCGTCGTACCGGCGGTGAGTTCGCCGGCGGTCTTGAGCATCCGCGGACCGAGCGCGGCCAGGATGAGTTCAGGCGCCTCGGCCCCGGCGATCTCGAGCCGGCCGCGGGCGGTCAGGCGTTCGCCCACGTAGTCGGTCGGTTCACCGGCGAGCAGCGGGCCCAGCGCCTCGACGTACTCGCGCACGTAGGCCGCCGGGCGGTCCATCGGAATGCCGAGCATGCCTTCCACCATGTGGGGGTGGCTCGCGCCGACGCCGAGCGTCAGCCGGTTGCCGGTCAGCGCCTGCACGCTGAGCGCCTGCGCCGCGAGTGCGAGCGGGTGCCGCGGGTACACCGGCACGACGCCGACGGCGTACCCGATGGTCGAGGTGTACGGCGCGACGCCCGCGATCAGCGTCAACGCGTCCCAGCCGAGTCGCTGGCTGAACCAGACCCGGTCGATGCCGTTGTCCTCGGCGGCCTTCGCGGCGGCGCCGATCTCGTCGATGGTCTTGCCCTCTTCGTCGATCCACAGTCCGATCCTCATGTCCACCAGTCAACGGGTCCGGGAGCGGGCGACCCAGACGCAGTTACGCTGTACAGCGATAAGGAATCGTGATCGCCGGGGGTGGTCGATGGAGCTGCGGCAGCTGCGGTACTTCGTCACGGTGGCCGAGGAACTGCACTTCGGCCGGGCCGCCGAGCGGCTGAACATCGTCCAGCCCGCGGTCAGCCAGCAGGTCGCCCGGCTCGAACGCGAGCTCGGCCTGCAGCTGCTCGATCGGTCGTCCCGGCACGTGCGGCTGACCGGCGACGGCGAACGGATGCTGCGCGAGGCACGCGCGGTCCTCGCCGCCGCGGACCGGGCCGGCGACGTCGCGGCCGAGCTCGCTTCCGGGCGCTCCGGCGTGCTCCGGATCGGCATGGCGCCCGGGCTCCGCGATCGGCTGGAGCGTGGTCTTGCCGCGCTGCGAGCGCAGACGCCGGACCTCGACGTGAGGCTGACGTCGGGCTCCACCAGCGACTATCTCGCCGCGTTGCGAGCCGGTGAGCTGGATGTCGCGTTCGTCCGCGGGGAGGTGGCCGCCGCCGACTTGCACGTCGTCGAGCTCTGGCGCGATCCACTCTCCGTCCTGGTGCCGACGGCGTACCAGGCCGACGACGGCGTCAAGCTGATCGACCTGGCCGCGTTGCCGCTGCGGCTCCCGGCCGATCCGTGGTTGCAGGAGCAGATGTCCGCGGCCTGCCGGGCGGCCGGGTTCGAGCCGGTGATCGGCCGGCCGGTGGACGATTTCGAGGCGGCGATCGTGGAGATGGCGACCGGATCGCCGGCCTGGACCGTGGTCTACGGCACCGCGTGTGAGTCCGCCGAAGGAGCGCTCTGGATGGGCCCGTTCGCGCCGGCGCTGAGCGCGCCGGGGCAGCTGGTCGTCGCGGGCGGTCAGCTGGACTGCGCCGACGTACTGGTCGCTGCCTTCGCGTGAGCCCCCGGCGGGCCCTGACAGCTCCGCCGGGGGTGTTGATTACTCAACAAGCACCGGATCGTACGTCGGAAAGCGAGTTCCGAGGAGGGCTCGTCTCATAATTGGCCACGCTCTGCGCTGAACGGTTCACTGGCTCCCGGTGAGCGGTTGCTGACGCTGCGGGGATATTGTTGGTAGTTGCAACCAAATATCGGGCTGTGTGAGGACATGTCAGCCGTTTCCGCCCCGGGGCCAGTGCACGCCACTGACCCCGGTCGTCGCGATCCCGCCGTACGAACGGAAACTGATGTCTGCCACCACTCGGACCTCGCCGGCCACACCCCCGGCCGACACACCGAACCGCTATCGCTCCCGGTACGCCGGGGGTGAGCCGGACACCACACCAGCCACGCCGCCGCCACCTCCGACTGCGCCCACGCCGCCGACGGCCGCCGCGGAGCTGTCGCACCGGGAGATCCTGGAGATCCTCGCCGGGCTGCTCGCCGCCCTGTTCACCGCGGTCCTGAGCTCGACGATCGTCAGCAATGCGCTGCCGACGATCATCGCGGACCTCGAGGGCTCGCAGACGCAGTACACCTGGGTCGTCACCGCCAGCCTGCTCGCGATGACCGTGTCCACGCCGGTGTGGGGCAAGCTGTCGGACCTGATCAGCAAGAAGCTGCTCGTGCAGCTCGCGATCATCATGTTCGTCACCGGCTCGATGCTGGCCGGCGCCTCGCAGAACGTGCCGTTCCTGATCGGCGCGCGCGTACTGCAGGGGCTCGCGATGGGCGGCCTGATGGCGCTCGCGCAGGCCATCGTCGGCGCGGCGATCCCGCCTCGCAACCGCGGCCGGTACTCCGGCTACATGGGTGCCGTGATGGCGCTCGCGACCGTGTCCGGGCCGCTCGTCGGCGGCGTCATCGTGGACACGTCGTGGCTGGGCTGGCGGTGGTGCTTCTACGTGTGCGTGCCGCTCGCCGTGATCTCGCTGATCGTTCTGCAACGGTTCCTGCACCTGCCGGTGGTGAAGCGCAAGGTCAAGATGGACTACCTCGGCGCACTGCTGATCGCGGGCGCGGCCAGCCTGCCGCTGATCTGGGTGTCGTTCGCGGGCGTGCACTTCCCGTGGTGGTCCTGGCAGACCGGCGCCTATCTCGGCGGTACGGCGGTGCTCGCGCTGCTGGCCGTCGTCGTCGAGGTGCATGCGCGCGAGCCTCTGGTACCGGTTCGCGTCGTGCGGGAACGGACGACGGCGCTGGCGATCCTCGCGAGCCTCTCGGTGGGGATCGCGATGTTCGGCAGCGCGGTGTTCCTCGGGCAGTACTTCCAGGTGGCCCGCGGGTACAGCGCGACCGAGGCCGGATTGCTGACGATCCCGATGATGTTCGGGTCGTTCCTCGGGTCGGTCGGGTCCGGGCAGCTGATCACGCGGTACGGGAAGTGGAAGCGGTACCTGGTGCTCGGCGGGATGTTCCTGACTGCGGGGCTCGGCGTACTCGGGACGATCGACCACACCTCGCCGTACTGGTACATCGGGCTCGGGATGCTCTCGATGGGCATCGGCATGGGCATGATGATGCAGAACCTGGTGCTCGCCGTACAGAACACCGTTGACGTCAGCGAGGTCGGCGCGGCGAGCGCGTCGGTCACGTTCTTCCGCAGTCTGGGTGGTGCGGTCGGGGTGTCGGTGCTCGGCGCGGTGCTGGCGACGCGGGTGACTGACTCGATCGCCGAGCACATCAAGGCGCTCGGTCCGGCTGCGGTTGCTGCGGCGCAGGGTGGGTCGGGGAGCGTGCTCGACGTGAACTCGCTGCCGGCGCCGGTCGCGGAGATCGTGCGGCACGCGTACGGCGACGCAACCGGCCGGATCTTCGTGATCGCGGCCGGGGCGGCCGTGGTGAGCCTGCTGGCCGTCCTCTTCATCCACGAGGTGCCACTGAGACGCACCGTCGCGATGAGCACGACGGCCGCCGAGGGCGCGGAGGGCGCGACGGGCGCGGAAGGCGCGACGGGCGCGATGGGTGCGGAGGGTGCTGCGGGCGCCAACGGTGCTGCGGGGGTGTCTGTTGATGATCCCGCTGAGCGGGCGGCGGTCGTGGCGCTCGACGTGATCACGTCAGCCGAACGGACGGCCCGTGAACGCGAGCGCGAAGCCAACGAGCGTGTGCAGGCGGCCGCGACCGTGATCCGGCAGATGCGTACTGACGTCGCGGACCTGTTCACCCGCGTCGACCAGCAGATCGCCGACCTCGAGGACACCCTGCCCGGCGCCGGCATCCCGCAACCCGCCGCTGCGATCCTCGACTCCCAACGCCCCGCCGGCGAACTGGTCGACGAACTCCGCCGGTACGAACTGAGCGTCCTCAGCGCCAGCCAACGCACCGCCGACCACCTCCGCGAAACCGCCCGCACCGAGGCCGACCACGTCCGCACTACCGCGCACGCCGAGGCCGACCACGTCCGCACCACCGCGCACGCCGAAGCCGACCAGCTCCTCTCCGAAGCCCGGTCCGAAGAGCAGGAGATCCGAGCCCGCGTCGCGGAACTCCAACAAGTCGAACAACGCCTCCTGGGCACCGTCCGAGACACCCTCTCCACCACCCCACCCCCGCCCACGCCGAGCCCGCAGCCCGCGGCGACGAGCTCGGTGGCGTCGACCACCCCGCCGCCGTTCCCTTCGGACGGCTCGTCGCCGTACCTCCCGCACGCGACCGGCAACGGCTACCCCGACGCCACCGCCAGCCCGGAGCGCCAGCCCTTCGGCTGACCCGCCTCGCCGCCGAGTCGTGGCAATTGGCGGCGGCGCCGTCCGCCCAGTCGTGAGTTTCGGCAGTTTTCAGCAGCCAGGATCCACGACTCGGCGGAAGGGCCGGCCGCCAATCGCCACGACTCGGCGCTCGGGCTGGCTGGGCGTCGGGTCGGGGGCGTGTCGGCGGGGAGTGGCATGCTTCGGGTAGGCCGGTGGTGAGGGAGTGGTGTGGGGTTGTGGGACGCGGAGCAGGTGCTGGGGCTGGCGTCTGATGCTGCGTCCGCGAAGGCTGGGCAGGGGTTGGCCCGGGACGAGAAGTGGACCGGTAGCGGAGCGTCCGAGCGCGCGGTGTGGGGCCTCTGCCAGGGGAGCGGCAAGCAGCCGTACCAGACCGCGGTCGAGCTGAGCGGACCGGCGTACAAGTGCTCCTGTCCGAGCCGGAAGTTCCCGTGCAAGCATGCGCTGGGGCTGTTGCTGCTCTGGTCCGCCGGTAGCGTCCAGCAGGGCGATGAGCCTGAGTGGGTGACGTCATGGCTGGATCAGCGTGCCGCGCGGGCTGACCGGCCGGAGCGGAAGCCGGGTGAGGTTGCCGATCCGATCGCAGCCCAGCAGCGCGCGTCGCGGCGTACTGATCGGGTGTCGAGTGGCATGGCCGAGCTGAAGGGCTGGCTGGACGACCAGGTGCGGGTCGGGCTCGGCGGGTTCGACCAGCGGGCGTACACGGAGCTCAGCCGCCTCGCCGCGCGCATGGTCGACGCACAGGCGCCAGGAGTTGCCGGAGCGGTACGACGTGCAGCGGCCGTCGTCGGCCGCGGACACGGCTGGCCGGGCGAACTGCTCGAAGAGCTGTCCCTCGTTCACCTGATCGTCTCCGCCCACGACCGCCTCGCCGACCTCCCGCCGTCGCTCGCCGACACCGTGCAGACCAGGATCGGCTGGTCGACCGAGACCGCTCGCGTGCTGGCCGAGGGCGAGAAGGTCGAGGACGACTGGCTGGCCCTCGGCCGGGTGATCGAGCCCGACGACCGCCTCACCGTCCGCCGCGTCTGGTTGCGCGGGGCAACAACCGGTCGCCTCGGCCTGCTCCTCAACTTCGCGGCCGCCGGCCGGCCGCTCGACCCGCTCCCTGCCAGGCCGGGCGAGCACGTCCCCGGCGCACTCTCGTTCTATCCGGGCGCCCTCCCGATGCGAGCGCTCCTCACGCAGACGGCTACCCGCCAGCCAGCGCCGCGTCCGGCCGGATCGACAGCCCGGCAAGCGCTCGCGTCGTACGTCGAATCGCTCGCCGCCAACCCGTGGAACGAGCGCTGGCCGCTGGTGCTCCAGGACGTACGACCCGCCCGGCAGGGTGACGGCTGGGCGTTGGTGGACGCAGACGGGGACGGGCTCGAACTGTTGCCAGGCTGGGATCCCTGGAAGCTCCTCGCGGTGTCGGCCGGCGACCCGATCACGGTCGCGGGCGAGTGGAACCGCGCGGGCCTTCGCCCGATGACCTGCTGGCATCACGATCGGCCGGTGATCCTGTGAAGGGCTGGGACGGTCTGGTCAGCTCGGCGCTCCTCGGCACCGATCGCCGGCCCGCACACTTCGAGGATCTTCCAGAGCACATCCAGGAGCGCCTCGGCGACGGCGGCCTCCTCGATGCCGCCGCCCTCGCGACTGTCTACAAACGGGCCGGCCGCAAGCCCCTCCGCGAACTCGAGCCGATCCCAGCCGCCCCCGGTGAGGATCGGCCGCTGCCGCGTTCCGGCGCTATCCGTCGGCTGGCCGCGATGCTCGGCGGCTTCCAGACCTCCGCGCTCGGCGAGTGGTTGCGCGCCGCCGACGCCCGCGGCTGGGGTGTACCGCCCGAGCACCTGCCCGCGCTCGCGGACTACGCCCGTCATCGCGCCGAGTACCGTCCGCTCGTGATCGCAGCCGCCGGTCGTCGCGCGCGCTGGCTGGCGGATCTCAATCCCGAGTGGCGCTACCTCCACGCTGCCGTTGCTGAGAGCAACGACCCGGAGTTGTGGACGCACGGCAACGCCATCCAGCGCCGGACTTGGCTGCGCGTACTCCGCAGCCAGGACCCCGCCACAGCGAGGGAGGCGCTGGCGGAGGTTTGGCCGACCGAGTCCGCGGCCACCCGAGCCGACTTCGTCAGCCTCCTCGCCGACGGTTTGTCCTTGCAGGACGAGGATTTCCTGGAGTCTGCCCTCGACGACCGTTCCCGCGAGGTACGCCGGGTCGCCGCGCGCCTGCTCGCCCGGGTCCCGGGATCGCAGTACGGCGAACGCATGACCGAGCGCCTGCACTCGCACCTGACTCACACCCAGGGCGTGCTGGCGGTGGATCTGCCCCGGAGCCTTACACAGACGATGGAGCGCGACGGCATCGACTCCCAGAACCCGGAACGCATCGGCAAACGCGCCTGGTGGTTCCTGCAGATCGTTGCCAACACTCCCCTTTCGGCGATGGACATCGCCTGGCTCCAGCTGCCGGTGGAGGGCTGTGCGCCCGCGGTCCTGCAAGCCGGCTGGGCTGAGGCCGCCATTCGCGAGGGTGGCGCGCCAGATCCGAGAGTCAGTGCGGTGGAGTGGGCGAGGGAGCTGTTGCTGATGACCGCCGACACCGGGACGCGCAGTCCGGCAGAGCTGCTGCGACTACTCCCGCCCGACGAATGGGCCAGAGCTGTCGACACCCTGCGCCAGACCGTGGACGTCACCGAACTTGTCGGCGGGTTGCCGGTGCCGTGGCCGGAGTCCCTCGCCAACATGATCCTGGACCAGCTCGCCAAGGTCGGCGCCAACCGCGCCTGGGCCCGGCTCGCCAGCATCGCGGCCCGCGCCGTACCGCCCGACGTACTCGACCATCCGATCACCCGCGAACCCATCGGCGAGGAAGACACCTGGCGTCGCCGCCTGGTGGAGACCCTGACCTTCCGCCGCGAGATGTACGAGGAGCTGTCATGACAACTGAAGTCCTTCGCCCGCATGCGGAAGTGGAGTACGCGGACGAGTTGCTGGCGCTCGAGGCCGCCGACGACAAGCCGCGTCCGCCGGCCTGGCAGCTGTCGCCGTCGGCGGTCGTCACCTATCTGCTCGGCGGGACGGCGGGCAGCACCGAGATCTCGCCGAAGTACGTCGGGCCGCGGCGGCTGATCGAGGTCGCGGTCGCCACCCTCGCGACCGACCGGGCCCTCCTGCTGCTCGGCGTACCGGGAACGGCGAAGACCTGGGTGAGTGAGCATCTCGCGGCCGCGATCAGCGGGGACTCGACGCTGCTCGTGCAAGGTACGGCGGGTACAGCGGAGGAAGCGATCCGTTATGGGTGGAACTACGCCCAGTTGATTGCCCAAGGCCCCAGTGAGGCCGCGCTCGTGCCGAGTCCGGTGCAGCGCGCGATGGCCGAGGCGAAGATCGCCCGGATCGAGGAGCTGACCCGGATGCCGTCCGACGTCCAGGACGCGCTGATCACGATCCTGTCCGAGAAGACGCTGCCGATCCCCGAGCTGGCCACGGAAGTCCAGGCCCGCAAGGGATTCAACGTCATTGCCACCGCCAATGATCGCGACAAGGGCATCAACGAGCTGTCGTCGGCGTTGCGGCGGCGCTTCAACACCGTCGTACTCCCGCTGCCGGAATCCGCGGACGACGAGGTGGAGATCGTCTCCCGCCGGGTCGCGCAGCTCGGTTCGGCGCTGGAACTGCCGCAGCCGGACGACGCGCTCGAAGAGATCCGCCGGGTGGTGACGATCTTCCGCGAACTGCGTTCCGGCCGGACCGAGGACGGTCGTACGGCGGTCAAGTCACCGTCCGCGACGTTGTCGACCGCGGAGGCGATCAGCGTGGTCACCGGCGGTCTCGCGCTCGCGGCGCATTTCGGCGACGGCGTACTGCGGCCGACGGATGTTGCCGGCGGCATCCTTGGCGCCGTCGTGAAGGATCCGGCCGCGGACCGGGTGGTGTGGTCGGAGTACCTCGAGACCGTCGTCCGCGAACGCGACGACTGGGCGCCGTTCTACCGGGCCTGCCGAGAGATCTTCGGATGACCGTTCATCTGCTCGGGATCAGGCACCACGGGCCCGGATCGGCGCGCGCGGTGGCGACCGCACTGGCCGAGCTCGAGCCTGACGTGGTGCTGATCGAGGGACCGCCGGAGGCCGACAAGATCGTCGAACTGGCGGCCTCGGAGGAGATGGAGCCGCCGGTCGCCTTGCTCGCGTACGCCGTCGATGACTCGACGCACGCCGCGTTCTGGCCGTTCGCGGTGTTCAGTCCCGAGTGGCAGGCGATCAAGTACGGGCTGAGCGCCGGGGTGCCGGTGCGGTTCTGCGACCTGCCCGCGGCGCAACAGTTCGGATCCCGAGGCGGACGCTCGGTGTCGATGGATCCGCTCTCGACACTGGCGCAGGCCGGCGGGTACGACGATCCCGAGCGCTGGTGGGACGACGTGATCGAGTCGCGGCGTGACGGCGCCGAGCCGTTCACGGTGATCGCCGACGCGATGCGCGAACTGCGTCACGGCGAGGAGGCGACCGGCCGCGAAGCGCAGCGCGAGGCCTACATGCGGATGGTGCTGCGCAAAGCGATCCGGGAGGGGTTCGAACGGATCGCGGTGGTCTGTGGCGCCTGGCATGTCCCGGCGCTGGAGCTGCCGTTGCCCCCGGCAACACACGACCAACGGATCCTGAAAGGCCTGCCGAAGCGGAAGATCGCCTGTACCTGGGTGCCGTGGACGCACGGCCGGCTCGCGGCAACGAGCGGGTACGGCGCCGGCATCACGTCACCCGGTTGGTACCACCATCTGTTCACCGCGCCGGATCAGATCACCACACGGTGGCTGTCCAAGGTCGCTCAGGTACTGCGGGACGAGGATCTGCCCGTCTCCAGTGCGCATGTGATCGAGGCGGTCCGCCTCGCAGACACCCTGGCAGCATTGAGGGAACGACCGCTCGCCGGGCTGAGTGAGGTGACCGAGGCGACGCGGGCAGTGCTCTGCGGTGGGAACGACGTACTGCTCGATCTCGTCACGCGGGAAGCGGTCGTCGGGGAGTTGCTCGGGTCCGTGCCGGGCGAGACGCCACAGGCTCCGGTCGCGGCGGACCTGGCCGCGCAGGCGCGGCGGCTGCGGATGAAGCGGGATGCGACCGAGCGAGTGATCGAGCTCGACCTGCGCAAGCCGAACGACGTGGAGAAGTCCAGACTCCTGCACAGGTTGCGGATTCTCGGTGTGGACTGGGGTGTGCCGGCCGTGGACGAGAGGCGGGCGCAGGGCACGTTCCGGGAGATGTGGCGCCTGACCTGGGATCCCGGCCTCGAGGTCGAGCTGGTTGCCGCAGGCGCGCACGGTACGACGGTGCTCGGCGCCGCGACGACCGTGATGCTGAAGGCGGCCGATTCGACCACATTGGCCGACGTCACGGCCGCGCTCGAGAAGTCCCTGCTCGCCGATCTCGCGGACGCGTTGCCGCCCTTACTGCAAGGGATCGACACCCGGGCGGCCGCCGATGCCGATGTCGGCCATCTGATGGCGGCACTCCCTGCCCTGGCGCGAGCATCCCGGTACGGCGACGTTCGTGGGACTGACACCGCCGGATTGGCCGCGGTTGCGGGGCGGATGGTCTCGCGGGTGTGCGCGGGGCTCGGCCGGACTGTCCACGGGCTCGACCCGGACGCGGCAGGCGCCGTACAGGAGCTGATCGACGGGGTACAGGACGCGACCGTGCTGCTCGCCAAGGACGTGCAACAGGAGTGGCTGAACACGTTGGAGGGGTTGAGCGATCGGGCCTCAGTGCCCCCGCTGATCCGGGGACGGTTGACGCGGCTGATGCTCGACACGTCGCGGTCGCCGGATCACGAGGTCGCGCTGCGGTTGGGGCGGGCGTTGTCTCCCGGTACGCCGACCGCGGACGCGGCCGGGTACGTCGAGGGATTCCTGGCCGGCGGCGGGTTGTTGCTGGTGCACGACGAGCGGCTGCTCGCGTTGGTGGACGACTGGCTGGGCGCGATCCCTGACGATGCGTTCGTGGAGGTCCTGCCGTTGTTGCGGCGTACGTTCGGGACGTTCGCGGCGCCGGAGCGGCGGTCGATCGGAGCGCGGGCGCGGGTGCTCGCGGACCCGAGTTCGCTAGTCGTTGCTGATGACAACGACCTCGACGAGGAGCTGGCCGCGACCGCGTTGCCGGTGGTCGCGCAGCTGCTGGGGGTCTCATGAGTGACGAGCGGATGCGCCGCTGGCGGCTCGTGCTGGGTGGCGAGGCCGAGCCGGAGACCGGTACGACGCTGTCGGCCGAGGACCGGTCCGTCGACGCCGCGTTGGCTGCGTTGTACGACGCCGACGAGGGCGAGTCGGGGACGCAGCGGTCGTCCGGGCTGGGTTCGTCGGCGCCGCGGGTCGCGCGGTGGTTGGGCGACATCCGGCAGTACTTCCCGAGCACCGTCGTACAGGTGATGCAGCGGGATGCGGTCGAGCGGCTCGGCATCACGCGGATGCTGATGGAGCCGGAGCTGCTCGGCGCGGTCGAGCCCGACGTACATCTGGTCAGCACGCTGCTCGCGCTCAACGAGGTGATGCCCGAGGAGACCAAGCAGACCGCCCGGGACGTGGTCGGTCGGGTCGTCGCCGAGTTGGAGGCGCGGCTGGCGGAGCGTACGAGGGCCGCGGTCACGGGTGCGCTCGACCGGGCCGGGCGTACGGCGCGGCCGCGGCACTCGGACATCGACTGGGACCGGACGATCCGGGCGAACCTCAAGCACTTCTCGCCCACGCTCGGGACGATCGTGCCGGACCGGCTGGTCGGCTACGCGCGGCGGAACCACAGCGTGCAGCGGGACATCGTGCTGGCGATCGACCAGTCGGGGTCGATGGCGGAGTCGGTCGTGTATGCGTCGCTGTTCGGTGCTGTGCTCGGTTCGATCCGGACGTTGCGGACCAGTCTGGTGGTGTTCGACACCGCGGTCGTGGATCTGACCGATCAGCTCGACGACCCGGTCGACGTACTCTTCGGGACGCAGCTGGGCGGCGGGACGGATATCAATCGTGCGCTGGCGTACTGCGAGGAGCTGGTGACGAAGCCGGCCGAGACAGTGCTCGTCCTGATCTCCGACCTCTACGAGGGCGGGGTCCGGGAAGAGATGCTGCGGCGGGCGCGTTCCTTGGTGGAGTCCGGCGTACAGGTGATCGCTCTGCTGGCGCTTGCGGACTCGGGCACCCCGTCGTACGACGCCGAGAACGCGGCCGCGCTCGCGGATCTCGGCGTACCGACGTTCGCCTGCACACCGGACCTGTTCCCGGACCTGATGGCCGCCGCGATCCGGCACGAGGACATCACCGGCTGGGCAGCCACCAACCTGACCTGAAAGGGACCCTGATGACCACCGTCGAACTGACCCGCTTCCGCGTGCCGGCCGAGAAGACCGAGGAGCTGCTCGCCGCCCGGACCGACATGCTGAAGGACTTCGCGGCCGATCGCGCCGGATTCCTGGGCGCACGGCTGGTGCAGCTGCCGGACAACGAGTGGCTGGACATCGTCGACTGGGCGACGCCGGAGGACTTCGCCACATCACGCGAGAAGGGCCCGAACCTGCCGGGCATCGCCAGGTTCTTCGCGGCCATCGACTCCTTGGTGGTCGCCGAGGAAGGCGTCAGCGCGGGGTAGTTCGCCGGACACCGCCCCGATCCTGCACCTGGCGCTCTAGCCGGCGATCTCCAGGATGTCGATCGGGGTGTACGGGTCGGCCTCGGCGAAGCGGAGGGCCCACTGGACGGCTTCCTCCTTGGTGTCGACGCGGATGATCGAGACGCCCGCGACGAGCTCCTTGGTCTCCGTGAACGGGCCGTCCATCACCCGCGGCTGACCCGGCACCGGGAACGTGATCCGCGCACCCCGGGAGCTCGGCATCAGCCCCTCGCCGAGCACCAGCACCCCGGCCTGACGCATCTCCTCGAGGACAGCGTCGGCCCGCTCGAGGATCTCCGGATCGGGCGGATTGCCCGCCTCGAGGTTGTCATTCGTCTTGTGCAGCAGCATGTACCTCATAGCCGAGACCTTAATCGGCCCCAGAACGCCTCGGGGATCTCGAGATCGAGCCACGCCGCGATCTCGGTGATCTCCCGCGGGCTCCGTGCCCCGACGACCACGGCCGGTACGGCGGGATGCGTCAACGGGAACTGCACCGCAGCCGCCAGCAGCGGTACGTCGTATCGCCGGCACAGCTCCCGCAGTACGTCGATGCGGCGGAGGACGTCCGGTGGGACCCGCGCGTACCCGTGCGGTGCGCCGTCCGCGGTGTCGGCGAGGACACCGCCCTGGAACACCCCGGCCGCGAGCACCGCGATGCCGAGCTTCTCGCACAGCGGCAGGAGCTCGTCCTGGCCGGTCTGGTCGAGGAGCGTGTACCGCCCGGCGAGGAGCACGCAGTCGACGCCCTGGGTCTCGCGGAGGAAGCGCGCCGCGACATCGGCGTGGTTGACGCCGAGTGAGATCGCCCCGATCGTGCCGCGGCCGCGGAGCTCGACCAGAGCCCGGAACGCTTCGGTCGACGCGGCCGGGTAGTCGAGCTCGGGGTCGTGGATGTGCAGGATGTCGATCCGGTCGATGCCCATCCGCTCCAGGCTCGTCTCGAGCGAGCGGATCGTGGCGGCGTACGAGTAGTCGAGCCTCGGCCCGAGCCCGGCGGGCGGCTCGGCCCAGAGCGGCTGCAGATCCGGCCCGCCCGGCTCGATCAGTCGCCCGACCTTGCTGCAGAGCACGAACTCGCCGCGTGGCCGCCCGCGCAACGCCAGCCCGGCCCGTTGCTCGGACAACCCGTACCCGTAGACCGGAGCGGTGTCGAACAGGCGGACCCCGAGCTCCCAGGCCCGATCGATCGTCGCCACCGCCTGCTGCTGCGGAACGGCCGCGAACATCCCTCCGAGCGATGCCAGCCCCAACCCCAGCTCGCTGACCCGCATCCCCGTCCGCCCCAAGTCCACCGTCCGCATGGCGCAGACGGTAGAAGGCGCCGCCGACAGTTTGGGTGGACGCCCACGCATGCATAACCCCGATCTAGACGCGCCTCAGCGCGGTCGACGGGCACTTATGCATGCCTGCAGATCCCGAACCTTCCCCCCGACTCGCCCAGGCGGCAGGATGCGGTCATGGGCGAGATCGCGGAGCGGTACCGACGGCGGGCCGATGCGTTCGAGCGGAAGGTCGCGGCGGTCGCGGTCGACCAGTGGGAGAACCAGTCGCCGTGCGCGAAGTGGACCGCGCGGGACGTGGTCGAGCACGTCGTCACGATGCACGCGGTGATGCTGGTCCCGGTCGCGCGGAAGCTGGAGCCGTCGGACGATCCGCTGACCGCGTTCCAGGAGGCGCGCGCCGCGGTGGAGGACGTGCTCGACGACCCCATCGCCGCGCTGACCGAGAGCGACACCCCAGGCGGGCGGCTGACAGCCGAGCGGCACATCGACCAGGTGGTGTCCGACGACCTCGTCCTGCACGGCTGGGATCTCGCCCGCGCCACCGGCCAGGACGAGACGATCGACCCGGTCGACCTCGAGCCGCTCTGGGCGACCGCGGTCGCGATCCCACCGGAGCTGATGGCGAAGTACCGCACGCCTGGCGCCTTCGGCGAGGGCATCGAGGTGTACGGCGCCGAAGTACCCGTCCCGCCGGACGCCCCGCTCCAGGACCGGCTACTCGGGTTGCTCGGCCGCGAGCCGTGAGATGTCGCTCGGCGCGTAGTAGCTGCCTGGGTCGTCGCAGCGCGGCGCTCGAATGAGGTCCGCCGGCCGCCTCATCAGTAGCGCGTGACCTTTCGCGATCGCGGGCTCCAGGTACTCGTGCCCGGGGAGGTCTGCGACCGCTGTCCGGCAGCCGAGCGCCATGCCTTCGAAGAGTGCGGTGGTGGAGACGCCGACCTGGTACGTCGCCGTGGCGAGCAGGTCGAGCGTGCTGCCGCCGGTCGACACCTGCAGCCCGGCCGGGATCTCGTAGTCCTCTGCGCGCTCGCTCGGATGGAGCCGGTAGAGGATCTCCAACTCGGGGTGCTGTTTGGCGACGGCGTCCGCGGTGCGGATCAGCTCCGCCCCGACCGTGCCTTGTGACAGGAACACCACCCGGCGAGGATCCTTCGGCCCGGGCGGCGGCAGGAACGACGCGCCCATCACCTCGGTCCGCATCCCGGCGGGCAGGTCCGCGACGTCCGTCCAGTACGACCCGAAGCACCACAGCTCGTCCGGCTGATCGGCGACCACCGGCCGGCCCGGGTAGCTGTAGCCGAGGTGGAACGGGCTGATCGCGCCGTGCTGCAGTTCGACCACGCGAATCCCGAGGTCGCGGGCGGCGCCGACGATGTGCTGGTGGAAGTACGCGACGACCAGGTAGACGGTCTTGATCCCGTGCCGCTTGAGCAGGGCGCGATACAGGGCGCGCAGCCGCAGGTGCTTCGGTACTTCGCGAGCGAGGAGCGCGCCGACCGGGATCCGGACGCCGGTGAGTTTCTCCAGCGCTTGGCCGATGCCGCGGTCATCGGCGGTCCGCGGGTGGATCGCGCCCGCGGCCGAGGTGAAGAAGTCGAGGTTCTTGCTGCCGCGGAGCGGGGTGCCGTTGATGCCCGAGTCCAGGATCAGCGTGTTGTCGCCGAGCGTTGCCCGCAGGTCGTCGGTGTAGATCTCGACACCGTTCGGTTTCCGCGGGTGCGGTACGACGAGGGCGTCGTACCGGCCGGGGAAGGGGGACCGGGTGACGATCCCGGCGACGTGCCTCGCGACCAGAGCGGCCTTGTCGTACGGCGTACGTCGTACCGGATGGGGTGCGCCGTGGATGCCGGTGCGGCGGGTCAGCTCATGGAAGACGCGCATCCGGATGATCGGCCAGGGGTGAGCGCCGTTGATCTGCCACTCGAGCAGCTCCAGGTCCGTCTCCACCTGCCAGATCGCCCGGCACAGCTCCGCCACCGTAGGCCGGCCCGGGGCCGTGGCCGGACCCGTGCCGTTCCCGGTACTCGTCATGGTTGATCCCTACTATCCCCGCGAGACTGCCGACGCCCGAGAAGAACCGGCGGACTGCCTTCAGCAGGTGCGTCTTCCGGCCGAGCAGCAGCCCGGCGAGGGCGAACCCGATCGCCGAGATCACCCGGGCCGAAGCATAGGCCAGCACCAGCAGGTAGCTGATCGCGCCCGGTCGGATCAGCAGGCGGCTGATCGTGTCACCGCTGCCGGAGCGGAAGGCCCGCCGTACCAGCCAGTGCAGGGTGGTCCGGCCGACCGGCACCTCCTCGGCGATGCACGCCTCCTCGCACCACACGATCCGGAATCCGGCCCGGTGCACGCGGAGGAAGAAGTGCAGGTCGCTGGAGCCGGTGTAGCGGAACGCGGGATGGAAGCCGGGCGTGACCGCGTGGTAGACGCGGCGGCTGACCAGGGTGTTGTTCGTGTACGCCTTGCGGAGCTCCTCGCCGGTGGTGTGCTTGCCGGTCGAGTCGTGGACGTCGCTGTAGTGGTTCCAGGGCGGGGCGCCGGGCGGGAGGTTGCCCTTCACCGGTCCGGTGACAACGTCAGCCCCCGTCTTCTCCCACGCCTGGAGGAGGGTCTTGAGCCAGCCTGGGGGCGCGACCTCGTCGTCGTCCACGAAGATCAGCGCGTCGTCGTTCCAGCACAGCTCGACGGACTTCTCGCGGGCGAAGGGGATACCCGGCTCCGGCTCCACCACCGATTCGATCGGGTACGGCGTACCCTCGCCGAACTCCTCCAGTACCCGGGCCGCGGACCCGTCCGCGTCGTTGTCCACCACCACGATCCGGATCGCGTAATCGGAGTCCGAGGGCAGCTCCTGAGCCTGCAAACTGGTCAACAACCCCCGCAACAGAGCAGGT